>JANRMD010000626.1:0-5590 GCA_033761895.1 Pirellulaceae bacterium | reverse complement strand
TCGACGTGACCTTGGAAAACAAGATACTGGAACTTGGCTCGGGCGAACGACGTTTGTTGACCGAATTGACCGCGAAGCGGTCCAGTTCCCAGTCACCGATACAGTTGCCTCGGCGATTTGTCTATTCGACGGATTTCGATTCCAATCAACATGCTGGAACGCAGATTGCAGGAAATCGCTTGTTCGCCCTTCGCGAACAGGGCATCTGGCCTGAACTCACTTGTTTCGTTTGTGGAGGCACCAGTGTCATTGACTGCGCGAAGTGTGTTGGTGGAGTTACAACCGCATACTCTCAACAGCAGATCGCGTTCAATGAAGTAAACAAGACGCCGATTATGGGAACCAAGGTAACTCGCGTTCAATGTGAAGTGTGCGACGGCAAAAGCGGTTTCGACTGCCGCAATTGCCAAGGCGGCAAGTTATCCCTCGACTGATACCTCACCAAAATTCTGCAATGATGGCAACGGTTTAACTTTTTTCGGACCACTGGGTCGTGTCGCATGCGTCGCATTGTCTAACCCATGCCCGTCTGCGCGATGCCAAAGTTCTATGAGCGCAGCATCGAGAATTGACGGTTCTATGCTTTTCTCAGTAACAGCAAACTTCAATGTGTTTTTGATCGTGGTTTCGGGTCCCGCTTCAGCTACTCTTTGTATCTTGCGAAGCCTTGACTGAATGACCCATAATAGTACACGGACAAGCTGTGCACTGGTTGGGCGGTTCGTATTCGCGTAGTCTGACCATTAGAGGCGTTAGGCGGTTCAAGCTAGTAACGCCACAAACTACCAGTGATCATCCGCGGCTTGGGTTGGACTCGGGTGGTGTTGGCATCCTTGCTCGAGTCACGCGATGAATTATTTTTATGTCTTGGCTGCAATCGTGGTGGGAATCATTGCGTACCTAGTCTTTAAACCGGGGAAGCGTGCGAGTGGCGGGTTTCTGGATTGGGTGACCCAACCAAGCTACCAAAGGGCAGCAGCGGATTACTTCGCGGCGCGGCAGGCGCTGACGGTGCCGGATGATATCTCGCAAGAAGATATTCAGAAAATGATCGATCGCCTGTTCCAGCAAGACGATGATGACTTCAACGCAGATCGCCTTAAGCTAGTCGGGATTAAAGCAGTTCCATTGCTCATCGCGGCTCTGGAAAATCCGCAAACTGCTGCGGCAAAATTCGGCGCTGGTGGTCACGCCTGTGATGCAAAATCTCCTTTCGAGCGAATCGTTAGGCTCCTGGAACCGCTCGCACCCGCCGAAGCCGCTAAGCCACTTGCGCCATACGTTCAGCACACTGACGAGCACTTCCGTAAGTACGCAGCTAATGCTCTGGGCAACATCGGTACGTCCGAGGTTATCGAACCTCTACTCTTGGCCCTGGACGACACCGACGACTATGTTCGTTCCTTTGCGATGATGGGGATTCAACGCGGAATCAAAGCCGAGCGGTGCACTTCAGAATTTCTGGACGCGATGTTCCCAGCCATCACAAAACTGCTGGATCGCCAAGACCAGTCCACCAGCGGGCGTGCGCCGAAGTTGCTGCTGACGATGGACGCTGAACGAGCGATCACAACCCTACTGTCGCCAAGTTACTTCAATATCGCTAACAAGCAGGTGCACTACATCCTACGAGCCTTGAATGCTGCGGGTTGCACGATTCCCCATGAGACACTTTTGCCATTCCTCAACGCTGTAAAGCCACTCAGTGGCCAATATCCCTATGAGTACAGCTACGCAGAAGCCCTGTTGGCATATGCACGTAACCCAGACGCTTCAGCGGATGAGCTGTTGCGCAGCGAATTGAATTCAGCTAACGAGGAGGTTCAAGCAGCGGCAGCCAAAGCGTTATCTATCATGTCCGGCGTTTCGAACGCGCGCGAGGTTGTGTTTGAGGCGCTAAGCAAACAAGGATTCGAAAACTTAGCGGCGGCTCAAAAGCACTACTACGCAGTATTCATGTACGACGCCGAAGTCAGAAATGGTGGCCACACTCAGTACTTCGTGAATTCTTCTGGAGATCACTGGCAGTTCGCGCTGGAGGGCTTGAAAGCGATCGGCGCTGAGGCTCGTGCAAGGATACTGCAGGCGGCAACAGAGTTTTTCGGGACTACTGGCCCTGCTAAAGGGCCTACTATAGGGCCTGCCACAGCATGCGGGGGACGCCGCCGTCAACTGGCCGCTCTCACCAAAAAACAACCTACGGCGTTGGGAGAATTGGATCGTCAGTATTACGCGTGCGATGAGAACATTGAGGCTCTGCTGGCTCAATATGCGCTCAAGCACAGCAGCCATTTTGTGGTACAAGCCTAGTGAATGCTTCAACAGAAACTGATTTTGGTCTAACGTCGGATGGGCTCATTTCTCCCGCCCCTCGGGCCTTGAGTCGCGAATATTCCGGTGGTGACGCTTCGCTTACCACCGGCTATTGTCTCAGAACCGCTCCGCGGTAATGTGTCGATCTCCTTTGCAGCAGCGTGTTACTCCGAGGTCTTGCTCTTGCCCTAATCTGTGTCGTCGTGTTCTGTGTCGCGAAGCAGGGAGTTACTGAGCAGGGAGCTAGTGATGCTGCGGAGGATTTCCTGTAGTTGCTCGAGGCGGGCGGGTTTTACTAGGTGATGGTTAAAGCCTGCTAGCGAGGATCGTTGACGGTCGGTGTCTTGGCCGTAACCAGTTAGCGCAATTAACACGACACTTTTCAAACTTGGCAGCTGACGAATGCGTTTGGCTACCTCATAGCCATCCAAACCGGGCAAGCCGATGTCCAGGAGCATCACGTCTGGATGGCAAGCGGTTGCCATCTCCACCGCCGCGATGCCATCGTGGGCGATGAACACTTCATGACCGGTGGCACGCAACAAAATTGAGAAACTGAGGACGGTGTCGACGTTGTCGTCAACCACGAGCACTCGCAAGGGCCGAATGCTCGGCGGTTTGTTAATCGCGGTGTGATGCTTAGTATCTGCGGGTTCGGCGGATAACATTGGCAAGCGGACTGTGAACTCACTGCCTTGTCCTAAGACGCTCTGGACTTCGACTCGACCTGCATGCAACTCTGTTAATCGTTGAACTAAGGCTAGGCCAATACCTAGACCACCCTGCGATCGGTCGAGTGAACGTTCTGCCTGAGTGAATAGATCAAAAATTTTGGGTAGCAGCGCGGGGGCGATGCCCACTCCCGTATCGCGAACTCGAAGCACGCACTCGCTCCCTTCAGCCGCAACACTCAACCAGATCTGGCCCCCTTCTTCGGTATACTTGGCAGCGTTCGTTAACAGATTCACGACGACCTGTTCCAAGCGGGCTGCGTCAGCGTTCAACCACAGCGTTTCGTCGGGTATGGAGATGGTGAGTGCGTGTTTGCGTTGGTCGATCAGTGGACGAGCGGTCTCGATGGCTCCGTCAACGATACCACCGATAGCCACACGTTCTTGGCGTAGTTGAACGCGGCCCGTCGTGATCCGCGACACTTCCAATAAATCATCTACCAAGTGTTGCAGTTGACTTACCTGACGCTCGATGATCCCCCGAGCCTGACGTTGGAGCGCGCTTTCGTTGGCGTTGGCCAGTCCCAGTAGTTGGACGGCGTTGGCGATCGGAGCCAGCGGGCTACGCAGTTCGTGGCTGAGCATGGCCAGAAATTCATCTTTACGGCGATGAAGGTCAGATAGCTCGGCGGCTTGCGTCAGCGTTTGCAGCTCAAGCTTCCTGCGCTCTGAAATGTCACGGATGTTGCACTGGATGACCGGATGCATGCCTTCATCGTACTTGTTCGCCACCATCTCGACGGGATGTTTGTGACCGTGACGATCTTCTAGCGGCAAGCTTTCATAACGAACTGAACCGACGTCATCCAACTCTTGCATCGCCAGAACGCTCGCCTGTTTGTCTTTCAGAAAACCAATTTCCCAAAGCTCTTTGCCGAGAAAATGTTCAGCGGGGTAATCCAACAGAGCCGTGAGGAACGGATTGACGTGAGTGATCTTGCGAGTGTTCGCATCCAGGATCAGAATTCCATCATGGGCGGCTTCGAACAGACGTCGGAAGCGAACTTCGGAATCTTCCAGTCGCAACTGTGCCAAGCGGCTCTCGGTGATGTTGCTATGACTGAGAATCACGCCTGCGTTCTCGGATCGCATGCGTTGGGCTTGCATCAGAAACCATTCTTCACGACCGGGCGCCAAGCACGGGTACTCAGTGCTGAAATCAGCTCGTTTGCCAGCCAGAACCTCCTCCAAGCCCTCGATCATGGCGTGTACGTCGGGACCACCGTTCGCAATAGATTGTCGGCACAGGTCGAGGTAGTTGACTCCGATCGAAGCGGTGCTCAACGTCGCCCCACTCTCCATGGTATGTCGATCGGTGGGGTGGTTAACGGCTAGAACCGTACCGAGGTTATCCAAGACGACCACATGTTCAGGCAACGAATCAAGCACACCTCGTACAAACTCCCCGCTGGCCCTGACGATCTCCGCAGCGTTCTTTTCCGCAGTTACATCGAGAACCGCCAGCATGGCGCGCACAGGATGCCGATCAACGCCTTCTCCTTCAAAGTACACTTGCTTGCGGACCCGCAGCCAATGCACCTCGCCGTTGGGCCACAGAACTCGGTGATCCATGGCGAACCAACCTCGGCCGGTCGGTGAAAGCGACTCTTCGATCCGCAGCATCATCTCGTCGTGATCATCGGGATGAAATGCACCGTGAACCGTTGCTCGCGGCACCACCAGAAAGTCTTGAGCGAGACCAAAGAGTCGGGCGGCATCGACGGTCAAATGGTTGAGGTCCGTTTTGTAGTCCACTTCCGCCAACGCCAGCCCGGCCACTTCGACACCCAGTGCAAGTCGAGCTTCGCTGGAGATTATCGTCTGTTCGTTAGCTACGCGGTTCGACAATTCGCAGTGCTGATCTGAACCACTTAAAATCATGTGACGCAGTTCCTCGCGCTGCTCCGCATCGTCTCCGACGATCAAAATTTTTCGCTCGAATTCATTCATATACCGTAATGGCTTTCAAATCGCGGGAATTAGAACGCGCATGCATGCCGATGTTTGCCCAACCTATGTTTTTTAAGTAGAGAAGCCAACGTTGATGAGCGGCGTGTTCGCGTAATTGCGCATCGAGCAACAATAAAAAAAGCCGACGAAGTGAGCTCCTTCGAGGCACCGCGTCGGCTTACTTATTCACCAGTCTCTCAGCAAGTTGCCGATCAACTATTCATGAAGTCATCCGAACCTATCGACTTACCTCTGGAAGACTCCAGAGGCGATCGATGCCCTCAGGATACCATCTGTCGAGCCTAATTCGATCAAAATTGCGACAATTCGGTCAATTATCTGCGACTTTCTGACCGGTTCATGCAGCTAGTGGAGCGTCAAACTTAAATATTAGGATTAGCCGCAGTGCGCTAGCACCGGTTGCCGCGGCGAAAACCGGACGCTAGCGCGTTCCGGCTGATGTTCCAAACCCTAAAATTAAGCTGTGACAATCTTTGGGTTGATCGCACTCGAGTACTATTAACCGCACGGCGTTAGCCGCGGTTTTCACATTGCGGAAACCGGTGCTAACGCACATCGGTTAATGTGTCTAACCC
>JANRMD010000625.1:0-6405 GCA_033761895.1 Pirellulaceae bacterium | reverse complement strand
GAGCCGCCGATCGCGTTGTTCCTGAAGTCAATGTTGATTGGCGGCGGCACGGTCAACGCTGCCGTTGAACTTAATCGAGCCACACTCACAAGAGAGACTAAGTGCGGAGTTCTGTGAGTACTTAGAGCTTGAGTATGGTATCCGTTGTGAGGACTGGGACCTGGAAACACGTATAGAAAGTACAATGAGCGAACCACTGCTGGCAATCGCTCGGCAGTTGTATCTTCCGGGACTTTGCCCCGAGTCATGCTAATTGATAGAATCTTACTGACAGCGTTCGAACGAGATTGTCGGTTCTGGAGTCCCTAACCAGGGGCGTTCGACAAAGTTCAACGCACGATCTATGCGTACGGCAGGCCAGTCAGCCTGCGAGGTAAGTGGGATAACGGAGGTGCTACGATGATTGCAGCAGATATGGATGACCACTCGGAGCCTGCAGCGGAGACCCTTCGCGAGCGGTTGCGTGCGTGCCAGCGTTCGGGCCTGACCGGCGTACCGGCGCCTGAACTACTTAGATTCATTTCGGAGGTCGCCGGCGAACTGGATGGCTATGACCAGCCGCATAACGATGTGAGACCGGACACGATCCATGTTGTGAACGGCCACGCCTGCATTGCCCCCCGGGCAGACCGTCCCGGACCGACTCCGGGGTCGGGTGTCGCAGTCGGTGCACCTGCGTACATGGCCCCGGAGGTCTGGGGCGGAGCGGTAGGCGCCGGTAGCGATCAGTATGCGCTCGCGTGCGTCTACGCCGAACTGCGGACGGGCCGGCCACCATTCCGCGGCCCAGACGTGCTGACGCTCATGCGTGGACACCTCGAGGCCGCCCCCAACGTGGACGGCTGCTCCGACACCGAGCGCCAAGTGCTGATACGGGCCCTCGCGAAGGCCGCGCACAAACGATACCCAAGCTGCCGCGATTTGGCCGAGCAATTAACCCGTGCCGTCTCAGTCGGCCCGTTATAACAGGGCGGTACAAATCGTTGCACTCCTTGGCCCGCGGGATGGCTTTCCCTCACCCGGATTGCTACCGGCGAAGAAGGAAACGGCCGCGAAGTCAGCGGAGAAGGTCGAAAAGTAAGGAATTAGCGTGAACGACCCTCGATTTCGCCTTTTTCTGGCGTTGACTATTTTATGTTCCTGTGTGGGTTGCGATCAAGCCACAAAGAGCATCGCAATGAACTCACTACGCGATCAACCACCACGCTCATACTTCGCCGATACGTTGCAACTTGATTACGCGCAGAACCCAGGAGGATTTCTGAGTCTTGGCGCAAATTTACCAAATAGTTTTCGGACAAGTCTATTTGTCGGGACTAATTGCGTCATGATGCTGGGCCTATTGTCTTTTCTTGTACTCAAGCGAAACATGCCGCTTCTACGCTTTATCTCGCTCGTGTATGTGTTGTCCGGCGGCGTTGGCAATCTTATTGATCGCGTGAGTAATAACGGACTTGTGACAGACTTTATCAATCTTGGTATTGGCCCGATTAGAACCGGGGTATTCAATGTCGCTGACATCGCAATTACCTTTGGTGCGATAGCGATTTTCCTACTGGCCTTCAAACGCGAAACAGACGAACTAAGCGATGCACCCGAGTCGCCGGTCGGCCGGGAAATAGAATCATAGTTTCTTGGCCGCAACATGGTGATTGCCGCCGTTGTGGCTGTCAACACGGACTACCACGATGAAGGTCAAACGCTGGAGGGGCATTGGTCGTGAAAGAAAAGTTGATTGCTTAATGTCGAATTTACTGTAATCTGAGGTTGAATCTTCAACGCAACAACGGTTAAGCATGCGAGTGGTTGAGAGAATCAGATCGGAGTTAATGATGCCTAGAAATCTGAGAGCGTGGTTGTTGCGATTCCCTTTTGTGTGCGACACCGCCGCATTGATGGGCTGGATTGGCCTTATTCTCATGTATTTGGGATCGCCATATTTTCCAGAGATAAATGACTTTTGGACTCGATACGTTGTATTCGCGTCGATCCTCATCTGGGGAGTTGCGAGCTACTTGCTGCGAAATAGTGACCTTCGAAGCTGGGCCATTTTCGGCATGGCTTCTCCGCTCGCGGGCGCACTTCTAGTGGCGCCCCCCGCTTCTTTCGCCTTCGTGCTGGCAAAGGCTTATGTTGCTTTTCCGGTCGGTCTCGCGACCGGGATAGTCATATATGGAATCGTCTGCAAGGGAACCACGATAACCATGCCGTGAACCGAATCGGCGAAGTCAGTCGGATTTGAAACGGGTAATCTTTAGTCTGCGCCTGGTAACAGCTGTTGTTCTGCCGTGAGCGTTCAACGAAGTACATTTTGCACTGTTTTGCTTCCCTGGTTCATCTACGTTCTCTTTCTACACCTTCTGCGGAGGCATTTGTCTCCTGAAAAAAATGTTGCGATCACAAACGATTGCAATCAAGCCCTCGATCTGTCGTTTTGACGTACTGCAAAACTAGTTGGAGCCCCATCATTTCATCCTATTCCCCAAGCCGAACCTCTTGTTGTCAATCCACCTTAATTGGATTTTGCCTCATTACCGCGCTGCCAACCTTTGCTGTTGGGCAGGTCAAGACTTCGTCAACCCAGAAGCCTGCTATCGCCGTGGGCGAAGTCGTTGCAGAAATGGCGAAGGATATTTTCCACGTCTTTCAGTCACGTGACGGCTGCCATTGGTTAGCAAGTCGTAGCGAAGGCGTATTCCGTTACGATGGCAAGACGATCACGCGGTTTTCGACCAAGGATGGATTGCCTGGGAGGGATGTTAAAGGCATACAGGAAGACATGCACGGGAACCTCTTCTTCAATACTGACCAAGGCATCAGCAAATTCGACGGGCGATCCTTTGCTACGCTCGAACCAATCGCTGCGGGAGAATGGAAGAAGCAAGCGAACGATCTCTGGTTCAGCGGCGTCCAGGATTCTGGTTCGGTCTTCCGCTATGATGGGCAATCCCTCCATAGATTAGAATTGCCCAGGACCAAGGCTGGCGATCAACACTATGTTGATTTCCCGCGCTCGAAGTTCCCCAATGCAAAATTCAGTCCGTACGATGTATACACCATTTTCAAAGACAGCAAGGGCAACCTCTGGTTCGGAACGGCTGTCCTTGGCGCCTGTCGCTTTGATGGGAAGTCCTTCAAATGGATTCCTGAGGAGGAATTACAAAACGATTCTTTTGGCACTCGCTCGATCATCGAAGACGAAGACGGCAGGTTTTGGTTCACGAATATGCGGCACCGTTACGCCGTTAATGACGGCGCGGAGGTCGGTCAAGACACCGCGTCACTGTGGTATCAGAAAGAGAAGGGAATCGGCGACATAAGCGGATACAATCAGGTCGACTACGAGGTCTTTATATCGAGCGAGCTGGGTAACGACGGCGCGCTGTGGATGGCAAATCTTGGCGGCGTGGTATGGCGTTACGACGGAAAGTCGATGAAGCAATACCCAGTCAATGAGAACGGAGAACGTCACTGGATTTTCTCGATTTACAAAGATAGGCAGGGCATGCTTTGGATTGGTACGCAAGACAACGGCGTCTATCGCTTCAATGGCGTGGCGTTCGAGAAATTCAGGCCGTGACATCAGCAGCCAGTACTTTACGGAAACTTGAAATTGGCAAATGAGCGTCAACAGAAACGAAATGATGTTGGGATAGCAATCCAATGCACTCGAGTGAGTCATATTTGATGTCAACTTTCAAACCCAACCTCCAGCGTGATCCTGAGTGCCCGAATCGCAGTCTTCCGTCGATCGTTCCCAAACCAATTTTCAAGAATGCGATTGTTGAGTTTGCACCGCCGTATCCTGATTACCCTAAATCAAAGTTCAAGAGGTCTCTTGGGTCGCCGAATGACCCGAGTAGTGCAAGCGCCAAAAGCCCGGACTCCAATATTGATGTTGTTTTGTACTTCAGCGGTGCCAACGTGGATTCAAAACCCCAAGAATCTGCCTGGGATTTCCTCCAAAACAACACAAGCGTGATTGAATCCAACTTGCGACGCAAACTTTTTTCCTACCACACAAAGAGCTTGACTAAGTTTCTCGATGAGTATTTGCCCGATTCTAAAGTGATTCAAAGGTACTGGAAACAAATCGAAGGCGACGTTCCTATTCACGAGGCCATCGCAATTGACAGGCTATTCAAGTTGGTTCGGATTGGAATCGCCGATACTGGCCTGGATGAATGCGGTTTCTGTTCCTATGAATTCCAAACCGGATGGGATCATGATCATGGATTGAGTGTCATGATGCATAAATCACACGTGCTAGCTGCCGGGGCTATGGAAGAACTCATTTGCGCGCCGGAACACATATTGTCAGCGGTTCAAAATGTGCAAGGTTATGATTTTGACGAGGGCGATTATCGGGTTGGTGCATGCTGATCTTGTTGTTCTTCTAAACCGCAACGGAATATAGGGTGCATTGCGGGCCGAAGGACAGTAAAGCGCTCGCAAACGTTGCTTTCCATGATTCGGAATCGACGAACAAAGGCGGGATTGCGTATGTGGGGTACGAATTCGGCTGCGTTTGGGATGTAGAGCATGGTGTGGGGGCGATGATGCATATGGATCGCGTGGTCGAGATTGGTCAAGCGGCCGTTGGAATTCTCGAGTGGATTGCAGAACGCGATGCAAAGCCGCCCAGAAAGAAGAAACAAGCCGCTCCTCGGAGCAAACGGTTGGAACCGGAGTAAAGTAACTTGACTGTCAACTCGCGAATTACGTAAAATATTTACTCATCAAGCCGTTCAACAAAGTCCGCGAACGGATTTAACTTGGTGGATGTTGTCACGCGCGGGATGGGTGACAGCGACCATTGCCAATTTAATCAGTACAATGATTATTCTTCGCTATCATCGTTCAAGATTGCGTTTGATCGTAGGCACCACCGTGTTTCTGCTCTCGATCAGTGCGTTGCTGTACTGGCTGGCATCGCTTTCCGAATTCCAAGGGGTTACCCTTTGGGTTGTGATCGCGTTGTTCGTTGGCAACTTTGCGTTAGGGTCGTACGAACTATGGTCTACGATTCGGCAGCCGCGTGATTTCGAATGTGAATTGACAGAGTCTACGATTCGGTGTGTTTGCCCCGTAGCGCGTATGGGCTCAACATTTGATATCTCGCTAGATGATCTAATAGCGATTGAGGTCACCAGCGATGATACACCTCGGGTCGATTTATTGACTCGCCACGGAAGCCGTTACTGGCTGACCTCAAATTTTGGTAATCCAGTTCGACGATTTGTGACGCAGTTGAGGTCGCTTCGCCCGCAACTGGAGTATAAGTTGAATGCGTAAACATAGGTCAAGGCACTCAGCCGGGAGCTAACTTGGAAACGCAATTATTCTTAGCATTTGCTGCCCTACTCGCGGTTTTTATTGGAATTCCTTTGGCATTGTATGCCTTGACGAGATTCACGCGCCAGTACGATGGCCGTTTTCGAAATGCGGTTGGACATGCATTCGAGGATCTGGATCGGAATATTTCTCGTCCGTCGCTGGAAAACAAGATTGAGCATGAGACCAAGGTGGTGTATGCAGACAACGAACGCGGTGGTGAATGATCGCACACCGCTGTTCTAAGGAGAGGGTCGAGTGTGGAATGCTAACGTTTCTCGTTGATCCCGAACTGGTCCGCATTTACGTTCCATGCCCTATCGTGCGCGACGCAAACTCGCGAGCGAACTGCGAATGTGGGTGTATCGTCCGCCCGTCTGTGTCCGTCTGTGTCCAGCGGGACTTAACAAACGGAGTGTTTGGTCCCGGCCTCCACCCGGGGCAGCGTCACTGTACTTCGACAGTTTTTCACATGAGCATAATGCATTTGGTCAACCACCTATTGTTTAGAATGTGCCCTTCGTTCGCACTGGTAAAGCCGGCAAAGCCAGTGGCACCCGAAGCCGCTCGAGGTTGTTCGCTGGGTTGCCATTTTGTCGTGTGCTGGGCTAAGACAATATCTGTCGCTGTACGACTAAAGCACTTTCGCGGATAGAATCGATGAATCGCCGTCAAGCCAGTCTATTCCTTCGTGATCAATTCCAGATAGAGTCATTGCGACATCGGTACAATCCGATTCAGGCTCGATTGATACCTGCGCACGTGACGCTCTGCCGCGAGGACGAGGTGGAGGATTGGGATGCATTTCGGACTAGATTGGAAGCACTATGCCCGTTTGAGATCGTGCTTGGGTTTGGGGCGCCGGTCAGGGAAAACAACTTCGTCTTCTTACCGGTCTTAGAAGGGGTTGATGAATTCCATGATTTTCGGTGCGCAGTGCTGACGAAGGATGCGCGGAAGCACGTTCCTCACGTCACAATCGTACATCCGCGCAACGGCATATGCACTGATCAGATCTTCGCGGAGATAGCGACAAGCGTCTCGTCGTTTAAGTATACTTTCCGTGAGGTA
>JANRMD010000624.1:0-5428 GCA_033761895.1 Pirellulaceae bacterium | reverse complement strand
CCACCAAACGTCGACGCTACCCAACCGGCCGGCTTGCACGTTTGTCCAGCGATATTGTTGAGCCAATTTTCTCAGCAGTTCAGCTTGTCCGCCAACTGCCAAATACATCGCGATCACGGGATCCTGAAGTGACGCAGTGGTAATCGGTCCCAGGTATTCTCGGATTCGGTTCAGGTCAACCCGACTCTGCACAGAGGTTTCACCGACATGCTGCGTCGAATAGAGGACGCGCCCATCGCTGACTTGCGAAAGCGTGTTGATTCGTTTTTCCGTAGCTAGACGCAGATGCATTCGCAGCTGACCACTCCCCTGCCCTGCATGCGCGTAGGTGCCATAACTGATGAATTGCTTATCGAAGAGGATTGTTCGCTGACGCACCTTGCATTGCATCGATGGCCCCCAAACGGCTTGACGCAAGGCATTGTGGATCAGCGTTGTACCCGCTTCGTTGGCCGTTGGCGTTGCTGGTATTGGAGCCGGCAGTTGACGCTCGTTTTCAGCTATAGGCATGGCAGTTTGCGCCATGCAACGAGGCATCCAAACTACCTGAACGGCACAGAGCACGCAGACGCAGGCTAGCAAACGCCCATGCTGCGACCCGTTGGTCCACCTGTATGCGTAGGTCTCGCTGCGCAAACTGCTCCACATAGTCCGGTTATGCCGAATTTGTCAAAGAAACCGATCAAGATACGCCGAACATAAAGCCACAGAGGTTCATGCCGCGCTCAGTTGGCGTTGCATTGACCTTTTGAACGGGAAATACGAACACATCTGGGCGACGGATTCTAGTCAACCAGCGTCCACCCCGTCCAGGTGAATCGACTGCAGCAACCGTAAATGGCTTGCGCGGATCCCAATCACCAGGTAGCCAATCCATCAGTCGAGCGTAGTTTGGCTGATGTTAAAGACTCACTCAGGATCGTTTCGAAGGCGGTAGCAAACGGACGGATTTCCGCGAGCTGCCAAATAAGGGGGTAAAGCATGAAAATGCGTGTTTTCCTAGCAACACTAGTCGTGGTTGCCGCAGGCTACCTGACTGGATGCACCCCGGTGCGACACAACCTGCCGCCCGCTCAGCAATTGCTTGAGCCAGGCCCAGGTGTGGGTGGACCGGGTCCAGGCGTTCTCGGTGGCGCTGATGTTATGCCAGCAGCAGCCATGGGAATGGGTGGCGGTATGGGAATGGGCGGCATGGCTGGAGGTGACGGATGCGTCGCTTGCGCCGGCGGTGCTGGAGGTGGTATGGGTGATCCAAGCATGATGGGCATGGGCATGGGTCCAGCGCCAGCTGTGCAGATCCTCTTCAATCGTCCTGAGGGAATGCAAGTTCTCTACGACATTGTCGGTGATGGAACCTTCACCAGCGAACCGTTGTACGTTCCAGGCCGACTTGAGTTTCCACAAGGTGGAATCTACCGCTTGAAACTAACCAACATTCAAGGCAAAGAAGGCGTCGAGCTGTATCCGACAGTCGAGGTTGCCAACGGCAGCCCACGCACTGGAGCCTACCTCGCTCACAACGCAATCCCTGTGCAGTTCACCACCGATGACTTTGAACAAGTGCTTTCGGGCAACTTTGTGACCAAAGTTATCTACTTGCCAGATCCTGAATTCCAAGGCGACGCGTTGGTCGGCGTTGACGTGCTGGTCAGCAATCGCATCGATCCAGGTCTAGATCCAATCATCGAAGCCGACCGTCGTGGAGCGATCCTCGCAATCGTGCGGTTGGGTAACAAGGATATCGAGTTGGCCGGTGCTGGCGCAGGTGTTGGAGCCGGTAGTGGAATGGCAATGGTCATGGGCCCAGACGGCATGGTGATGCCAGGCGGTATCCCTGCCTCGTTGCCCGGATATGTGGCTGGTGTTACAGCACCTCAATACGGCATGACCTACACAGGTACGCCGATTGGATTGCCTGGACCACCGCACATTCCACTTGGTTCACCTGCAGGTCTGAAGAAGCACACGATCAGCAACCATACCAAGATGAATATTCCTGACCCAGTTAACCACATGAAAGTTCATGTTCGTCAAACACCGGGTCAGAGCTATCCGCAACCTGCGAGCCGAGCTTACATCCACGAGCAGAACCTCCATCCAGGAGTTCCCAACGGCAAACCAGCTTACATGCGACATAGCCAATCCGTTACCGCTCAAGAGGCTGGCTACTGCCCACCGCAGTAATCCGCACAGGTAACACCAAACTCAAAACACTCTTGGCTGGCCAACGCAGCCGAGAGTAGGAAACCAAACCTCCGATCTCTTGAACAATCAATTGCACCGGAGAATGTTAAACGTGAATGAGTGAGGCGGTTGGGTGCACGAAGTACCCGACCGCTTTTTCCCATCCCGCGACTAAAGAGCATGGTGGCCAATGACCAACACGATTACAAGTAAAGAGAAGGCAATGGCCGGCTTGGCTACAATTGCCAGTTGGTTGAGTCGAAGCGGCATCGCCGTGGCAGCGTTCGCTTTCGTACTCCCCTGCCCTGCCCTGCTCGCACAAACCAGGCAATTGCCGAACGTACATTACTTTCTAGGAGCCAAAGGTGAACCTGGCGTTGTGGCTGGTGCAGCTGTCGCCCGCCGTGTCCCAGGAGTTGGCACTTACCAAGCGGTGGAAGTAACGGGTCCCAAAGGCGTTCAAGTCGCTTTGGCTCGAGACGGACAATTTCTCCATACGCTTGAAGCACCTGTCAAAGTTGGCATGATCGTCGGCGCTGTATATCGCGTCCGCGTTACTGGAATACCCTTCCGTCCAGGCGAAGAACTGTATCCAACGATCGAAGTCATCGATCGCGTGCACGCACCCGCTGGACGTGAACATCGCTTCCCAATCCCCGTCGTCCTCGAAGAAGCTGATTTGCGAGCCGCTCTTGATGGAGCACTCGTAACGCGAGTCATCTACCTGGAAGACAACGAATTGGCCGAACCGGTCGCAGTCAAGCCAGGCACCCAACCGGTCCTGGAAGTCGGCCCCATGGATAACGCACTCAAAGCAGCCGATCAGCTGGGACGACCCGTTGCGATTCTTCGCATCGGTTCACGGGTTCCAGCTAACCTGCAAGGCGATTTAACAGAGTTCCTCTACGGTTGTCCTCCTTGGGTTCCGGTCGCAACCGCTCCCTCGCGAGAAGCCATGATCGAAAAAGGACTCTGGCCCGAAACCCTACCGGTCGAACCCAGCAAGCTGCGCAACGAGCCACCGGAAAACGATGCACCTCGCACACCGCAATAATGGTTGCTAGCCGCATCGAGTCCCGGTCTACGATACAAACGCGAAGGAAGTAAGCATGAGTCGACTAAGTTCTGGCACCTCCGCAACTCGCGAAAGGCTGACTCGCCGGCGAAGCGTATGGATTCGTCTGACACTCGTCGTACAGACAACCGCAATTACTTTCGGCGCGGCAGTCGGCTGCAACTCCGTTGGTGGCCCAAATCTACTCAATCAATCGTTGCGACCGAAGCAGACAGCCAGTGCTACTGCCAATGCTGTTTCCAGTGCTGCAGCCCCGGTAAGCATGTCCTTGAAAGACAATCCACAGCCTCAAGCGGCAGCACCAGCCGGTCGTGAAATTGCACAAGTCAACTATCAAGAACCAGCAGCCCGACCAGAATCAGCTGTGCAGGTTGCTACGCTCGTGAATCCCAATGCGACGCAAGCCTCGTATCAGTTGGCCAGCGGCACCGGTTCTTGCTCGACCGGCACTTGCTCGACCTGTGGCCCACAGTGTAGCTGCGGTGGAAGTGAATCAGCTTGCGTGCCAGTCGCAGGTCAAGATATTGTTGATGGCCAGGAATATTTATTTGATGGTGGTGACCTTGATCCTGCCCTTGTCGTACGCAGGGATTCATCCATAGCTGGACTGAACCCCACCGATACGGTTGCATATTATGAAACTTATGATGGTAAACTATGTATAACACCCACTAATCGAGTGCCCATTTATGCACCGCGTTTCGGTGCCATTCGTCAAGTTACGGGTATAGTATTGTCCGAACATGCACTCGCTACCGAACGCATCCTAGCGCCTGTATCCGCAAGCAAATTTGAAGACAAGAGCTTAGCGTCGTCGATGGTGCAGCCTGTCGCACCGGCCGGTGAAGAAAAAGTTAGCTTGATTGACGCATTCCGAGATCGAAATGGCGGCGTACCGCTGGCTCAGGTTATCCCGCCACATCGCATGAGCGATGCGATTGTGCCATTTGAAGCTATCGAATTCTTCAAAACTGGAATTCTTAAGAATGAGGAAATTCCTGTCCTTGGTCAATTCCTTCAGAATGCCAAAGCCTGGGAAACTCCAGAATCGCTCGCGGTACTTGTTGATGGCCAAGAAGCGGCTATAGCCTTGGACGTAAAACAAGCTCAGGACGTACATGTTTACGAACTGCCACCGGGTAAATGTTCATTGCGTATCTGTAAAGCTGCGTCTCATATGATTGCGAATTCCGGCGATCAAATCATTTTTACCATTAGATTCGATAATATCGGAACACAGCCTATTGAAAAGGTCGTCATAGTCGATAGCCTTTCGCCCCGTCTGGAGTATATTGAACAAAGTCAACAGAGTAGTGTTGCCCCAGCTCCTGAATTCACATCCGAGCCAAATGAAGTTGGTTCAACGGTTCTCAAATGGGAATTCAAGTCCTCGCTAAAGCCCGGCGAAGGCGGAGTGCTACACTTCCGCACACTTGTGCGGTAGCGGGTTTTGTTGGCAGAGAAATAAGTGGATATTTCCTCACTGCCAACTTGAACCTAGATGCATAGCACTCATCTTCGAAAAGACGCAATTCACGGCCTGATGATGGGCGTCGCCATTGGCGACGCTGTGGGGCTACCGCGCGAGGGCTTAAAGCGCCGCGTCGCACTGAAGATGTTTGGACGACCTAAACTTGCGTATCGATTGCTCCCCGGCATTGGGCTCTACAGCGACGACACGCAATTGATGCTCATGGCGGCGCAATCCATCTTACGATCACTCAGCGAGTGGCGTCCCTTCAATCGCTCCTATCTTCATCGCTTGGCCTGGTATCCGCTCAGCCTGCCTGCTGGCGCGGGCAAAGCCACCATGCTGGCAGCGCTGAAAAGCTGGCTGCGAGTTACCGGATTGCCGACGGGTTGCAATTCAGCGGGCAATGGTCCCGTCACACGAGCGATGTTCCTGACCCTGGCACTCCATGGCACTGACCATCGGATTGCAAAGTGGGTCGAAGACTCAACACGACTAACTCACACTCATCCGCTCGCCATTGATGGTTGCCTCGTGCTCTCCCGACTGACTCAAATCGCGGGCACCACAAGAACCAAAGCGATCGATCAACAGGACGCTTTACAACAAGCAATCTCGGTCAGTAAAGAAGCCGCGATCCGTGATAAGCTTATCGAGCTGAAGCCGTTTCTCGAGCAAGGCCGCAGCCCCAGTGCAGT
>JANRMD010000623.1:0-19300 GCA_033761895.1 Pirellulaceae bacterium | reverse complement strand
TTCGACCACGGATCACTAAGATCAATAGGCGTCCAATTGAAAGCTAAATGCTAACCCCTTGCGACATAGCCACTTCGGAAAAACAATTTGCTTCAAACCAAGCTGGAGAATTGTACAATGGCAAGGGCGCTAGCCGCGGGTCTCGAAGTTTGGAGCGTGCATGGATTGGGCTCGTTCCAATGCAAATTGAACTGGCTTCATTGGCAGGACTATAGGTGATGAACGATTGCTCCTTCGGTCCCCCGCGGCTAGCGCCGTCGGCTCACTAAATCAACAAGCCCCTAGCTAGCGCCTTTTGATGTTGCACTGTTTTAGGGTTTACGGACCAAATGTCGGCTCACAAACCGTGCCGCAGTTATTCATCCGCCCTCAAGCATATCGAGAGTACTCCGGTGTTCTACACCGGCTGGTCCTAAGCGACTTCAAGTGCGGCGGCAAGTTCGATTGCATGGGGCATTTGGACCATGCTGTGGTGATGGCCACCCACGTGACGCACATGAACCTTGCGAGCGATAAAACGCCAACCACGATCGGGTGAGATATCCTGCGCGAACGGGACTTCGGTTGGACGAATCAAGGTGATTTCGCCTGGGTAAGGTCGAACTTGGTACCGGGTCGCCAACTCCATGTGATGATGAAAGAGCGACTTGAGGTCATTTAATACCTGTGTAACTACTTCCTGCGGAGTCTCATCGTGCAAGACTCCAAGACTCTTGGCATGCTCCCACAAAAGCGGAAGCTGTTCGTCAGGATGCATTGCGTTCAATTCGTTCAGCGATAGGTTGAGTCCATACTCGCGCCCAGCACTGACCAGTTCCTGGCTTGAAACCAGATGGGCCGCGCCATCCGGAACGGCCGTGTCGAGCAACAGAAGCTGCTCGACTTCAATGCCACTATTCAACAGTTGAAGTGCCATCTCAAACGCAAACAGTCCGCCTAGGGACCAGCCACCCATTCGATAGGGTCCGAGCGGCTGAATGGATCGCATCGCAGAGATATAGTCGCCTGCCGCCTCTTCGATGCTCTTTGGAAGTTCTTCGTGACCATGCAAACCACGCGAGCGAATTGCATAAAGCGGCTGTTGTCGGTCGACACGTGCCGCCAATTCGCGGTAGCACATGACGATGCCTCCGGGAGGATGGATCATGAAGATTGGTCGGCGATCACCCGTTGTCTTGAGCGGAGCAATCAACGCGTGCATCGTTCCCGGTTTTCCAGTCCCCGTTGGTGAAGAAACGGAATCCCGCCGCGTTGCGTAAGCGGTTACCGAACTCATGCCGAATCGTTCTGCGATCTGAACTTCATACAATTGAACCAATCGTCGAGCCACCTGTGATATGTCCGCCAAGTCGAACAGCAGTGAGGTCGGAACGTGGACACCAAGTCCTTCGGTTAGTTTGGCCGTCAACATTGCGGCTTGCAATGAGCTACCGCCAAGTTCAAAGAAGTTTTGATCGACGCTCACGCGTTCAATTTGCAGTGCTTCGCACCAAGCTGCCGCTAAGAACTCCTCCAAGGCTGTTGAGGGGGCCTGCACAGTTCGCTCAACTGCCTCGAGAGTTGCAGTTGGCAATTTCTTGCGATCTACTTTGCCACTGGAAGTGAGCGGTAATGCGTCGAGAACAATTAATTGCACCGGAACTTTGTACGCAGGTAGCTGTATCGAAAGGTCTTGGCGTATTTGCGCTGCCAATGACTGTGGGTTATCGGTAGAGTGACGCAGGCAAACATAGCCAACTAGCTGAGCTGAGATCGAATCCTGGTTGGCTACAGTAACCACTGCCTGCGCCACCAATGGATGTCCCAGGAGGTGCTGCTCAATCTCTTGCAACTCAATACGATAGCCTCGCAATTTGACTTGATAGTCTGTTCTGCCAAGAAATTCGAAGTAACCACTCTTCAGTTTGCGACCCCGATCGCCGGTTAAATATGCACGAACTGGCGGGCCACCTACCTCCAGTTGCACAAATCGCTCAGCAGTCAGCTGCGGGAGATTGAGATAGCCGCGCGCTAAACCTCTACCAGTTATTGCTAGTTGGCCTGGAATCGTGTCAGGCAGAATGCGTAGCGCATCATCGACTACAAAAACGTTCGCCCCTGTGATGGGTTTTCCAAGTGGCACCGAGCAGCGTTCATCGTGCGCGTGGACCTGCGTCGCGATGGCTTCAACCGCCGTTTCGGTTGGTCCATAGAAATTCCACAGCGAAGCATGGCAACGCTGCTTTACTAGGTTCGGAAGCTCGCGTGGCATTGCTTCACCGCCGGTCCAAAGCATCCGTAGCGACTTACATTCGCCGAACTTCGGATGCTCAACGATCAGCCTCATCAGACTTGGAACAGCCGTTAGAACCGTGATTCGATCACGAATGAGTTGCTCGACCAAAGCGTGAATATCATGGCGAGCCTCGGCGGTGCCCCAGACCAATTCGGCACCTTGCGTCAGTGTTGCTAAAGCGATTCCCAAGCCAGCATCAAATTGATGCGACAGCAGCATCAAGACTCGATCCTCGACGCCCAGCGGCACAGCTTCTTGTCGCCAGCGAAGAGTGTTGCAAATCGCTTGATGTTCGATCATGACGCCTTTGGGACGGCCTGTTGAGCCCGAAGTGTAGATCACATACGCCAATTCGTTGGGACCTGCATAATGCTTACCGCTTGCAGACTGTAGATGCGCGAACGGACTGTCCTCTGCAGGGTAGGCAGTCACATCTCTATGGACATCCGCTGATGAAACCGCAGGCTGTTCACTGTCGATCGGAATCACCGCAGCTCCGCTAAACATGACCCCCAAAATCTCGACCAGAATGTCGGGTGAACCCTTGCCGGTGACGGGAATGATCGGGGGTGGGATCGTTTTGTGCGCTATCAAGTCCTGAGCTAATTCATTTGCGCGGGATTTAACCTCTTCCAGCATTTGCTGGTAGGTCAGCCGTTTATGGACCGATCGCAACGCACTTCGCTGAGGGTTTGCAGCGGCCGCACGTTCGATCATGTCGCATACGGTGGTGGGCGGTGTGGGACTCGATAGTCCAGCCATCGGTGCCGCATGGTGCTGAGGCGCAGTCAGGCTATCGAAAACCGGACGATTGGGTTGACTCAAAAGAGCCCCCAACGCTGTGACGTAATTCTCTGCCATCACTTCCATCGAATCTGCACTGAACAAATCACGACAGTAGCAGATCATGCCGCGAATGCTCCGTTCGGTTTGTTCAAAGATGAACTCGAGATCGTAGTGGCACGTTTGATGAGGCACATAGAAACTCTCTTGCTGCAAACCTCCCAAGGATGCGACTTCGCTTTCGCCTGGGAAGAGAGAACCCGCGCGTCCTGACTCAGACCTCAGCTGCGCCTTTTCGAAAGTGCAGGAAACTTGGAACAGTGGGCTGCGGCTAGGATCTCGCTGCGGGTTGATATCGCGGACTATCGAAGAGAACGGGTAGGCCTCAAACTCGAGCGCTCCTAGCAGTGTCCGTTTGGTGCGTTCAATCACTTCGACAAAACTGGGCTCCCCTCGCAAATCGGCTCGCAGCGGCAACATGTTCACGAAGAAGCCAACCGTTGATTCGTATTTGCTATGGCTGCGACCAGAGAAAGGGCTGCCGATCAAGAACTCTCGCTGTCCTGTGTACTGGGATAGCAACACTTGTATAGCAGACTGAACAATCGTGAATGGAGTTGTCCGCGCCGCAGCCGCCAATTGAAAGATGCGCGCACTCAGCTCAGCTGGAATTGACAATCCCTGAATGCCCGCCCGTCCGGTAAATGCCTGCGGTCGTTCGTAGTCACTGACAAGTTCCAGGTTTGGGGGGACGTCTCGCAGTTGTTCCATCCAGTAGTCGCGAAATCGCTGGCTGGTTGGTCCATTCAACATGACTTGCTGGTCGGCGACGAAATCAGCATAGTTGTTGGAGGCTGGTGGGAGCATCGGCGCCTGCCCGGCTGCAAGCTTCGGATACGATTGACGCAACTCGGCCAGTATCAAAATCAAGGACCAGAAGTCGACGACAATGTGGTGCGTTGTTGCCAAAACGACGTAGTCATCTTCGGCAAGCCGAAACACGGCGAGCCTCAACAGTGGGCCTTGTTCCAAGTTAAACGGCCGCTGCGATTCAGCGACAATCAGCGCTTGCAATCGAGATTCGTCGGAACGCAAGTGAGTTGCTTCAACCACCTTAAATTCGGGCTGAAGTTTCTCATGAACAATTTGCCGCAATTCACTGCCGGAATCACTGAAAGTGGTACGCAAACAAGCGTGTCGTTCTGTCAAGAAATCGATGGCGTTTTTTAACGCGTTTAGGTCGAGATTGGATCGGATTCGTGTCGGTAAAAACACATTGAAGGGCGTTGCGTGCGGGTCACGGCAATAGGCGTACCACAATCCTTGTTGCCCAGCAGACATCGAAAACGCACGTTTAGCGTTGGAGTCGCCTTTCAACGCTCGCTGCCGCAATAACTCAGCCAACAAGGCTCGTTGTTGTTCCGGAGAGAGGTTGGCAATCATCGAATCTTTCGAATCAGTATTTGGCGACGTCATAGGGCCTTTGATTATCGGTCAATTACCTTGTCCGCGCAACAATCGTTCAAGCAACTGCGAAACTTCCCCGTCAGCCAGCGCAGGGAGTTGTTCAAGCAACTCACTCGCTTGCTGTCCTGTGATAGGTGTAAGTGGAGATGAGTTCTTTTCAGTATCCAGATCTTTCGCAGCAACATCAGGTCCAGTGCTCGCGACGATTTCGCTGACTTTTTCTACTAGTTCTTTCAGACTTGCACTGCGCATCAGGGTGGCGATAGGGAGGCCTATCTCCAGCTTGGCCTCAACCCAATTCCGCATCTCGACAGCCATGAGCGAGTCTAGGCCCATTTCAATGAGTGAGCGGTCGCGCTGAATTTGTTCATTGGCCATGCCCAACAGTGACCCCACTTTGTAACGGAGCAACTGCTCGACCATCGCACCGCGTTCAGCGGAAGTCGCCGCTCGCAGTTGATCAGCACTTGCCAATTGATTCTGCTGTCCATTTTCTTCGTTGTGGCTGGTACGCAACAAGTGTGCAAACCTGGGCGACACACGATTGGTGATCCCCAATCCTCGCCAAACGGTCCAATCAATGCGCAGTACGCTCAATTGCCGCTCTTGCAACTGCATAGCATATTCAAGGCACTCGAGAGCCTGCTTGACCGTAAAGCTCAGCACCCCTTGCCGCTCAAGGCGTTGTCCCAGTTGCTCACGTTCGGCCAGATACCCGACTTCACCAAGGTGACCCCAGTTCATGGCAAGAGCAGGTAGGTTGAGTGAACGGCGATAATGAGCGAGGCTATCGAGCAAAGCGTTCGCCGCTGAGTAGTTCGCTTGCCCAGCATGACCAAAAACACTTGACAGCGAAGAGAACAAAACAAAATGATCGAGTTCGCGATTAAGTGTCTGCTGATGCAAATTCCAGCCACCGAGCACTTTGGGTCTTAGAACTCGTTCCAAAGTCGCGCGATCGAGATCGACCAGCATGCGGTCTTCGAGGATCATCGCAGTGTGAAATACTCCGCGTAACGGAGGAAGCGTTTGATCGATGATTTGTAAGGTTGTAGCCACAGACGCTGGGTTGGTAATGTCTGTAGGCAGAATGCTAACTTGCGTTCCGTGGGGAGCAAAGTTTTTGGCGATCTCTTTGGCTTGAGCGGGCGATAACTGCCTGCGACCTGAAAGAACCAAACTACCAGCGCCGCGGCTTGCCATCCATTGAGCGACTTGCATTCCGAAGCCACCGAGCCCACCTGCGATCCAATAAGAAGCGTCTTTGCGGAACTCGATCGGCGGGTATTCTCCTGGTAGGACTTCGGTCGGCTTTGAGTTGTAGCTGACCGACACTTTTCCAATGTGCTTGCCTTGTTGCATGAACCGGAAAGCGGCCCGTGTGTCATCAGCGGCAAAGCACTTGGTCAGCACGGGTTTCAATTCACCAGCGTCGAATTTCGAGACTAAATCCCGAAGCATCGCGCCCATGTGTGCAGGCTGTTGCTTAAAAAGTTGATCGAGGTCAATGGCAAAGAAGGCGAGGTTATTGCGCATTACATACAAACCGAGGCTGGCATCGTTGTAGATATCGCGTTTTCCAATCTCTAAGAACCGGCCGCCAGTCTTCAGAATAGCCAGTCCCTTACTGATTGCTTCGCCTGGCAACGAGTTCAAGATGACGTCAACGCCTGGTTGTTCTTCAGAGCTAGTTGCTTCTAAGATCAAGTCAGCAAAGCCAACGGTTCGTGAATCCATCGTCATGCGCGCGCCCAACTGACGAACGTAGGCTCGCTTTTCTTCGTTACCCGCCGTCGCATACACGATAGCGCCCGCTGCGAGCGCCAGTTGCATGGCTGCCAAGCCCACGCCACCACTGGCCGCATGAATCAACACCGATTCGCCAGCGCGAATTCGCGCACATTGATTCAATGCATACTCTGCCGTGAGAAACGCGATCGGTATTGCGGCAGCTTGTTCATGACTAAGGCTTTTAGGTTTTCTGGCGATCAGGTCGCACGCGACTCGGACATGGGTTCCAAAGGAACCAGGTGCGATGGCAACAACTTCGTCGCCGAGGCGCCACGGATGGCTACTGCTACTGACATTTACGCCAACACGTGTGATGCGTCCACTGCATTCAGCCCCCAGCGCGACTGGACCATCGGGCAATCCAGGGTAAAGGTCAAGTGCCTTCATGACGTCGCTAAAGTTCAGTCCTGTAGCTAGGACTTCAATTTCAACCTCATTGGCGGCCAGCGGTGCCTGAACACAGCTGCGATAGCGCAATTCTTCAACGCCTGAACTAGCACCCACCTGCAGACGACTGGCCAATTGGCCTGCCACATCCGTCGCTAGTGGCAAAGCCTTTGCCTGAACAAATCGATGCACCCAACGCGCACCGCGACGCCAAGCCACTTCATCTTCACCACCATCTGCCCCAGAATCTGTGGCTAGTAGTTCGCTAAGCAACCCATTGGTCAGCGAGTCGAAATTGTTCGATTCCAAGTCGATCAGCTTTCCACGCAGCGGTCCGTACTCACTTACAATTACGCGACCAAAGCCGATCAGCGGTGCTTGAGCGATAGCAACGGGTTCCGTTTGTTCGATGGTCGCTTGTGCCGCCTGCGTTACCATCGCCAAATTGGCTTGCGTTGGGCTCGGGAGACTTTCCCAAGCTTGAATTAAGTGCATGGGGGCGAGTGTCGTTAGATGGGTGCTCCGATCGAGCGCTGCGTTGTCTAGATCTTTTCCAGCCGGAACATCCAAGCCCCATAGGTAAACGACATTCGCAACGCTTTGGCCACTATGGGCATGCCGCGTTAACAGCTGACGGAAATCCGCAATCGATTCAGGGTTGACCGTATACCGTGACACGCCGTCGAAGGTGAAACTGGTGCCTGCAAAAACCTGAGAAACTTGGATACCCCGTTTCTTCAACTTGGGAACTAGATCCGTTCCACACGCTTGATTGTCCTGAAAGACGATCCAACGCTGACCCGCGAGATTTGATGCGGACTGTTCGACGTTGAGATCCTGTTTGACCCAGTCGTACTTGTAGACCAGATCTGCGACTGTCTCGAGTGGTTTTCCACCTCCGTGTACGCGTTGGCTTTCAAATCCTTCAATCGCGGCAACCCAGCGGCCCTCGACATCAAACACATCGATATCGGCCAGCATCCGTTGCTGCGTTTTGCTCGTTATACGTACATGGCATCGCACATGAGCCCCGAGCGGCCGGATGAAACGCAGACGCTTAATTTCGGCTGGCAAGTAGAGACCGCCAAGCGTGTGATCAAAGTCGGCATCTGCTGCGATCATGCCATGAAAGCACGCGTCCAATAGGGCAGGGTGAGCTCCATAGGCATCCGACTGTGTAGCGGCATTCAGGTTCACTTCCAGCCATGCTGCGCCGTCTTTGCGAGAGCCTCGAACGACTCCGCGGAACAGTGGACCATATTCAAGCCCCAGTAGTTTGCAATAACTGTACAAGCGGGCGCTATCAAAGGCTTCTGCATAATGCAATTCGGCGTTTCTGGCTTGCTGCCTGTCATGGACGAGTGTGCTCACTTCCGCCGTGAATAGCAGCATCCATTCGTCATCGTCCGTCGCACGAAACTGCATTTCGATCTGACGCCGATCATCGTGATACCTCGTCTCGATCCACTGAGCCCGGCCGTCTGCAAGCGTACAAGGATTGTGGAATCGCAAGCGGTCCAGTTGCACCGAGCCTACTTCGGAAACTTCACGCGCGGCTGCGAGCGCGCCTTCGATGATGGCTGCCGCAGGATAAACGCAGACGCCGCGAACGCAGTGATCCGACAAATAGCTTTGCAGACGCAGATCGATACGCCCTTGCCAACTTGGCCGCGGACCGTATTGCGATTCCCCCAATAGCGGATGTACCGGCCGGCTGCCACGAGCCAGACGAGTTTGCCGCGATTCGGACCAGCAGCGAGTGCGTTGGAATGGATAATTGGGAACGAGTAACTTGCGGGTTGGAGCGGTGTAATAGCCACTCCAGCGTACATCCGCCCCCAAACTGTACAGCTCACCCAGCGAATTAGCTAAGCACTGCAAATCATTCAGCTCACGATGTAGCGATGGCAGCGATTGAATCTGTTTGCCGTGAGCCTGAAAACATTCGGCAATTGAAAATGCTAAGACGGGATGCGGTCCCAACTCGAGCGCTACATCGCAATCTCGTTCCGCCAAACCTTGCATCGCATCGGCAAACAAGACACTGTGTCGCACGTTTTGCCACCAATACTCAGCGTCCAATGCAGCCCCGTCAATGAGCTTGCCCGTGACCGTTGAAATCAACTCGGTGTGATTCTTTTTGGGCCGGATCGAGCTAAGCGATCGTAGCAATTCATCGCAAACGGGATCCATATGCGAACTGTGGAAGGCGTATTCGACTTTCAAGCGACGGCAGAAAACGTTGGCCGCAGTGAGTTGCTGAAACAGTTGTTCAATTGCTGAAACGGCTCCGGACAGCGTGATCGAAGATGGTCCATTGATAGCCGCAATGGCTACTTCATCTTGTATGTTCGCTAACATCGGCCGGATTTCTGCGGCGGACAGCCCGACGGCGAGCATAGCACCACGCGATGAGGCAAGGTCCATCGTCCGTCCACGGTGAAAGGCAACCGCGCATGCATCTCCAAAGGTCAATGCGCCGGAGATATACGCCGCCGCAATCTCGCCCACACTATGTCCAACAACCACTGCGGGTTCGATGCCCCAGCTTTTCCAAACGGCGGCCAAACCCACTTGAATCGCAAACAAACTCGGCTGTGCAATGTGAGTTTGCTGCATGCGTGAGCTGTCTTCGCTGCGCGATAACTCTTCAATCAGCGACCACTTACCGTAGCGGGCAAACTCCCGGCCGCAGCTATCAATGACTTCGCGGAACGCAGGGCAATACGACAAAAGGTTTCGTCCCATGGCCCACCATTGCGGCCCCTGTCCAGCACATACAAACGCAATCTTCAGTGCTTCACCGGCGCGGGTGCGGCTGCGCGGCATTTCCAGCGAGCGTAATTTCTCAATCAGCTCTTCGCGCGTTGTTCCGCAGACGGTTTTGCGACATTCCAGATGGCTGCGTCGATGAGCGGCGAAGGCGGCGGCTTCCGCAATATGTAGCTCGCTTCCGAACGACTCAAACCAATTTGCCCAGTCGCGAGCTAACTCTGACAAAGCGGGCTGACTGCGGGCGGACAAAGGCAGAATAACTGGTAACTCAAATGGACTGCCCTTTGGCAGTACTGGCGTCTGCTTAGTCGCGGGAGTTGCTTCTTTGAAGAACTGGCGCGGATTCTCTGGTGCAACAGATTGTTTATGTCCAACGGGCGATTCTTCTACGATGATGTGAGCATTCGCGCCGCCGTAACCAAAGCCGTTGATGCCAGCCAGGCGCGTTCGATTCGGTTGGCGATGCCAGGGTTGAATGGACGTGGGTACTCGCAATCCGAGTCTTTCGAAATCGATCGCTGGATTGGGGTTTTCAAAATGGAGTTGGGCTGGGATTCGCTGGTGATGCAACGCTAACGCAACTTTGATCAAGCTGGCCATACCCGCTCCAGCTTCCAAGTGGCCGATATTGGTCTTTACGGATCCAACCCAACATGGCTGGTTCTTGGGACGCCCTTCGGAAAGCACACTGGCGAGCGCGTTGGCTTCGATCGGGTCACCAACGGCGGTACCTGTTCCATGTGCTTCAACGTATTGAACTTCCGCTGGTGCAATACCAGCTCGTTCGCAGGCAGTACGCACGAGTGCCGCTTGGGCCGCTTCGCTGGGTACGGTCAAACCTGGGGTGCGGCCATCTTGATTCAGGGCTGTTGCGCGAATCACCGCATAGATGCAATCGCCATCGCGCATCGCTTCGGCGAGCGGTTTCAGCAGCACCATACCCGCACCTTCGCTGCGCACGTATCCGTTAGCCTTTGCATCAAAAGTCTTACAGCGACCGTCGGGCGCGAGCACTCCTAGTTGACTGAAGGCAACATAAAAGTCGGGTAGGATTAGCGCATTGACACCACCGGCAAGCGCCATCTTGGAATCACCATTCCAAATGCTCTCACAGGCCATGTGGACGGCGACTAAAGAAGAGGAGCAAGCGGTATCCACAGCTACGCTTGGTCCACGCAAATCAAAGCAGTAAGAGATGCGATTGGCTGCGATACTCGACGAACCGCCCGTGTTGCTGTAGGGACTGATTACCCCGCGATCTTCGGAACTGAGTCCAGCGACCGCGTAATCAAAACTCGAAATGCCCACGAACACCGACACGTTTTGTCCGGCGATGTTTTCAACCGCTTGACCGCCATCTTCAATCGCGCGCCAAGCGACTTCTAGCAGCATGCGCTGTTGCGGGTCCATTGCGGCGGCTTCACGAGGTGCGATACCAAACAGCTGTGGGTCAAACTGATCGATGTTTCGAACGTATCCACCCCAGCGACTTTGTGTCTTTCCGGGCCCAGGGTCTTGGGCGTAGAACTTCTGCAAACTCCAGCGGTCGGCCGGTGTCTCTTCGATCGCGTCACGGCCCTCTTCAAGCAAACGCCAGAATTCCTGCCAGGTATCGGCGCCTCCTGGGAAGCGACAGCCGATGCCAACGATTGCTAGCGGTTCCTGCCTGCCTGCTGGACGTGATCGATCACCGTCCATCGCCATTTCACCTGGTTGTCGCATCTTCCCTGCACTGCCTTATGTCTTTAGCTTGCCAGGCTACATCGATGGGCGGACTCTTACCGAGTGCTTTCTTGGAAATCGGTTCTTGCCCTGGGCATTCATCAATATCGCCTTTGCCGATAAAGAGGCACAGTGCGAAGATGGAAAAAAGCCGTCTGAAAAGCTCAACAACCGAAAGGCCATCCATTTGGTTGGGTGCAATTGCTAAAGGGGCCGGGAATGCCGCAGTGTTATGGCGAGCGCAATGTCCCGTTCTCGGCGCACACCTTGACGGGTTTCTGGAAACCGACCTCCTCGCCGCGCACTCACATGGTGGCTGGCACCTTGTGAATTTTGCTAGCAAGTCCTTCCAGTTGGTGGCTGGCACCTTGCGCAGCGGCTGGCTGCCTAGATCGACGGTGCCACCCACCTTTTGGCATTCAATGGCGGAGCGTCGAATGGTTCCATTCATGTAACAGGGGCACCTTCTTTGCGAGCAATGCATGAAGTGCGACGGTCGCACTCGGCAAGAGCGACCCACCCACCGCGCCAACAACGGAAGGTGCCAGCCACCTTCTGAATGACCCCCAATCGGATAGTGCCCGCCACCTTCTGGCCGATGACTGTGCAGACGGACGCGCTCGGCAAAGGCGATCCAGCCACTGCGGCAAATACGGATGGTGCCAGTCACTTTGTGACGCTAGCCCTTTGTGACGCTAGCCTTTCGCACTTGGCAATAGCAACCCACAGAAGAGTCCACAGAGCAGACCACAGAACAGGCGATAGAACAGACGACAGAGCAGGCCACAGGCAACCTAATTCGGCATGAACTTAACGCTACATTCATCGACAGTCACTACCGCACAAGCCGTTCTCGGATAAGCTCAGCTAAAGCTGTCACAGCAGCGAAAGTTGCTTCGCAAAATCCATGGCTCAACTTGTTTTTGGAATTCAACTCATGTGCAAACGAAACGTTGTCGTGATCACTGTCGCAGTTGTTGTGCTGCACCTGCACATTGGGATAAGTACATCGCGAGCAGAGGAACCAACCGCTCGACCGGTTGTCATCGCGCACCGCGGCGCCTGTGGCTATGTTCCTGAACACACCGAAGCTGCCAAAGTTCTCGCGCTTGCTCAGGGGGCCGACTACGTGGAGCAAGATGTGGTGCTTTCTAAAGATGGAGTCTTCGTGGTAACCCACGATATTACGATGGAAGCCACGACCGACGTCGAAGAGAAATTCAAGCAGAGGGCCCGCGAAGATGGGAAGTACTATTTTGCTGACTTCACGTGGTCCGAAATCCAATCACTGGCAGTTCATGAAAGAGCCGATCGCAGCGGCAAGCAGGCGTTTGAGAATCGCTTTCCCGGCTCGTTCAACCAGCGACTCATGCGGCTTGAAGACGAGATTCGACTCATCCAAGGTTGGAATACAACACGCAAAACCAGTGTTGGAATCTATGTTGAACTGAAAGCGGCTGCCTGGCACGCAAAGCAATTCGGTTACTCGATGGGCGAAAGGCTCTTGCCGCTGCTCGCAGAGTTGGGTTATCGCGACAAGTCCGACGCTTGCTTCATTCAGTGCTTCGAACCTGACGAACTCAAGCGGCTGAAGGCTGGTGGTTGCAGTCTGCGGTTAATTCAGTTGACTGGCGGTGATCCAGCCAAGTTCTCGCAGGACGGCTGGCCCAAGGCGATGCAAGACTTCTCCGTCTATGCCGACGGAGTTGGCCCTTCGCTCGATTGGCTGGTCAAGGTATCCAGCGCTGGCGACGTTGAATCGACGGGATTCGTGGAGGCTGCTCATGCGGCCAAGCTGGCCGTTCATCCTTACACTGTTCGGCTGGACCAACTGCCGAAGTGGGCCAAGTCGATCGATGAGCTTCACCGAGTATTGATTGCCGATTTAAAAGTGGATGGGTTCTTCACGGATTTTCCAGATATCAGTCACGAGGCAGTTGTTGCAAATCGCCAAGCCCCAAACTGACAGTCGATCGTACCCGGCGGGTAGCGACCCACCTGATCGCACCCGGCGGGAGCGCCTACTTGGAGCGATCCATGCATTAAGTTAGATGCCCCCGGACGCTATCGGGCAAATCGGGTTGTTGCCAGACGCTCATCCCGCCGTCGACCAGTAAGGTTTGGCCGTGCACATGGTGGGCTTCGTCGCTGAGCAAAAACAGCGCAGCGGCACCGCATGCATCGGGGCCGGGTACTTGCCCGTTAGGTGTATGCAGCTTCATCCACTGCATGGCATCCGCATCTTTAGAAAGAACGGGCGCGGTCAGCGGCGTGACCACCAGCCCTGGAGCCATTGCGTTAACGCGTATGCCATACGGTGCCAACGAAACACACAAGCTGCGTACCAGCGTGCGAACGGCTCCTTTACTGGCATCATATGCCGTGTGAACAGGTTCCGCCAATTCGCCATTGATCGAACCCGTAAACAGCACGCGACCAGCGATCCCTCGTTTCACCCACTGGCGCGCAAATGCTTGTGTCAAGAAATAGCCAGCGGCAACATTCAATCGCATGGTGCGTTCGTAGGTCGCGATGTCCATATCAAGAAACGGTTTGTCGATGAACGTGCCTGCGTTGTTGACCAAGATCGAAATACTATCGCTCGCCGCATTTGCTTGGTCGAAAAGTGCTTGCACACATTCCGCAGTTGGTCCTGCAAGGTCACTAAAGACTAAGTCAACTTTTCGACCAGACTGCTCACAAGCCGCTTTGGTGCTCAAGGCCGCTTCGTCCTCGCGCAAGCCATGCAATACGAGGTCACAACCTGCCTGAGCAAGTGAAGTTGCAATCGCTGATCCCACACCTTGAGTTCCGCCAGTGATTAAAGCAGTTCTGCCGTCGAGTCGAAACACGGGAGCTTCCTAATATTTGTGCCAGCGCGATTCTACGCAATCGAATCTTGTGAGACTAAGTGTCACCTGTTATGACCCTTTCACAATTGTTGCGCTCTGGTGGCATCGTGGCTTAATTCAAGCCAGCTTAAGGATTGCATGACAGGCACGCTGAGTTTAGCGACTCAACCCAGAGCGGTCTACTCAACATAGTCGACACTCACACGCGTTCGTAACTCAGTGCCGTTTCAAGGGAAGTGGTTGTGGTCTCAATGGAAATCAGGGCTGAGAGCTTGTTTTCAGGTTTCCCTCTGCAACGTTCCTCACGGGCGTGCCGCATGGTTGACCGTGATCGGGCTATCGTCAAACTTATCGAGATTGACTGAGTGCCAGAGTCGTCCGTCATCGAAGAGCATTCCGTCGATTTGAATTGCGAAGTTAGAACCAGGGATATCGGCCACTTTTGCAACGCCTTGTTCGTCGGTCTTACCAACGATGAACTCATTTGCATCGGGTTGGTATTTGTCACCTTTGCGGGTGGCGATTAGCTCTTCAGCGGTTGAACGCTCCGATCGGAAACGGCTATTCCACGCAGAATGGAAAAATCTTGGACTGCGTTGAGCCTTGTAGGGTTGGTTGGCGACGGGTGAGCCATCTGCATGCACAAATCGCACTGATGCTGAGAGCGTTGCTTGCATCGGGATGACAGCATCCGAACGCGACGATCGGAACTCAAACAAGCTGGGGAGAATACTTTCTTCAATATTCAGCCACTTGTTTTCGGGCGGGCAAACAAGCTGCCGCGCTTCAGCATTCGCAGGTTCATTGAACCAGCCATCGCAAATGGCGATAACTTGAAGCCAATCGCCCGAAGGTAGCCCTGAGACGCAAAAGCTTCCGTCTTCGGCGATCGGAGCGTGAGCCAACCAGTGCCCAACGGGACCAGTGGTTTCTTTGAATTCACTCTCAGTTGGCCAAGTGACGCACACAGATATCAAACCGTTGCGAACAGGCCGCAGTACATGGCCGTCGAGTTTACCAGCAAATTCAAGCGAGCGTTTCATGGGCACATCATTGACGACAGTACGCTCACCCTCCCCGGCAGGAACGTCGATTGGATCGCTAAAGCGAATCGCTTTTCCATCAATCAACTCGACCAAACGGATTCGCTTATCCGAAGTATTCAGCGGCCTCGAAACCAATAGTCCCTTTCCATTCGATTTCCAATCGACCATCTGGTCCAAATCCTTCTGCTCAGAAATGACATAGATATTGTCAGTCAATCTAGCCCCAGAGTCGGCGTCCACGGCAGTGACCGCGATACGAACACCGCGTGAGAGCGTAACTTTGTTCAGCTGCTTAACTTCGACGTTAACCCAATCATTGAACTCAGCAAAACTCGGATGCTTGACGTTTAAGTTAAAACGCGCGAGTTCGCCCAGCTGCATGTCTGGAATAGCCACTGTGATTTTGCCTTCCGAGTCTACCTGCAGCGGTCCACCGTCAACCGTCTTGAGATCGCGGACCCCATGGCTCCGCCCCGTGTTACCGGCAAATACTAGAGAGCCCAGTTTGATCTCGACTCCTTCGATGCCATTGCCGTTTGCGTCGACAATCTGCAGTTGCAGCGGAGCAACATTTTGCCCGTTCGTAACGGCAACGTTGAGAACTAGGCTGCACAAGCAGCTGATGAGAAGGAAAGCGTGACTATGAAACCGTCGCATACTTCGTTCCACAGGGTGGATTACTTGAATTCGGGGATGCAGTTGTGGTTAGGTACCGCGCATGTTCTTCATATTCTTTAGGGCGTGTAAGCAGCTCTAAGCAGCGCACACGATCGCATTCGGAATCAAGGCTAGAAGTTCAATCTGAGCAATTTGGCATGCGCATTTTGGCACGAGCATTCTAGCACGAGCATTTTGACCCCGCACACGCTGCACTCGCTGGCTGCTACTGCTTCTGATTTGAGGCGGGAGATTTGAAATCTCTGGCTTCTCGCTTCCAGCCTCTGTGCTAAATCCACCCCGCTGTCCAATGGCAAAATGAAGAAATTGCAATTAAACTAACCTCGCCCAAGTGACTTTTCACTCACGCAGACAATCCTAGCCCTTCCTAGACCCACCTTTTTTGCCCTGCGAGGACCCAACTTATGAGATGGTCGCTATTTGCGATTCTACTAGTGACAGTGATTGTCACTCAGCCGGCTGTCACCCGGGCCGCTGACTTCGCTCTCCAAAAAGGAGATCACATTTGTATCGTTGGCGGCACGATGGCCGAACGCATGCAGCATTACGGCTGGCTGGAGACGCTCCTCCATGCGCAGTATCCAGAACATGAATTGGTTTTCCGCAACTTGGCATATAGCGGTGACGAGATCGACGGTTTCCGCAATCCCAATACTCGCATGCGGTCCCGCGACTTCGGTACGTTTGATCAATGGCTGTCCGGCTCGGCTCCTTGTCCTCAAGTCGATAAGCTCTCGCCTCGCGACGCTGGCAAAGTTCGTGAGAACCGCTTTGAACTGACCAACACCAAAGCCGATGTGATCTTTGCGTTCTACGGAGCCACCGAATCCGCGGCCGGCGAAGCGGGATTGGCTGCGTTCAAGAAGAACGCCAGTGACTTTGTCGACCATGTTCTTTCGAAACAATACAACGGCAAATCGGCGCCTCGCTTGGTGCTATTCTCGCCGACGGCTCACGAGTACATCCAAGATCCGAATCTGCCGACGCAGGAATTTGTCAAGAAGCACAACGCTGCGATTCGCATGTATGCGGATGCATTAGCAGAAGTTGCCAAAGCCAAAAATGTTACCTATGTCGATATCGTTTCTTCGACTGCGGGTGAAAAAGCGGTTGGCAAGTCGCTGACGATCAACGGAGTTCATCAAAACGAGCAAGGTGATCTAGCGATTGCCCAGGCCTGCGAAAAAGGTCTCACCGGCAAAACAAAATACTCATCCTCATTGGATAGTCTTCGAAAAGCAGTCTTGGACAAGAGTTTTTATTGGTACAACCGCTATCGCGTCACTGACGGATATTCGACTTATGGTGACCGCGCGTTCCTGAAGTTCTCGGAAGGTCCTGGCGGATATGGCGATGGTTTGTCGAACTATTCGGTCGGCCAACGCGAACTTGATATTCTTGACGTGAAGACCTCCAACCGCGACAAGATTGTTTGGTCCACCGCGCGCGGTAAATCTGAGAAAGCCGATGACTCGAACATTCCAGAACTGATTCCAGTGATCTCGAACAAGCCTGGGCCATTGGAAGGCGGCAAGCACGAGTTTCTCACCGGCACCCAGTCGATTGAGAAAATGACGGTTCACAAGAATATGAAGGTGGAATTGTTCGCCGAAGAGTCGATGTTCCCCGAGTTTGTGAACCCAGTGCAAATGGCTTTTGATACTAAGGGCCGCTTGTGGGTTGCCGTTTGGCCGACTTATCCGCACTGGAATCCGACGGAGCCTATGGCTGACAAGCTGTTGATTCTCGAAGACACCAACAACGACGGTAAAGCAGATGTTTGCAAGACCTTCGCGGGTGATATTCACAATCCGACCGGCTTTGAATTCTGGGGAGGCGGTGTACTGGTCGCTCAAGGACCAGACATTCTGTTCCTCAAAGATACCAACGGCGATGATAAGTACGACATCAAGGAACGTATCGTGCACGGTCTCGATACCGCAGACACGCACCACACTTCGAACAGCTTTGCACTCGATCCAGGTGGCGCAGTTTACTTCCAAGAAGGGACCTTCCATCACACTCAAGTGGAATCACCCTGGGGTACAGCACGTCGCGTAGCCAACGGAGCAGTCTTCCGCTACGAACCGAGAACGCAGAAGTTCGACGTCTATGTGTCGTTCGGCTTTGCCAACCCACACGGTCACGCGTTCGAAAAGTGGGGACAAGATTTCGTTTACGACGGTACCGGTGCTCAGCCTTACCATGCTTTGCTGTTCTCAGGCGATTTGGATTATCCCAACAAGCATGGGCGTCCGCCGCAAGTCTATCAACAACGTACGCGACCTTGTGCCGGAGTTGAGATTCTCAGCAGCAGTCATTTTCCTGAAGAGCATCGCGACAACTTGCTGGTACTGAACGTGATTGGTTTCCAAGGCGTGTTGCAATACAAGCTGGAGGAAAAAGACTCGAGCTTTAGCGCGACCGAAGTCGAACCGATTGTGTCCTCAACCGATCCAAATTTCCGTCCCTCGGACATCGAAGTTGCTCCGGACGGGTCGATCTACTTTGCAGATTGGCACAATCCGATCATCGGCCACATGCAGCATAACTTGCGGGATCCAAGTCGCGATCGCAATCACGGGCGTATGTATCGCGTACGCTATGAAGGTCGGGATTTGCTAAAGCCTGAGAAGATTGCTGGCGAGCCGATCGATAAGTTGCTGACATTGCTTGAGTCGAAAGACGACCGCGTGCGCCACCGAGCCCGCATCGAATTGTCGGGTCGTCCGACGGCGGAAGTAATCGCTGCTGCGAAAGCTTGGACTGGCAAGTTGAACAAGAGCGACGCAGCCTATGAGCATCACATGACAGAAGCGTTGTGGTTGCACCAAAGTCACAATGTCGTGAACGAAGAGCTGCTGAAGCAAATGCTTAAGTCGCCTGAGCCGCGAGCTCGTGCGGCTGCGACACGCGTGTTGGTTTACTGGCGCGATCGTATTGCATCGCCGCTTGAGTTGCTGCAAAAGCAAGTCAACGACGAGAACTCCAAAGTGCGACTTCAAGCCATTTGGGCTCTCAGCTATTTCAGCGGAGCGGATGCCGCGAAAGCATCTGAAATCGCCGTCGAGTCGCTCGTGTATGACCAAGATGACTACATCAAGCATACGCTCAGTGAAACCAACAAGACGCTCGATCGACGCGTGAAGGCTTTTACGGAAGTAGCTAAGTAAGTTCCACAGATGTCGCGAAGTAACGCGGCATATCAGACCCAATCACAGGCCGACCTCTCAAGGGGTCGGCCTGTTCCATTTTCGCACGATGGTAATGTGATGTTTCACCCGCTCAATGTCACTTTGAAACAACGGGTTTCTAGTGGACAGAGCACTAGCACTTGTGGATTGTCACAGCTTAATTCTAGGGTTTGTTGTATCAGCCGGAACGCGCTAGTGCCGCAAATTGTAAATTCGGTTACAGATGGGAGCCACTAGGTCAATTTGCTAGCTTTTCTAGTTTAGAAACTGGTAGTGCATTTAAAGGCTGTTCCAGTGCTTAATGTTGGTTTTCTCACGACTAACTCAAAC
>JANRMD010000622.1:0-4295 GCA_033761895.1 Pirellulaceae bacterium | reverse complement strand
GTTTATTGACGATGAACGATTGCAATCGAGGGAATCGAAATAGCTCATCAACCCCAAAATCTAATGTGGACAGAGCACTACTGCTTCAGCACAAATTGATTTTGGGGTTGAGTGTCGCACAATTGTCCCAATTGTGGCAGCTCTGTGACAGCTTTATTGCAGCTACGATTGGGACAATCGTGCGACAATAAATTGCGTCGGAGCACTCGTTTCAATTCTCCGAGAATCGCGGCGGGAAACCGTCAGTGATGGAATCTGGACTTTCCTGACTAGACTCGAGCCGTTGTTTCAAGCAGCGTAGCAGGAGTCGGCAGCGGATGTCGACATTCGATTCGGCCAGCAACTGCTGCTTGATGGCAAGAGGCAGATTAATAGCGTAGGCGATCATGTCGGTCAGGATGCCAAGCGGCATCTGTTCGCCAATCAATTGTTTGAAACTCGATTGAGCCGAGAGGCCTTCAGGAACGAACTTGGCAAAAATAGATTGCAGGGCCGAAGCGATTTCGTGCCGTTCAACTTCGTCGCCGGGGGGATAAAAGTCTTCGAGGATTTCCACTTTGGCTCGCCGGAATGGACGCGTGAACTCGAGTTCCTCGATGATTCGACCGCGTTTGATGCCGACGAGCAGAATGTTATGCCGTCCGTCATTGGTTGGCGTATGCGTCACAATTTTGCCGATACACACCGTCGATGCGATGGGCGGGCCATTTTGAATGTGGTGTTCCCAGCCTGGTTGCAGCAGCGCCATGGCGATCAGGCGGTCATGGGCCAGGGCGTCCAGCAGCATTTCGCAATAGCGCGGTTCGAAGATGTGAAGCGGTTGGGGTACGTTCGGGAAGAGCACCAGGTTGGGTAAAGGAAACAGCCTGACATTGCCACAAAAATCCGATGGCCAACCGGCTGCTACTTGTAGATTGGCCATGAAAACCCTAGCAAATGATCGACGTGTTATTCAGCCACCGAGGCTCAGGATGGGCACTCGACGCGGCCACAAACCGACTTAGAACGAGAGTGAGAGCTCGAAAAGTTTACATCTTCTTCATCTCGCTCATATCATAGCGGAGCTGACTAGGGCCTGCGAGTCGACTGTTACGAACAATTGCCGTCCTATTTTCCCACAGCTTCCAGGGTTGCGCGAACGCGTTCGGCCAGTTGCTTGGGGTTGAACGGCTTGCGAAGCAAATTTCGCTTTTCCGTCGGGATATCGTACAAGACGACTTCATCGGCATAGCCAGAAATGAAGATTACGGGCAGTTGCGGCCATTTCTGTTGGATGGATTCTAGTAACTTTGGCCCATTCATGCGGGGCATGACCACATCGGACAGTAGCAAGTCGATCTTTGGCGATTTGCGCTCGAGATGTTCCAGCGCTTCGACTCCATCTTTGGCTTGGATGACTGAGTACCCGCAGGCCTCAAGAATTCGGCAGCACAGCACACGCACCGTTTCTTCGTCTTCGACCAGCAGGATGGTCTCTTTGCCTTTTGGCGTAGCAATACTGGATGCCTGGAGTTCCTTGACGTCTGACAACGTCTCCAAATCCAGCAACTCAAACGCAGCGCACGGCAAGTAGAGTCGGAAGGTGCTACCGTGACCGCTGGTACTTGAGACCTCGATGTGTCCACCTGATTGAGTCACAAAGCCGTAGATCATCGACAAACCAAGCCCACTCCCCTTGCCGATGGCTTTGGTGGTGTAAAACGGTTCGAAGATTCGGGCTTGAACATCTTCCGGCATGCCGATGCCAGTGTCTGAAAAGCTGATTCGAGCGTAGCGACCTGGCTTGAGGTGCGGAGTCAGCGAGCGTTGATCCGTCCGTGGAACGACAAAATCATCAACCACAATCGATATCTTGCCGCCATGCGGCATGGCATCACAGGCATTCACAGCTAGATTTACAATCGCTTGTCGGAATTGATCGAGGTCCATTTTGACATCTTCGACGTTTTCATCGACTGCAATCGACAGCTCGAAGTCCTCACCGACGATAGGCTGCAGGAGGTCTGCCAAGTCAGCCAGGCTTTGTCGCAAGTTGACAATTTTTGGCTGAAGTTCTTGCTTGCGGCTAAATGCCAATAGCTGTCTCGTCAAACCGGCAGCCCGTTCGCCACACTTAAAGATCTCGTTGACCTGATGCCGTTGTGGATCTCCTTCAGGCAGTGACATTAGAAGTAGCTCACTGTAGCTGATGATAACGGTCAACAAATTGTTAAAGTCATGCGCGATGCCTCCAGCGAGTCTTCCAACCGCTTCTAGCTTTTGAGCATGCCTGAGTGCGTTACCAAGTTGCTTCAGTTCGGTTACATCACGCGAAATACCAATGGTTCCGATCGCTTTACCGGCAGCGTCGTAATAGGTAAATCGCGTCGACAAGAACGTACACGTTTTGCCGTCGACCACTACTTCTTGTTCGATTTGCTGGGCTCGGTTCGAAACCGTATCGCTATCGCCCGTCTGGAGCAAAGTACGAGCGGCTTCGGTCTGCGGCAACTGGCTGTCGAGGCGGCAGAGTACGTCTTCGACTCGTAAACCAAAAAGATCCGCGCCTGCGCTGTTGATCATCAGGTAATGCCCGTCGAGATCCTTTACATAGATCACATCCGACGTGCCATTGATGACCGCTCGCATCAGCTTGTGATTCTCAGTCAGGGCTCGCTGCGAATTCAGTCGTTCTGTGATATTGTTCGCGAGTGAGACAAACCTCACATTGCCACAATCCCTTACCGGTGCGATGCGGACATCCACGGGAAACTGGCTGCCATCTTTGCGTCGATGCTGCGTCTCAAATCCAAAAGCTTCACCCCGATCCAGCGCTTCGTGTATCGTGGCGCGTTTTTCAGCCGAAAGGTCGATATCAAAAAACGCAGATGACTGTCCAACCAACTCCTCGCGCGTGTAGCCGAGGCTTGCACAGGCCGTTTGGTTAACATCGATGATGCAGCAGTTTTCATCCAAGATCATGAGCATATCGGAGGCATGGTCGAGGCACGTGCGAAATCGAATTTCGCTTTCGTACAGTTCGCGCTCCATGCGTCTCAGCTGCGAAGTCTCTTGGAGGGTTCCAAACCAACGCGTCGGTTTGCCTGAGGCGTCCCTGACAATTTCACCTCGGCTATGTACATATCGAACTTCACCGCCGTCAACAATCAAACGATATTCAATGTCGTATTGTTTGGTGCCTGCGTGTGCTTCGTTGGCTGCGACTGCAACCCGTTGCTTGTCATCGGGATGAATGCGTTCGAAAAGCGCCCTGCGGCAAGCTGAGATGTCGTGAATCGCAGGGTTAGTGGGGCCACCTAAAATGCGCAGCGTTTCCTCGGAAACGGTGCATCGTTCGCGCGTATAATCAAAATCCCAGTAGCCCAGCCCCGTCAAGCGTTGGGCTTCGGATAACTTCATTCGCGTCTCTTGCAACGCGATCTCGGTCTCTTTTTTTTCAGTTACGTCAATTAAGAGACCACACACTTTCTGAATTTTGCCGTCATCTGAAACCACCGTCACGCGATCGTGAATCCAAACAACCCGGCCATCGGCAGCCAGCATGCGGTAGTCGAAACGATGGCTTTGGAGCGATTCCGTCGCTCGTCGACAAAACATCGGAGCCCATTCAAGGTCCTCGGGATGCAAATGCGAAACCCAAAAGCCCTCTTCGTACCACTTCTCTCGTGGATACCCAAGCAGTTTATCTTCCCTTCCGCTTAGAAAGGAGAATTTCAGCGTTACGGGATCAGCCTCCCAATAGACACCGTCGAGGTAATCAAGTAAGTGGGGCGGAGGTTGCTGAGGTTGGGAATTGTCTTGCGACTGTTGGGACTGCATTATTCACTCGTAAGTTCAGTAACGATCCACGCAGTCCTTGGACGATGCGATACTTCCTGATGTGCGCAGCTTCGTTTACCCGATAGGCCAGCACTTTTGCAGTTAAGTTCAAGCGGTACACTAACAGGCCACTGAAAATCAGGCTACTGAAAATTTACCCGAAGCGGCTGCGTGGCGAAAAAATGCAGTTCGCCTTCAATCTACCCTTTTTGAATTGTGTTTCTGGGTGATTGCGATTTTTGGTGAGCGGATTCAGAATTCGTACGCACGCGCATCACAATTATGGACACTCCTCGCTGATCACCACCGAGTTTACTCGATGGACTCACGACTTTTTAGCCAGATTCCCGCAGCACAGCTCCTTCCAACCCCCGCCCGGTGCGTGTTGACCCGCAGGGTTGCAAACGTAACGGGGGGGGGGGGGCGGTGGCTGAGGTTTGGGGGTTTGTGGTACGGCAATGGTGCACCCAACCAAC
>JANRMD010000621.1:0-11730 GCA_033761895.1 Pirellulaceae bacterium | reverse complement strand
CCAGCCGGCCGGGATGTTGCGACTCGGCGCGTCTCAAGTTAGTGTGAAACCGAACGATCCGCTGAGTAAATCTGCGGGATTAACCGATGGGCGTTAGCCCCGGTTTTTGCTCTGGTAACCGCCGCTAACCCTTCAAGCATTTCGAGAGTATTGAGGCGGCCCCCGAAAGCCTTGACGGCTTCCGCTACCCAATGATCGGCACGCCCTAAAGCATTGCGAGAGTACTGCGGCAGCCCCGGAAGCCTTGACGGCTTCCGCTACAGGTTGCGAGAAGCCGAACGATCCGCTGAGTAAATCTGCGGGATTCACGAGCACTTTCTCAACGCTTCGCAGGTTCAAGTGGCGCGAAGCGTTTGGATCTGATAGTCGTGATTGTCGGTTCAGCTCTCAGTAAGAGCCTTGCGCATGCCAATCACATTCAGCTTGTTTTGGATACGCGTTACGGATCCGTGCCGTGCCGGAACCGTTCGGTGGCCATAATTTGGCCCACTATCATCCATACGCCAACGAACATCCCGCCGAGTATGGCGTGAAACCACTCCAATGACATGACTTTTCCAATTGCGCTGCAAAGAACCAGAAGCTAGCGTCGTCCTTGCGCAATATCCGGTGAGTCCTGGATCCTGGGCTCACCCCAATGTGACGAAATTCTCTTTACCGTCTCGTCACTTGTTTATGATCGGACCGTATCCTGCGAACTTCTTACAAAATTCTTTTCGGGCCGGACAAGTTGCGTACACCGCCAGCTTCTACTAACCTGCAAGGTTTCGCATTTTGGCAAGCTCACGGTTCCACCGGTTTCGAACGAAACCAGATAACAACCCATGGATTCAATATGAAGTTCGCGTCGAAGCTGGCATTCCTGGCCTTGATCTATGCTCACAAAACGTCTGTAGCGGAGTGCGTCAAGCATTTCGGTCGCTCTCCCAAACTTTTGGTGAGCATTGCCTCGATCCTAGTACTCATCAGCATTGACCGGGTATGCGCCCAGACCGACCCGGCCAAGTTAACCGCAGCCAAACAGGAAGTGCGTGCCGCCATCGATGCCGCCATCACTGCGGGCGACCTACCCGGCGCGGTGGTTGGCTTTTGGCACAACGGCCAGTGGCTGGTGCGCGACGTCTACGGCGATCGCGCGCTAGACAACGGCCGAGAGGCAATGACGCTGGACACCATCTTTGACATGGCCTCGATCACCAAGCCCGTTTCCACGGCAACCAGCATCGCCATTCTCGCTGAACGAGGAAAAGTCGACATCGATGCTCCCGTTAAAACTTACATCCCTGAATTCACCGGCGATGGACGAGATGCCGTGCTGGTCAAGCATCTACTCAGGCACACCGCCGGCTTGATTCCCGACAACGCAATTCAAGATTATCAGTCCGGAATCGAGAATGCTTGGAAGAACCTGTACGCTGTCAAAATGCAATCCACGCCTGGCACAAAATTTGTCTACAGCGACGTGTGCTTTCAGTTGCTCGGCAAAGTCGTCGAAAACGCCAGCGGTCAGCCGTTGAACGAATTCGCCAAAGCCAACATTTTTGAACCGCTAGGCATGAAGGACTCGGGCTATGTACCGGCTGAAACACTGCGGCAGCGCATCGCTCCCACCGAACCACGCGATGGAGTGATGCTGCGCGGTATCGTGCACGACCCACGCGCCGCGTTGATGGGGGGCGTTGCGGGACATGCGGGACTGTTCTCGACACTCGACGATATCGCTCGTTATGCACACATGATGCTTGGTGGTGGCACATTGGAGGGCGTTCAAATCATGCAGCCCGAAACGGTCCTCAAGTTAACCGCGCCGCACAAAGTCGAAACGCGGGCCGACTTCGGTGTGATCTCACGGACGAACGGCTTTGATCATCACTCAAGCTACAGCTACAACAGCGGCGACGTGCTCAGCACAGCTGCGTTTGGTCACGGTGGCTTTACGGGTACTGTGCTCTGGATCGATCCAGCTCGCAATTGTTTTTTTGTCTTCTTGAGCAATCGTCTTCATCCAGATGGCAAAGGCAACGTCAATCGACTGGCAGGGAAAGTCGCCAAGATGATTGTTGAAACTTGTCTGCCCGCTCTTCCAACTCGCGATCCGCTCGCGCCTGTGATGATGGGTGTCGATGTGCTCCGCGAATCGAATTACCGATGCTTGAATGGCAAACGCGTTGGGCTGGTCTCCAATCATACCGGCCGCACATCGGACGGCATTTCAACCGCCCAACTCTTGCGGCGTGCGGAGGGCGTAAAACTTGTGGCGCTGTTTAGCCCAGAACATGGGTTTGAGGGCTTGCTCGACCAAGCTGGAATTGGAGATTCAACCGCAGATGAACTGCCTATCTATTCGCTATATGGCAAGACGCGTCGCCCCACCGCAGAGCAGTTAGCGCAGGTTGACTGTTTGGTCTATGACATCCAGGATATCGGGTGCCGCTTCTACACTTATATTTCAACCATGAAAGAATGCATGCTTGCCGCCGCAGAACATGGCAAGCAACTGATCATCCTTGATCGCCCCAATCCGATCGGCGGTGTTGTGGTGGCTGGCTCGATGGTAGACCCGGGTCGCGAGAGCTTTGTCGCTTGTCACAATCTACCGGTACAGCATGGGATGACTGTCGGCGAGCTAGCTGTGTTGTTCCGCAAAGAACTCGGCTTGAAGCTTGATTTGCAAGTTGTGCCGGTGCGGCATTGGGAACGTGAACAAACATTGGATCAGACTGGCCAAGATTGGGTCGATCCGTCACCCAACATGCGTTCGTTGTTAGCGGCACGGCTTTATCCAGGTATTGGCTTACTGGAAACTACCAATATCTCCGTGGGTCGTGGGACCGATCGACCATTTGAATGGATTGGAGCGCCTTGGATTGACGGCCGTCAGTTGGCGACTTGGTTGAACGAGCAGAACATTCCTGGATTGCGTTGCATTCCGCGAACCGTTACACCCAACTCCAGCAAGTATGAAAAAGAAGCCTGCCATGGTGTGCAGTTTGTCGTCACTGATGTGAACGCGGTTGAGCCGCTGGTATTGGGTTTGACACTCGCCACTGGTCTTCGCAAGTTTTATCCTGAGCAATGGAAAGCGGCCGCAGCCGATACTTTGCTCGTCAATGCCAAGTTGCGTGACGCCATCGTCGCTGGCACCGGCCTTAAGGACTTGCAAGTTATTTTCGCAGCAGACCTCGAAGACTTCAAACGCCGCCGCGCCGCAGTTTTGCTGTACTAGCTGCTGTACTAGATAGTGTTGGACAGACTTGCGGTTCCTTCATTTTACACTTCGCATAAGCTCTTCGTGAAAAGGTTACGACATGCGGCTGTGGTGCTTTTACTTCGTTGCAGTTCTGTTAGCATTCATCGCTCCGGTAGCAGCTCAAGACTCAACTCCAACAGGAGTTGCTTTTGATCTTGATCGTTTGTCGCAGATACCGAAGACCTGTCCCTCTGAAGATATTCCGGCTGAGGGCGTGAAGGCGGTCTTCTTCGAAGGCCTTCCGTATCAAGGTAAACCAACGAAGGTATTCGCTTATTATGGAATACCCGAACTGAAAGAGGGTGCTACCAAAGTGCCAGGAGTTGTCTTGGTCCACGGCGGTGGCGGTACAGCGTTTGCCAACTGGGTCAAGCTGTGGAATGAACGAGGCTACGCGGCGATCGCCATGGATCTGTGTGGCTGTGTGCCCGTTGGAACGTATGGCAAATGGGAGCGCCATCCTGAAGGTGGCCCTCCAGGATGGGATGCTAGTTTTGATCAAATTGATGGCCCACTTGAAGATCAATGGCAGATGCATGCGGTGTCGGCCGTCGCACTTGCGAACTCGTTGCTGCGATCGTTTCCCGAAGTGGATGCCGATCGAGTTGGAGTCACCGGTATTTCGTGGGGCGGCTATTTGACATGTTTGGTTGTCGGCGTTGACACTCGCTTTCGCGCCGCAGTGCCGGTTTATGGATGCGGGTTTCTTGGAGACAACTCGGCTTGGTTACCCGCCTTCGAACGAATCGGAAAAGAGCGAGCTCAGAAGTGGCTCGATCAGTGGGATCCTTCGGTCTATCTGCGCCGAGAAAACAAAATCCCCATGCTGTGGGTCAACGGCACCAATGACTTCGCTTACCCCATGGACTCTTGGCTGCGCTCAGTTCGTTTGCATCAGCCGAGCAAGCTCTGCTTGCGGATCCGCATGCCCCATGGTCACGGCGTGGCTGGCGAGAATCCCGAGGAGATTCATGCTTTCATGAACTCGATCTTGAACGGTGGAAAACCTCTTGCCGAAGTGGTCGAACGACTCGGCGAGGGCTCACATAAAATGGTGCGCTTTAAGAGCGAAGTGCCGATTGTTAAGGCGGAATTGTGTTTCACTCGCGACACTGGTAAATGGCAGGATCGCAAATGGGAATCGATCCCTGCTGAGCTAAACACGGTCGCAGCGACCGCGCACGCGGATTTGCCTGAAGGCGTCACCGTTTGGTATTTCAATCTGTTCGACGAACGCGACTGTGTTATCAGCGAACCGTTTCATGAGATCGGAGATTGATCTCTTTCGCGCTAGTGGCGTACTGGAATGGAAAGCTGCAATTCAGGGAATCTGTTCCAACGGAGATCTTTTACCGCCCATCTTTTTGCCGGTTATTGGCGACGAATCAATCGAGCCTGTACAATCTCGGCATGAACCCAACTAGTACTCAATCCGGCACGCCTATCGAGATCGATAAATCTGGAAGGCAGAATCGCGGCTGCCCTCCACCGACTCCAGAGGAAAGCCAACGACGTTGGGCGGCGTGGCATCAAGCCATGGAGTTCAGTCACGAAATGTTAATGATGGGGCTCAGGCAGAGGATAGGCCCCGACGGTGACCTACAAGCGGCTTATCGCGACTGGTACGATCGCTACCAAGATCTTAAGTGGGATACTCATCGTGCCTCCTAGCTTGCTCTTACGAGTCTTGGACGACATTTATGGTCGAGTCGAACGACTTGGCGTACAGCCAGTCGTAGCGGGCGGACTTGCTGTTTCCTACTGGGGGCATCCTCGCAGTACTCAAGACATCGACTTGGCCGTTATTGTTCCGGACGATCTTGGATTTGAATCAGGGCTTCGACAAGCCAATTTGCGACCCGCAAAAGGCGGTCGCAATGTTGATCTAGGTTTTGTACGCGTCTCACAGTGGAAGGGCACGTTAGAAGACGAGTATATCGACTGCGAAATCGATTTCCTAATTTCGAATTCAAGCTATCACCAAGAGGCCATAAGTCGCGCGATCACGTGCGATTTCCCTGGAGTAACGAAGCCAGTAAGAGTACTGAGTTGCGAAGACCTGTTGCTATTCAAAGCTGCATCGGGCCGTTTGATCGACCTTGCAGACATCAAGACGCTGGTCGCCCTCCACGATCAAACTCTGGACTATGACTATTTACGCTTGAAAGTCGATGAACTGAGCCTCCCTAAAGAGTTTTGGCTTCCTTTTAGTTAGTACAAGCTGCAAGAATCGCAAAAGCCATCGGCAAAAAGATGTGCGGTAAAAAATTTCTGCTGCAATCTTTGTTTTTCAATTGAAGCAACCCTTCAGATTGAATTGAATCCTGCATTAAGGTTTGGCTCAGCTTGGTGCGAGTGTCTGCATCATAAATGTTTTACCGCACTTTTTGCCGTTTGGGTTTCCAAGGCCCTTCCTCTCAAGACTGACCATAGCAACTTAGAACGAAAAAACCTCGAGCCAAAGTTTGACTCGAGGTTGTGCAGGTTCAGTTGCCTGAAGCTGGTTGAATACACCCCCCAACCCCTCTCCCCGAAACGGGGCGAGGGGAGTTGGTTGGATGGACGCTTAGTCCAAGAAGCCGACGAGGTCTTGGCTGCGGCTGGGTTGTTGCAGCTTGCGGACTGCTTTCGCCTCAATTTGGCGAATGCGTTCGCGAGTCACTTTGAAGATGTGGCCGACTTCTTCCAGTGTGTAGCTGTAACCGTCTCCCAGACCGTAACGCAGTTTGATGATCTCACGCTCGCGGTAGCTCAGCGTCTTGAGGACGTGAGTGATGCGGTCGCGGAGCATCTCTTGGCCAGCGCCAACTGCTGGGCTTTCAGCGGTACCATCGGGCAGCAAGTCACCGAATTGGCTGTCTTCGCTGTTGCCAACAGGCCGATCCAAACTGATTGGATAGCGGCTCATGGCAAGTACGCGTCGAGCTTCTTCGATGGTGGTTTCTGCGCGGCGGGCGGTTTCTTCGAGCGTCGGTTCGCGGCCGAGTTCTTGTAGCAATTGACGCGAAACGTTGCGTACTCGTGACATGGTTTCCACCATGTGAACCGGAATACGAATCGTTCGGCTTTGGTCAGCTACAGCACGAGTAATGGCTTGGCGAATCCACCAAGTCGCATACGTACAGAACTTGAAACCGCGACGATACTCGAACTTATCGACCGCTCGCATCAGGCCGGCGTTGCCTTCTTGGATCAGATCCAGGAAGCTCAAACCTCGGTTGCGATACTTCTTGGCGATCGAAACCACCAAACGCAAGTTCCCTTCGGACAACTGCTTCTTCGCCTTTTGATATTCGGCGAAGACTTGTTGAACCATCTTGACCCGGTTGCGCAGGCTGGATGGGGTTTCTTGCGTGCTGATGAGAACTTCGCGGTACTCACGAAGCAACTCGGCGCGCTGAGCCGCACTGGCTCGGTCACCTTCGAGTCGATCGATTTCGCGGCGGAGTTCATCGATCCGGCGACTGAACTTCATCAAGTCGACGATTCGCGGTTCCAGGCGTTGAGTCCGCAATCCGAGTTCTTCGACGAGACGAACGGCTTTCCGGCGGCGTTTGGCGAGCGAAGCCCAAGCTTCTGCGCGGCGTTCCGCCGGTGTGGACTGGCTGAGAGCCAATCGGTAATCACGTGCATTGCGTTTGAGCAATACATCCAGGGTCTTTAGGTTGTGCGGCAAACGGCCAAGGATTTGATCCTTTTCCAGTTTGTCGGTAACCGAAACCTGCACAGTGCGATCGAAAGGCAGTTCACCGGTGTGAACGCGTTTGAGGATCTTGTAAGCGAACTGCATTACATAATCGCACTCGAGAAGCTTTGTCCTGAATCGTCGTCGCGTAACTTCAATAGCTTTGGCAAGGCGGATTTCTTCGTCCCGAGTAAGTAGGGGAATCTCGCCCATTTGCGTTAGGTACATGCGAACAGGATCATCGGACCATGTCTCCGCCTCTTCTTCAGCGGCGGCCAACAGCTCCTCGTCACTCTCAAGCTGAACTTCACCCTCTGCGGCTAGACCGTCGTCATCGGAAACTACCTCTGCTTCGCCGGTTTCATCATCATCCAGCGAAAGCTTCTGATAACTCTCCAAGTCTTCGTCTGCGCGCGGGGCGTCGTCATCGAATTCGTCCAGCATTGCGTCGAACAAGGCGATACTCCTCTGAAGCCAAAATGATCTAAGGTGCTGCTACGTACGCTGGCGTAACGATGGCGTAACGGTCATTCCCACGTACTCACACGTGCGAATCACTCGTAAGCTTACCACCTACTATCATGCGTTCTGGCGAGCAGCGATAAATTGTAAAAGGTTGTAATTAAGTAAGCTTTTTCAATTGCCCAGTACTCTAACGATCGCGCAGCCTGTGCACACGGTCGACAGTACCTAAAGCGGCTTACATTCTCAGCTCATGCAAGGTAAATCGACGGGACGCTGGCGATGTGCGTTAAACTTTACGGCACCATCACAATGCAGCGCGATCTTATTATCGATTACCAACGTACAACCCGCAGCAGATGCAAGAGTCTCTCTCGCGCTGCAAAAACGACAACTCAATTTGTCGCCGGTACTCCAGCAAGCAGCCGTCAAACGGCAGGCTCAAACCCCGAGAGAAGTGTTTCACGCACACAGGAAGAAAACCTATCAACCCAATGCAAATCAACTATGAATCCAAGCAAGCCCAGAATTTCAATCGATCCTGAAATCCAATCGGCCCTAAAATCCAAACGATTGCGTGCGTCAAACGAGAACAGACAGCCCGATGTTTTGTTAAGGAATCACCCTACCGTCAAGATTCTTGACCGGTCTTGTAGTTAGGCTCGTACTTTCCCGTTTATACTCTTCACCCAGGTAGCCAATTGAACCCCAAGACTTCGGGGCTCAACCGCTTACTTTATACCGATCCTTAACCACTGTTTCCTTCCAAGCGGTGGGTCGGCTGCAGCGGAACGATGAAGTTCCTTTGCAGCGTTGTTAATTTTAACTGGACCATTTCGCCGGTCCAGTCACAATCTGTAATTGAGACGATATTCGCCAATACAGCGCCAAACCCTTTTCAAGCGTGATAAGTGAGAGTATGGAACACCTGTTAACCTGCGGCTGTGGCCGAAAAATCCCAGTTTCTCGCAGCCAAGCGGGGCAAGAACTTAGCTGCACATGCGGCCAAAAGTTGCAAGTTCCAACGTTGCGAGGGTTTGCCGATCTGCCAGTGGCTCAATCTGAGACACTTTCGACTGCCACCGGCGATCGTCGAGCCTGGGGTGGGTGGCGCGGGACCATTTTGGCAATGTCCTTTGCCCTGTTTGCACTCTCCATCATCCCCTGTGGCTACTACCTCAATATCCGCCGGCAAATTGACACTTCCTACGACATCGACGATGAAATCGAAATCGGCAACCTGGCTTACGATGAGATGCCTTTCGAAAACCTAGTCGCCGAATGGAGCAACTTCGAACGCACCGGCTTAGGACCCAAGGACAAGCCGGCGTTCTACTACTGGAAGCTGTACGCTCGCGAGAACGAAATCCTAGCCACCATTACCGGGACAGTCGCCGCAATTTCGGCAATCACCGCCCTAGGCTTGTGGGTCTCCGCACCCAAGACGCAGAAGTCCTAGGATGTGGCAAACGGCCGCACATGCAGATTGTAGCCTAGGCATCCTGTTCGTAGCCTAGGCAACGAACAGGGGCTACTACTTCCGCTTGAGTATGACCACCACATCCTGAGTGGTGGCATCCAACTCGATCGGATTCTTGATCGAGTAGCGGAAATCGTAAAAGGCAACCGGCTCCCAGCTGGGCACCGAAGTGATGTATTGCTTGAACTGCTTGAGGTTATACGACCTGAGTTCGAGCACATCTTCGATGCGCATCGACTCCAGCGGTGTGTAAATGTCGAAGCGAATGCCGAACTTCTCCATCCGCTTGCGAGGATTCTTGTCGACGGGCCACATGTGGGTGTTGATCGACAATTGTCCGCGGCGCGCCGACCAGCTTTCCTCGTCACTCGCCTCGCCGCGAGTCGGAGTGAGGTGCAGACCGAGTGCATAAATTCCGCCGACACGAATGGCCTTGGCCAAAGATTCTAAGTGTCCAACGGCGGACGCTTCGGTCGGCAAGTGCCGAAAGCTGTTGATAGTGTTGAAAGCCGCATCGAAGGGCTTCTTCACCGTGAAGTCGGACATGTCCCCGACCTGAGCCCGGCCCTTGAGCTTCATGCGTTCCAGTCGAGCGTTGCAGAATTCGACCGCTTTTTCGCTCAGATCGATCCCGCCAACTTCGTAACCCTTGCGGCCCATGCGAAACATCAGCCGCCCGGTACCGCAAGCCGGTTCGAAGACTCGTTTCACTTTTCCATCTACATAACGATCAAAGCAGGCTTGCAGAAAACGCATCTCTGCCGCCGTGTCGCTGCCGAAAACGAGGTCGTAGTAAACGGGAAAGTCGTATATGCTAGCTTTGGTTTTTTTCATGACGAGCAATGTCGCAAAAACCAAAGCCAAGTCAAGCGGACTTTCGGCACCTGAGCAGTAGTAACCCGAAGCTCGCAACATCAAAAAGTGTAAGGGGTGGCTGCATGTATTCCCAGCTCCAGGTTGGGGTACATTTCCAGCCGCTGGCTGGTAAACGAGCAACAGCGATCAAGCAATAGAGGTATTTACTATGGAAAATTTTGCAGCGAATAACCCCAGCCGCGAACTGACTAGCGACGAGCTGCTGAGCGGCCGCGATCTGATTTTGCAGCAAATCAAGTGGGCTCGGCAATACAGTCGCCAATTAATCGACTCGATTCCCGAAGCACTGTGGTACGTGCAGCCGGCTGGCTTAAAGTCGCATGTCGCATGGCAAGTTGGACACTTGGCGGTTTCTCAGTATGGACTGATGCTGTTTCGGCAGCGCGGACGGATGCCGGGCGATTTGGAATTGATGCCCGGTTGGCTGCGAAAGCAATTCGGTCGCGGCACCACCCCCAGCGAATCGGCTGAGGGGATGCCCAGCCCAGCAGAACTGCTGGCCATGCTCGACAAGATTGACACGCAAGCTCATGCTGAAGTCGCCACGCTAACCGCCGAGCAACTGGGAGAACCCACCGAGATGCCCTACACGGCCTACCCAATCAAGCTCGGGGCACTGTTATTTTGTCCGATTCATGAGTCGCTGCATGCAGGACAGTTGGGATTGCTTCGCAGATTGCACGGTCTTGACCCGCTTAGGTAATGCTTAGGTTATTCGGTAATTACGCAGGACCATCGCATGAACAGGCTGAAGTGGATATTTCTGGCGGTGCTGATCATCTTCTGCTTGATCGTCATTTTTCAGAACATCGAACCGACGGAAGTCCGAATGCTGACGATGAGCTTCAAACTTCCGCAAGCCGCGTTGCTGTTGATCACGCTGGCGACCGGCTTTGTGATGGGCTTGCTAACGCCGACATTCAGAAAGATGGTCTCTTGGCGAGCCAAGTCCAAGAAGGGGAAGTCGGAGTTGCCCAAACCTCAGATCCCCGAAAGCTCTGTGTAAGTCATCGTGGTGCCAAGCATCTACCGCACAACTTCTCGCTGGGGCAAACGTAGCAAGCTGGTGCGATACTTTTCGTCGAGCAATTTCTTGTTGACTCGTTCCGGATCCACTTGGCTCCAGGTCTCTCGATAGAGTTTCGAGTGCACCTCGCGGCGGACTTTAGCGTCGCGATCGTGCCAGCGTACAACGTATTCGCCATTGAGCGGATTGCGCGTCGGCATGCGGCCAAGGTCGTTTTCGACCAGGCACCAAGCGATCACGTGGAAGCGCCGATAGTCTGGGGACCATTCATAAAAAATGACCTGGTCGTACGCATGTCTTCCCAGGTCATCATAGAAATGATTCAGTTCGATGAGATCGACCGTCTCGGTCACATCTCTGCCGCGTGGACCGGGGTCGGAAGGCATCGCCATTAAGGCGACGAGCACGAAGGTAGAAACCATCCTTGGCCTCCTTTGCAGGAACGCTCGACGAAGTGTCGGCGAACGGGCCAATGGTGACTCGAAGTCGACGCTAACGTGCGAGCAAACTAAGCGAACACTGATCGAAGTCGCATAGTGCGACCAAGATCGCAATAACCGCCTGCATCACAAACTATCCCTCAAGTCGTGCTGTGTCTCATGATTCTCTGCCGCGAACACTATCCAATTAGCAAACATCGGTCGGCGGCGTCAAGTTGATTAATGAAAAACGTTGGATTGTGCCTCCCCTCTCGTTCCCAGGCTCTGCCTGGGAACGCACTGGGTGCGAGGCTCTGCCTCGACGTTTGCAGCAGGCGAAGGGGCGGCAGGCGGAGCGTCGGCTGTTCGACAAATAGCAATCTTTCAAAAATCTCTAGCGAGAGTTTTGTTGCAGGTGAAAACGCTGTGGCTCCCCTCGCCCCGGTACTCCGGGGAGAGGGGTTGGGGGTGAGGGGCAGTCCCAAGTTAAGCCAATTTAAGTAAGCCCTTGTGCTACCATCTCGAGTAACC
>JANRMD010000620.1:0-7768 GCA_033761895.1 Pirellulaceae bacterium | reverse complement strand
TTGCATTCGCGATTGGACATCATAGGCTGCTGTCCGGAGTTCCCTCAGATCCGGTCCAAAAACCTTGACTGCAATCTGAGCACGGATTCCGGACATCATGTGATCGAGCCGGTGCGATATCGGCTGGCCGATATTGACTGCTGCGCCAGGGATGCTGGAAATGCGTCCACGCAGGTCGGCGAAAATCTCTTCTTGAGGCCGTCCATGGTATTCAACACCCCACAAGTGCGCGATGGGAACAGCCCGAACTACATGGTAGAACCAACCAGGCTTGTCGACTTTGTGTTGAGCAAACTGAACTTCAAATTCGGTGTTGTTGACTCCTTCAGCGTGTTCGTCCAGTTCCGCACGGCCAGTTCGACGGGCGACCGAAAGGACCTCGGGGACTTCGACAATTACGCTCTCGATGCGGCTCGCAAGTCGCTGACTCTCGGCCAGTGAAGTGCCAGGCTCAAGACGTAAGTTTATAGTTGCAGTTCCCTCGTTGAAAGGTGGTAAGAATTCACCTCCCATCCAAGGTAGCGAAGCACAGCTCATCAAAACAAAAACAGAAACAACTCCCAAAACGATCCGAGGGCGATCAAGCGCCCAGCGGAGAATGACTTCGGCAAATGCTTTGAGCCAACCCATGATACGCGGTTCACGCTTCTCCGAAAGAAATGGTGCTGAAGGCAGCAAAAAGCTTGCAAGCACAGGTGTGAAGGTCAGCGACACAACAAGCGAACAGAGAAGGGCAACGATGTAGGCGATTCCCAGCGGAGCGAACATTCGCCCCTCAAGGCCTGACATCATGAAAAGTGGAGTGACCACCAGCACGACAATCATGGTCGCATAAACGATCGAATTCCGGATCTCGCTCGATGCAGAAAAAATCACTTCGATCGGAGTTCTTTGCGATTCAAGCGGCAATTGCTTGTTCTCGCGAAGCCTTCGGTAGATGTTTTCGATATCGACAATCGAATCATCCACCAAATCACCGATGGCAACGGCAATTCCTCCTAATGTCATCGTGTTGATCGAGATGCCAAGCAAGTAAAAGACGATCACTGTTAGCAGAATTGACAGAGGCATCGAAGTGAGCGAACTAATGCTGGTTCGAAAATTCCCCATCAACAGAAACAGGATGACAACAACCCAAATCGCTCCATCTCGAACCGCTTCGCTGACGTTGTTTACAGCCGCTTCAATAAAGTGACTTTGACGAAAGATTTGCGATTCGATTTTGACGTCGGGTGGTAACTCGCGTTGAAGCGATTGCAGAACGACTGAGATACGACCGTCTAGCTTGAGCGTATCGGCATCAGGCTGCTTTTGAACCGTCAGCATTACGGCAGAGCCACCACGTAACTCGCGGTAGGGCTTTGCATTCATCTCGCTGGACGTTTCAATAGTTGCCGCTTTTTCTTCACTTAAAGCCGCTTTTTCATATTCCTGACGATGAGTAATCGCAAAGTCTACATCGGGTTCGATTTTGACGATCGCAGAGGCATCGCCACGCTTAATCGGACCGCCAAATCGGACGTCCGCCACATCGCGAATCCGGATCGGAATGAGCTCGCGCCAAACAACCGGTGTAGCTGCGATCTCGTCGAGTGTTAGCGATTGCCCTTGGATTCTTAGTAATGATTCTTTCTCGCCACGGTCCATCACACCGCCGCCGGCCAAGACGTTTGCTTTGGCCGTCGCTTCTGAAAGCTGCGCGAGAGTGACATTGCGCGCCGCCAATCGCGAAGGTGACGTGAGGACTTGATACTGTCGCAATATGCCTCCCATGACGGAGACTTGAGATACTCCCTCGACAGCCAACAGCCGATTGCGGACAGTGAATTCGCCAAGTGTACGAAGCTCCATTGCCTTTGCATCGACTTCTTCTTTGGACTTAAGCGGGCTGTCGCTTCGCAATGCCAACAACATGATCTCACCCATGATCGAAGAAATGGGTGCCAAGACTGGATTGGTATTGGGTGGGAGCTTTGATTGAGCGAGCTGCAGTTTTTCAGTGACGATCTGTCGATCAATGAAGATGTCCGTGCCCCAGTCGAACTCCACCCAAATGATTGACAATCCAATCGCCGACGACGAGCGAACTCGCTTTACACCGGTTGCACCATTGAGAAGAAGTTCAATCGGCCGCGTGACCAAAACCTCGACCTCTTCAGGGGCAAGTCCCGGCGACTCGGTCATAATTGTTACCGTTGGTCGATTGAGGTCCGGAAAGACATCAACGGGCATTGTTCGAAGGAGTGATACGCCGATAACCATTCCGATCAACGAAGCGATCGCAACCAGAGCCCGGTTTTGCAATGAAAAGCGAATGATACCGTCGAGCAAAGCAATTACCTTAAAGATGCGAATGCGGTTTGAAGCTCTCGTCCACCGGCGATGATTGCTTCGTCGCCTGCAACCAAACCTCTAGTAATAGCAACCCACTGGCCATCACTACGACCAGTGGTAACGCGACGACGTTCGATGTAGCCATCGGTCTTTTGAACGAAGACGAACTGATGCAATCCGTCCCGAAGAATGGCTGTAAAAGGGATAGCGAGTTCCTCGGTTTCTTCACCGGTCTCTAGCGTTACCGAAAGTTGCATCCGGTTTCGAAGACGAACACCGACCAGAGTGGGACTTGGTGTCAACCAGATGCTTTGAGTACGAGTCGACTCACTGGCAATCGGCCCAATACGAGTCACTGAAACTGGAAATCGAATTTCCGGATTGGAGAGCAACATCGCCTGCCCAACCCTCGACATGTCAATTGACTGCATATCGGATAAGGGGACATAAGCTTCGATCCATATCGATTCCAAATTCTCGATTTCAACCAACGACTGGTTTGCGGTCACAGTTTCTCCCAGGTTGCCGACCCACGACGCCAGGTTGCCGTCGATTTCTGCGCGAATGGGGAGATATTGCATAATGTCTTTCGATTGAGAGACAGAATCCACTTCGGCTTTGGACAACCCTAAGGAAGCGAGTTGTCGTTGAAGACTTTCGACACGTTGCTCCAGTTGTTCTGCTTTTGCGATTGTCTCAAGAAAAACACGCCGCGAAAAAGCGTCGTTCCTTACTTCCTCGAGACGCCTAGCTCGGCCTCGAGTGAGATTAGCATCGAGTATGGATCGTAATAGGTCTAGCTGTACGGCATAAAACTCTGGTGAGACCAACTCCATCAAAAGGTCACCCTTTTTTATTGCTAGGCCTGGGCTAAGGCGATGTGAGTGAATCGTGCCGTTCAGTTGAGAGGAAACAACCGAACGATGCTCGGGGGGCAATGAAACAATGGCAGCCAAGTCCAGCGTCTTGCTTATGGGGCGATTCTGTGCTGCCGCCGTTCGAATACCAAGCCTACTGCGATCCTGTTCGTTAAGCTTGAGGACTCCCAGGAAGAACAAGCTTGACAGCTCGTGCCCACCCTTTGTAACGACGCGATCGCCAGGATAGACCTCACCTTGTAGTACCTCGATAAACGTCGTCTGGGGATCTGAGTCGAGCAATTTTCGCTTGCCAACACTGACGTTTCGCTTTCTATACTCAGCAGATGCTTTGGTCGATGCTTCTTCCACGAATACATAGGATTGCAGGCCATCGCTGAAAACGGACTGCGTTGGAAGTGAAAGTCGATCGTCTTGGTGAGCGATTTGTACACGAGCATTACCGACCATCCCCGGAAGAATGCTCGAGTTCGCGACGGTAGTCCAAGCCCAACCGACTTTGCTCTTTGGATCAAGTACTACATCCAATCGTTCGATCCGCGAGTGAATAGTAACGCCCACGTCCGGAAAGGTGAGGTCAACTTGCTGATTGATCTCGACGTTGTAGAGGTCCTTTTCAAGCAGTTGCAGCTTTACCCACACGGCGTCGTTGTTCACGATTTCAAAGAGGTGCTCGAAGGCTTCGACAAATTTTCCTTCCGAAAGATCGGAGTGAACGATTTTGCCGGCAATGGGAGAGCGAATCTCATGAAGGAGTTCTTGTGATTCGCTTTGATCTAGCTGGTTGACTTCGATCCCGAGTGTTTTTGCACGGATTATCGCGATCGCAAGATTATTTTGGCTTTGAAGCAATGCGTTTTCTAACTCCAAGATTCGTTGCCTAGGAACCGCTCCGGAATCGGCTGAAGGTCGCGAAAGATCGAGTAACTGTTGATTGAGTTCGGTTTCCTTCTTTGCTTGCGCGTACTCCAAACGCAACAGTTCAAGTTCACGACTCGTTAACTCAGCGATGACTTGATTTTTCGCAACGATATCACCTGGTCTCACCAGAAGCTTCGCTATACGACCAGAGACTTGAGCGGAACCAAAAGCTTTAGATTGCCAGGGCGAGACTGTTTCTGCGTACAAGGAAAGGGTCTGCTCAACCTCGCCTACCTTGATCTCTTCTGTTTCAAGTCCGATTGCACTGCGTGCCTGACCTGACAATGTGATGTAACCACGTTCGCTATCGACCTGTACTCCCTTGGACGGAAGCGGCTGATGGCCTTCGTGTGCTTGTAGCAGCGAAATGGTGCATAAGAGGAAAATTGGGAATAGTGAATGGGGAATGAGGAAAGAATAGAGAATAGAGAATGGAGAATGGAGAAGATCCCAACCCGATATGGAAGCGAGGAGCATCCGTCGATCAACATTGCGATTGTCAATGCTTGGCTTAAGAAGTCCCTCGCTCACGCTTCGGGTTATGAAGCCAACATTCTCTATCCCCAATTCTCCATTCCTCATTCCTCGTTCCAACTCCCTACTTTTTCACGTAAAATTCAGGTGCCTCGAGCTTGTCTGGTGAAGACTTCGCCAACTTCACGAATTCATCGACGCAAGGCGGGCAACAGAATTGATACGACTTGCCATCGACTACCCAAGTAAAACTCGCGTTAGCTTTTGTCTCGGTGATCGGGCAGATGCGATCTCCCGCCTTTGGATTCATGTCGTGCGCTGATTTGATTCCTTTGAACTTCTGTGAAGCTGTCGCATTGCCATTCGCGGCAATGTCTGCAGAAGTGTATCGACCGCCAGGAGTGAGGTAGAGTTCTCTCTCTGCATCGTCAGCAAGCTTGTCGGGCATCTCTGTCGCTCCTGCATGACTCTCTTGACCGGTTTGAAAGCCTAATCGAAAGCGTTCACCGGCAATTCGAATGTTAGGAATGGTTATATCGAGCTTGCGACCCACGAGCTCCTTCGGCAACTTTCCTACGAAAAGCGAAGTCTTGTTTTCTCCGTCTCCTTCTTGAGGACTCGGGTCGAAAGTAATGCTCTTCGAATCGTTGTCACCCTCCGCTTTCACGAACCCTTTCAGAGTCTGTGATTCCACATCAATGACGCGAGTTTCATCCTTGCCAAGTGTGTGCAATCGAACAGTTCCTTCGGAATCGACCACGGCTTCGATGTGGTAACTGTCTCGTCCGAGCGAAACCATGATGCCGCCGTGTGAACCGGCTTTGTGTCCGTGTTCAGAATCGCTTGTCTCATTCGTAGCTGTGGCCGGATTAGTCGCAGTTGATTTGCTAACTTGCGTTGCCGACACAGCACTCGTTTGCGTTTTACTGGATGCACTATCGTTGGAAGGGCTACAGCCAGAAGCCAGCGCTAGGCTAGCAACGCCAGCGAAAAGTAGCTTCGTTGATATCCAAATACGTTTGCTCATTTTTGTCTCCTTTAAGTCGTGATTCGAGTCGATTCCAAAACCGATGCGTCAGCGAGGGATTGTCACCATTCCCTTGCTTACGCGGTAGGTTGTGATTTCAGCGACTCGTGGTTCTTGAAACTATTTTTTTAGTGAGGCTTCGTAAAGATCGTCAAGCTTTGCCAAGAACTTCTCGGGAGCTGCAGTCATCTTCTTTGTGCAAGGAGGACAGCAAACGAAAACAAATTGCCCTTCGACGATGCCATGCTTTGATTTTGGAGAGACTTCGTTGTCTGTCATCACTAAGCATTTGCCTTGAGCTTTCGCGAAGTTCTCGCGAATCTTTTCGAGATACTTATCTTGCTGTTTCGATCTTAAACAATCGGCACAACAGACATAAAGGACTTCTTTTGTGTCTGGATTGGTCATCTTGACTGGCTTGTCGTGTCCAGTAAGCGATTCGCCAGAGACGGGACAAATCGCTTGAACCGCGATTCTCAGCCGTTCACGACGAGCTTCCTTGGACTCTTGCTTTGGATCATCGGCACTCGCAAAACTCATCGACGCGACTGCGACCAGCAAACACAACAACGATCTCCAACTTGTATTCATTTTTAACTACTTTCAGTCTATTCAAAAAATATCAGTCGAGCCAAAACACTTGGCTCAAGAAAACGGCTAGTCCAAATTACTTAAGTCAACGACTTCTCCGGCGGCTCTGGTTCCAAGTTGCCCCCACACCCCAAACGGACTTGCAATTCCGCTGTCCGTCAATGGAGCGCTCGCTGTGAGGTCGCCACAGTTTACTGTCGACGAAACGAATCGCACTGAAGAATCTCCGAAGAGGCAATTCACACCACCGGTGTGATACGAACCAGCTGCAAAGTTTCCATAGGTGAGATCGCTACCGTTTCGATGGTTCGCGCTTGCGTCTCCAGGAGGCAAAACCGTATTGAATGCAGTGTAAATGGGGGCTCCATCGACCCAACGTCCACCCGTCCAAAGAACTCAGGGGGAGTTGGAGGCGAATTCAGTGAAACCGCCTGAACGCATGGACTTCGGTCCGAATACCTACAAGGTCTAAGCAACTCGCTATCCGACATCCATTCGAGCATCTTGGCATCGACCCTGACCTCGCTCATATAGATCGTATTCGAAAGTCCGTCGGAGATTTCATTCGCACGTCGAAAGCGTCCGCTTTCAAACACTCCTCGTGTTGGCTGATTCGCGTTGTCGACAATGGTGTCGCCGACCGAAAACACATAGTTGCAATAACCCATCTCGTCTTCTCTCTCGGTTTTCGGATCGCATGGGCACCGAAATAGGGAAAGTTTGTCAAGCCACGGCTGAATCACTTGACCGCTGGAGCCGGTTGATCCTGGCCCAGGGCAGAATGACATGGCTGAAGATAGACTTGCACCGTGTCCATTGACAATGGTGCTTTGCATCGTTTCATAGAGCGCGTTTTGCTCCAAGAATGGCAATATCATAACTAAACCGCTTGTGCGAGCGTAAGGGCCGTTGTCTGTAAAGTTTCCCAGTCGCATGGCGGGAAGCCTGCGATACGCAGACTCGTAGTTGTTCATCGCGATGCCGATCTGCCTCAGGCGATTACTACAGTCCATTCGGCGAGCCGCCTCTCGTGCTGCTCCGATCGCAGGCAACAGTAGTGCCACAACTAGACCAATGATCGAAATCACAACCAAAAGTTCCACAAGCGTGAACGCCATTCGTTTCGAATACTGCATAGTTCTCTTCCTATTGGGAAACTGCTCTCCGCGTTGTTCAGAACACTAAAGCCTTACTAGTTTGTCGAAGCTACCCACTGGTTAACCTCATTGATATCCTTGGCACCGACGACGGTCAGCTGACGATCACCATTTTTCCAGGTAACAGCGAGCTGGCCCGCGGACTCCACGATCCTGCAGGTCTTTCCTGCACACTGCGTTTCGATCGATGGCGAATCTCCAAACCAGACTGGTTGTTCTTCCTTGTGTTCAAATACCACCACCGATGAACCGTCATCTCGATCGCAAATCGTTGCCGAGCACTTACAACATGGCATATTGAGAACGTGCGTTGAGACCCGCTTCAGAGTCGAGGGGAGCTTTCGAAAGAGCGTGGGTTCGTATCCCAAGTATGCCGTTGTCGCCTC
>JANRMD010000619.1:0-5457 GCA_033761895.1 Pirellulaceae bacterium | reverse complement strand
GGGACATCCGGTATTCCGGAGCGCGGGCGTCCTCGCCCGCTTGCGGCAAAACTGCGGTATAGAACTTACGATTCGCGACACTAGCCTCCGGTTGTGTCGGGAACCGGTGCTAGCGCCTTGCGGCTAGTGAGATTCTGTCGCCAACCGGAGGCTAGCGCGTTCCGGCTGATATATGTCGTCAACCGGTGCTAGCGCACTACGGCTGATCCCAAAACAGAATTGGAACAAAGCACTACAATGTTGCAAGCTAGGAAGGTGTCGATCCTTAAGTGTCCACTTTGGGCCTGATTTCATGATTGTAAGTCGATTTAAACTCAACGAGCTGCTGGATGTCAGCCAGATTTGCAGTCGCTACTTGGGAATGCTACCCGACGGACGAGAGGCAGAGATCTGCCTTTTCCGCAGAACACCGCAAGATGAGTTTGAAAGGTGGATGCAACGACTTCGACTCGCATCCTTAATCGCCTGCCCCAGTTGCTTGCATGTTCTGATGGTTGACGAAATCCACGAGCCACCCTTCGCAGCCACGAGCAAACGCGGCGGAGTGACTCTAGCGGAGTGGACCAAGCAGGTGTCCAGCGAGGCAGGCGTTAAGTCCACAAGCGGCTTAGTCGCAGAAATCGAAGGCCTCGCACGTGGCTGTGTTCAGGCGCTGGCGGCTTGCGAAAACATCAGCTTAGTCGTTGGTGGCTTTACGCCCAACAATGTCTTTCGAAGTAACGCTGGGCAGTGGCAAGTTGACACGACCGGTTTGCGTTCAGCGATGCTGGGTGCGGTTTCCTTCGAAGCAGATCAGAGCGAATTTCTCCCCCCCGAGTTCGCGCGTACATCAGCTAAGTTTGACTCGCCATGCGATATCGCTGCGGATGTGTACTCGATGGCTGCGGTGCTGCGTTCTGCAATCGCGGCTTGCAAGCTAGACGATCATCCCGTGGCTCAACAACTGATGAGTGCGATGTCAGATTGCTTTGCGGAGGAACCCGCGGCAAGGCCGACTGCGCATGAGCTGCTCAAACGTTGGGCGATACCGCAACGGTCGCTCGACGTGACCTCAGACTCGACTTCCAATCCAATTGACCAAGAATTCGATGCGACGATCAATGCGTCAACACCCGAAGTTCCCGTGGGGATTCTCGTCGAAGGTAGCCAACTGGGGCGCTACACTGTCTGCGAGAAACTGGGCGTAGGTGGCATGGGGGCGGTCTATCGAGCTGTAGATGGAGTCGATAACAAATCCGTTGCGATCAAGATTCTCAACAAACAAGTTGCGCCGGACTCGATTGCCGCCCGACGTTTCGCAAAAGAAGCTCGCTTACAAGCTAAAGCGAACAACCCTTACGTTGCTAATCTATTCGAAGTCAACGGTGATGCATCCCAGCCGTATATGGTGGTCGAGTTCATCGATGGTGGCACACTCGGCTCATTGGTAAAGGCGGGCCAACCGTTTGATGAACAATTCGCGTTAACCGTCATGGCGGATGCTGTTCGCGGGTTAGCAATCGCACACGCTCGCGGCATCGTCCATCGAGACTTCAAGCCAGACAATGTGCTCTTAACCAACGAAACTCGTCAGTGGTTGTCAGCGAACGCACCCTACGCAGTCGATGGTGCTCAATCCAAAACTCCACCGAGTGGAAAGATCTATGCCAAGGTCTCTGACTTCGGACTGGCCAGGACCGCACAACAATCCGAGTCGATGGCGATGACACGCGACGGTGCGTTGTTGGGCACGCCGCTGTACATGTCTCCCGAGCAATGCCGCGGCGAACCGGCTGGGATGGCCTCGGATGTTTATTCTGTGGGCATAACGTTGTTTCAATTACTCAGCGGCCGACCTCCATTCGAAGCTGACACGCAAGTCGGGTTGCTCAACCAACATTGCAACGCCGCACCACCTTCATTGAAGCAGCTTCGTCCGCAGTTGTCGGACGCGATTGTACGCACGATTGAAAACTGCTTGGCCAAGAATCCTGAGGCTAGGTATGCAACCGCAGGTGCCTTGCTGGTGGATTTGGAGAATATCTTACGCGGTGAACCTACTTCGCTTGGTTTGCATCCACCCATCCTGTCAATGGACGATCCTGATGTCATGCGCTTTGAACATGCATGGGATTTCGTATCCAGTCCCAGTCAATTGTGGCCTTACGTTTCGAATACCGATCGAGTGAATCATGCGATCGGGTTACCAGCCGTGACTTACACGACACGTCAAGATCCTGTCCAAGGAGTCCAACGTTTTGCAGAAACCAAAGTTGCAGGGCAACGCATTCGATGGCAGGAGCATCCTTACGAATGGATTGAAGGGCGTCGACTAAGTGTGCTTCGAGAGTTTACCCATGGGCCATTTCGTTGGTTCGTGAATGTCGTGGAACTGCAACCAACGGTCGGCGGCGGCACTCGAATCACGCAAACCCTAATCGTCACACCACGCAATTGGCTGGGCAAGCAACTCGCGCGATTGCAGTTGGGTAAGAAATCAAAAGCCAATTTTGGCCGAGCCTATCAGCAAATCGATGATTACATTTCCCAATCCCAGTTCAGCCAAGCTGATCGCGATCCGTTTATCGGGCGAACCGAACTGCGTCCAGGCCAACTGCAGAAGCTGCAAACGAGACTTGAACAGTTGCGAGCACGAAACATCGACCCATTAGTCATCGATACCCTGGGGCAGTTTCTTGAGCACGCCTCCGACTTGGAAGTTGCTCGGATCCGACCGATCGCGCTTGCCGAACGCTTCAAACTCAATCCCAGCCAAGTCGTTAATGCGTGTCTGGAGGGAACGCGTCTGGGGATTTTCAGTTTGCTGTGGGACATCATGTGCCCATCCTGCCGCATTCCAGCCGACATTCAAGAAACACTATCCGCGATCAAAGATCACGGCTTTTGCGAAGCTTGCAATTTGAACTTTGGTATCGATTTAGCAGACTCCGTTGAATTGATTTTTCGCGTTCATCCAGAGATACGCGAGGTCGTGACCGCCACCTACTGTATCGGCGGTCCAGCCTGGTCGAGACACGTTGTTGCTCAAGTTCGTTTAGCGGCCGGGGAGCGATTCGCATGCGAGCTGAGTTTATCGGAAGGTGCTTATGTAGTTCGCGGCCCTCAGTTGCCATTCACGATCAATTTCCGAGTTGGTCATAACGAAGGCATCCGCCGCATTGAGCTCTCCACAGCGCGACCGCCCAGCGATACTCGGATTCAGTTGCCCATCGGCTCGCAGGTGATTTACTTGTGCAACGATTCAGCCGTCGATCAACAAGTGCGTATCGAACGTACGGCCGATCGACAGGATGCACTCTCCGCAGCAAAAGCTTCCACCCTGGCACTATTCCGCGAACTGTTTCCGAGCGAAGTTCTCTCCAGTGACCAGATTGTCAGCGTAGCTCATATCACAGTGATGCGAGTCAAAATGCATGGCAGTCAACAGCTTTACGAATCGCTGGGTGATGGGCCCGCTTTTAATCAAATTCGCGCAGCCTTAGATCGAATCCTGCGAGCGGTCAAAGAGAACTCCGGTGCCGTGGTGAAGACGATCGGCGAAGGAGTGCTGGCTTCGTTTGCGGATCCGAAAGGTGCAGTATCAACTGCGATCGAGTTGATTCAATCTGGAGGTAGTGATGGCTCGCAGATATCCGTTGCCATCCATAGTGGTTCGGCTATGGTTGCGACTGTCGACGAACGCTTGGACTACTTTGGCAAAACGCTCAAGACGCTCGAGCAATTGATCGAAGCCGTAGCGCCTCAATGCATCGCGGTAACCTCAAGCATCCTTGAACTTGCGGAAATCCAGAGCTTGCTCGAAGATCGTCAATTGAAAGTGCGTGTTCTGCCCGAACTGGCTCTTTCTGACAATTCCATAGGCCATGAGCTCAATTAACGCCCCGCGTCTTGCACCTCAACTCAAGCCTCACAATACCCTTTGCTGGTCTTCTCCAAGATAAGTTTATCGCGTTCGGCAGCGGCCTTCTGGGCGGAGTCGAAGGTCTTGGTTTTGGATTGACCATCGGTGCCGATTCGGCCCCAGCGAGTCGTTAGGTCGCAACCATCGATTGATATCTCCCAGAATTTGCTTGAGTTGCCTTCCTCGAACTCAAAGTAGCGCAGCGAGGATGATGATTCAGAGTTGGCCTTACTAGTTTTCGCAGTACTAGTTTTGGGAGCGGTTTTTGGCGCGCTGGCTTTCGGAGTACTGGTTTGGGGAGTGCTGGCTTTGGGAGTGCTGGCAGTTGGTTGGCTGGTTGGCGGCGTTGTTTTCGCGGCCTTTTTGGTGGGTGATTTGGCATTCGACTTAGCTGCCGCGGATGTTGATCTTGAGCGAGACTTGTCGAGTTCTTTATCGAGTGCGCGACGAACAAACGAAGGAAACCTGGGCACGCCACCATCCGTCAGTTCTTGATAGCGGAAGGTCACCAGTGCGCCGACTTCGGGTGGATTCTCGCGCTCTTTGTCCGAGAAACCTGTACCTACGGAAAACTGGGTGCCATTCGGCAACTCAACCACGAGCGCTCCCATGCGGCCTTTATGTTTTCCTTTACCGTCCTGGATCGCTACAACGGTGGCTTCGGCATCGTGAAAGGTCTTGATCTTTAGCAGCGTTGATGAGCGACCGATTTCGTACTTGGAACCTGGCTGACGAACCATCAAGCCTTCGCCGCCAAGCGATTCAACGCGAGCCAACTCAGACTTTAGATGCTCAGAACTTTCGCAGATCGAATGCTCAAGCAACTCGACATAGGTCTGCCGCTTCTTGAATTGCTTCTTGAGCGTGTGGATACGTTCTTCAAAAGGAGCGTTGTGGGCTGGCGAATCAAAGACCACATAGCGAATTTGTTTCCAATGTTCGCTGCGATCCTGACGGCGCACGATGCTGATCGTTTTCTGAAAAGCCTTTCGATCCATCCATAACTCACCGTCCAGAGGCGTGGATGGCAGGCCATCCACGAACCAATCGGGAGCCATGAATTCATTGCCTTGACGCGAGAGAAATTTTTTACCATCCCAGTAAGCGCGTACGCCGTCGAGTTTTTCACTAATCCACCAACCCGTCAAATCGACTTGAAAGTCCCACGCATGAGCCAACAGCACCGGTGGTCCTTCCACATCTTCAGCAGACTTCAGGGCTTTGGCGGGCAACGCACCACCTAGTCGATCTTCCTCTGCCTGATCACCGCGGTACTTTCGCAAGTGCTTGCAGGTTCGGCGTTCGATGCCTGCGGATTGATTGCGCCACGCTGGGCAGGTACACGAATAGACCCCTCCGGTATTGGTCAACACATAAGGCTTGGCAGCGGACCCTTGTATTTCAACGGACTCTCCGTCAGCAATATCAGGCATCGCGAACTCCAGCAGATTTGTCGAGAAGATTTGTCATGATAAGATTGGTAACTCGACGAGATACGCATTATGGCTAGAAGCACAGCCGAATGAAAACAGGGTAGCGGAAGCCGTCAAGGCTTT
>JANRMD010000618.1:0-6766 GCA_033761895.1 Pirellulaceae bacterium | reverse complement strand
CATCAGTCTGTTCGGCCCCACCGATCCGTTCAATACTCGAACTTACAATTTGTCCGAGACGATTCTTGCAGCGGACTTACCCTGCCGCCCTTGTCGCGCCAAGACCTGTCCCTTCAAACATGACCAGTGCATGAAGAACTTAGATGTGCAAATGGTTCTGCAAGCGGTGTACAAAGCCATTCACCAACCCATCCTCCGTGCGAACGTGGCTTAGGCTATGAGCTTCGCCGTTGGAGCGTGTTGAATTTGTGCCCCCTGGAGAGTGAGCCGACGGCGCTAGCTAGCGGCTTGTTGATTTAGTGAGCCGTCGGCGCTAGCCGCGGGTGACCGAAGGAACAATCGTCCATCGTCTTTAAACGTGCCAATGCCGCACAAACTCCAGTTCAACTTGCATTGGCACGATTGAAATCCATGCACGCTCCAAACTTCGAGACCCGCGGCTAGCGCCGACGGCTCACGCTACCCGCGGCTAGGTACTTATTCATTTAATGTCAAAGCAAAATGATAACAATTAACCGATGGGCGTTAGCCCCGGTTTTTGCTCTGGCAACCGCGGCTAACGCGGTACGGTTGATTAAATCAACAAGCCCCTAGCTAGCGCCGACGGCTCACGCTCCTGGGGGCACAAATTCAACACGCTCCAACGACGAAGCTTATGGCTAAGCCACGTTCGCGCGGAGGATGGGTTGATGAATGGCTTTGTACACCGCTTGCAGAACCATTTGCACATCTAAGCTCTTCATGCATTGGTCATGTTTGAAGGGACAGGCCTTGGCGCGACACGGGCGGCAGGGCAAGTCTGCTGCAAGTACAGTCTCGGACAAATTGTAAGTTCGAGTATTGAACGGATCGGTGGGGCCGAACAGACTGATGACCGGCCGATTCAAGGCAACGGCGATGTGCCGCGGGCCACTGTCAGTTGTCACGACGGCTTTGGCTCGCGCCAGAACGGCTTTCGTCAATCCAATCGGCAGATCCTTGGACTGCCCCATGCTGGCAACCAAAGGATGATTGACCTCAGCGGCAATTTGATTGGCTCGCTCGCGCTCCGAAGGGCCACAATGCAAGAGCACTTGGTACCCATCTTGCGCAATCTTCTTAGCAAGCTCTTGAACTTTTTCGATGGGCCAAAGCCGAGACTGCTCGAGAGCGGCATTGTTGTTGATAACGATGGTTGGCGTCGCCAAATCGAACTGACAGGATCGCCATAAATCGTCAGCGATCCGAGACTCATCGGGCGTCACCGCCAGTTGGCTTCGCCGATCGCTGATGTCGCATCCGATATGCTCGGCTAGACCTAAGTAATAATCGATCGTGGGTGGCTCAGCTAACCTGCCTGCAGTCCCCACGGCACCGGTGACTGCGACTTGGGGGACTAGTACTTGGGGGACCGCGATCCGTTCCGTTAGCAGCCACCCGCGTACATCTCGATTGTAACCAACGATCCGCCGAATTCCTGCAAGCTTCGCAGCCGCAGCCGACCACAGTGAATTGGTCAACAAGACCATCGCATCAAGCTTCGCAGCTCGCAAAGCACTCACCAGACCAACGCGCGTCGGTAGGCCATCGCGTTTGCTCTTTTCAAAGAGCAGATGACTATCGAGCATGGATGTACCGGCGAGCAATTCCACCATCACCGGTCGCATGACACCGACCAATTCAACGTCTGGAAACCCACTGCGCACGGCACGTAAGGTAGGTGTCGCCATGACGACGTCACCAACCCAAGTGGGTAAAAAAATTCCAATCCGTTGTCGCTTGCTCAAGCCATAGTCTCCTTACCGCGGCGCTTTGATGGCATGATAGTTTTCAAAGCGACGAAACGACAAGAGACGTTAGCCCATTTTGTCTTTTTTCGCCAAATGAACTTGGATGGATCGAATGCTAGCTACAGCGCGACGGCCTGACCATTTTGAGACGCCGAAAGGAAGCAAGCGTCCAGGATCTTTTGCGTTTTAAGGGTCCAATCTGGCCACTGGTCGTCAATCGATTTCTTGAGGACCAGGTCGGAGAAGGTGCGAATCATGTTCGCTTCTTGAGCGTTGGCTGCCCCGCTTGCATACTCGAGCGTCGCGAATCGCTGCAAATGATTCTCCATATTGAAGACGCAGTTCTCGATGTTGAACATGTCTTTGCCGACGAACGCTTCTACTTCAGGAGCATGATAGGGCAGGACGAAATCGTTCATTTTCAAATAGCCCTGCGAACCGCTAAGATGCACCCACTGTTGATTTTCAGTAAGGAAAGAATTGTAAAAGCTGGCTGATACTCCGCCTGGGAAGATCAGTTCAGCGCTGAACTCACCTGGCACCGGCGCGGGGCTGGATTTGCCTTGCAGCGGTGTGAGCGTGCGTGCACGAACTTCGACAGGCATCTGCCCTTTGAGAACCCACAAGAAGAATCGCGCGCAATACCAACCCAAATCGCCGAGGCAGCCGTAAGGCTCCAATTCGCTGGAGGTACGAATGTTCGATTCGCAGAAAGCCGCATCGCCAGCGAATGAAAACTGGCTGGCCATGCGCCGCAGTTGTCCGAGCTGATTTTGGTCGTCGAGAATCTTGCGAATCATCGGCAGACGCTGACTATGCATGAACATCACGCCGTCCATGTATTGCACCTTGTTGCGTTTGCACGCAGACAGCATCTCGGTAACTTCGGTCGCGTTAAGTGCCGCCGGTTTCTCGCCGAGCACGTGCTTACCTGCTTCCGCTGCCTTGATCACCCACTCGCGGCGCAGGGCGGTTGGTAAGGGAATATAGACTGCATCGATATCCTGACGCTCGAGCAACGCTTCGTAAGATCCCAGGGCGGTAGGACACTTTTCGAACGGGACCTGGGACGAGCACTCATGGATGAATCGCTCTGCGGAGGCCTGGTTGCGACTGGCTACGGCAACAACGGAGGCATTGCCCGCCAAGCGAATGGCTTTCCAGTTCTTTCTCGCGATACCAGCAGTCCCCAGAATTCCCCAGCGGCAATGGCCAACACTCATCAAAGACTCCATAAACTCTCAAGTTGAAAAAGACTAACTGCAAGAACGCAGCGATTAAACGCGACCGATGACCACCAAGCACATATCGTCGGCTTGTTCGGTACCGACCACAAACTGATTGAGGTCTTGCACGATTCGGTTTCCAATCTGCTTGACATCGCTATCTGCGGCCAGCATTAGATCTTGCAGGCGAGCGATACCGAACATCTTTCCAGCTTGATTCGGTGCTTCGTTGATACCATCGGTGTAAAGCAGCAACTGTTCGCCAGATTGGATTTCGATATGGCTCATTTCATATTCGAAATCGTCCATAATTCCAATTGGTACACCGGCCTGTTCGTCACCGGGTTCGAGGACCTGTCGACTAGCGGTTTTCCAAAGCGGAGCCATGTGCCCAGCATTGATGATCTCGATCTTGTTTGAGTTTGGATCGAGGATCAGGCACAAAAAAGTGATGAACTTCTCGACTCCCAAACCCGAGACCACGCGATTCAGCAAACTGATCGCTTTCGCACCATCAGGCTGACTTGCGAGTGAGAATCGAGTCTCCGTCGATAACTTGGCCATCAGCATGGCCGCAGCAACACCGTGCCCTACAACGTCGGCAACGATGACTGCCAAGCGACCGTCGGGAATGGGTATATAGTCGAAGTAATCGCCCCCAATCTGTTGCGCGGGCTGATAGAAATCATGAAACACATAGCCATTGAATTTAGGTGGGCTGGATGGCAAAAACGCGCGTTGAACGCTTTTTGCTAACTCAAGATCCTGTTCCACCAGCCGTTGCTGAATCACTTTCTCATGCAACTGCGCATTCTCAATCGCCACACCGGCTTGGGAAGCGATACTGGCCAAGATCTCCAAGTCGGGTGTTTCGAACCTGCGACGCGCGTTGAGCGTGTCCATCTGGATCGCGCCTAGCGGTTCACCATTGCTGTCGAGTAGTGGTGCGACGACCATCGAGCGAATCCGAAAGTCGGAAACACTGTTAGCCATCTCAAATCGCTCGTCGCTCGACGCGTCCAGCGACATGATCGCCTGCTTCGAAGCCATGACCTCTTTCATCACGGTACGACTGATGCGAAAGCCGTCTTGCTGATCCTGCTGTCGCGTCTCAACGCATTCCAGCCGCAACTCACCCGATTCATCTTTCAAGACAATGAAGGCTCGGTCGGCTTGAACAAAGATCTTGAAGAGCGTTTTGAGAACTTTGGGCAGAACCTCTTTTAGGGCAACTGCGCGGGCCAAAGCATGCGTGATTTCGATCAGGGCCTGCAATCGCAGCTCGGATGAAGTGGTCAACTGCGATCCCGATCCAGTGCCACGAATATCGATCTTGCCGGTTACGGCCCGCGAACTTGTTTGCCCCTCGGTATCGTCGACCATCATGATGCCGAAACTAGAACCACCCAAGCTGCGCGCCGATTCGACAAGAGCGGAGCTGTCTTCTTCTTCGGCATGAAAGGAGAATTCCAAGTCGCAAATACGAATCAAGTCACCGTCGTTCATGCGAGTCGGTTCGGTGATCAAGCGCCCATTCAAGAAGGTCCCATTCCTGCTTTTGAGATCTTCCAGCAGAAAGTCTCTGCCCTGCATATTGATGCAGGCATGCTGGCGACTGACAGAGCCAGAATCGAGCGTCAATTCACAGTCGGGATGCCGCCCCATAACCATTTTCGGACGGTCGAGCTCATAGCGTTTGCCAAACGAAGAACCATTGATCGCAGTCAGGTAAGCCATATCAGAAACTCGAGTGCAGTTTGAATCGGATGGCGGCTATTCTAATTCAAGTGCGGATCGAATGAGGGCCTCGAACGCGTCTGCAGGAGTTTTTTCGTAAGGCTCAATGGGGCTGGTTGTTTGCTTGTTGACTTGCTCTTCGCGGCTGACGACTTGCTCGACTCGATTGATCAGTTGCTCGGACCGAGTCATGAACTCGCGGATCTGAGTTGGCGTAAGATCAGGCTTGACCTCAAGCCCAGATTGATCCTTGGCCAAGACCGCACACGATTGCAGGGTCAATTCGAGGTCATTGCGCCCAATCTTTCGGTCCGCTGCCGCCCGCAGCATGCGACGCTCGATACGATTGAGCGCTTCAAGTTCAACAGCGGTCATGCCATCACTGCCCGCGCCTGAGTCAACAGATAACTTCTGCGCCTGAGATAAGACTGATTGCACCACACCCCACAGCAAAACAGGATTGTCCGTCAAGCAATTCCGCAAGCGGTAAAGCTGCTTGGTATCGATCTCTTTGTTGCGAATCTTTGGCAACAAGGCCTCCAACTGCAACAAGATCGACTCTCGGTCTTCGGTAGCTAACGTGCTTTGTTCAACATAAGGTATCAGCTGATCCGTAATGGCCGGCTCAGCATACTTATACTGATCGGCGAACATCATCCAGCTACCAAAGGCACACACCGCGAAGAACACCGCCAGGCTCAGGATTGCAACAACCAAACAGGCTGGCCCCAAGGAGGGCTCTTTCGGCTTGACATTTTCCGCCGAAAGATCGGAACCTGAGCTAGCTTCTTTGTTTTTCACGTCGTTGGAGGACAATCGAGATCACCTAGCGAGTTAGCTTACCAGCGAATGGAAGGACTACAGATCACGATAGTCAATCGACAATATCTCGAACTTCAGCTTGCCCTTCGGTACAGGAACTTCGATTTTGTCTCCCACCTTTTTGCCTAGCAATGCCATGCCGATGGGACTGGTCGAGAGAATCTTGCCTGCGTCGTAATCTTCGTCGCCGGAACCCACAAGCGTGAATTCCTCTTCGTCGTCGTAAGCCAAATCTCGTACCTTAACGGTCGCCAACACAGACACTTCGTCACGGTTTAGCTTCGACGGATCGATAATGTAGGCGTTCGCCAGCTTGTCTTTGCGCTGGTTGATCTTGGCTTGCGTGAGGCCTTGGTTCTCACGCTGCGCATGGTACTCAGCGTTTTCCTTCAAGTCACCTTCAGCCCGAGCTTCGGCAATCTTCTCAGCAATCAACGGCATCTCAACCGCTTCCAAATGCTCTATCTCAGCACGTAACCGGTTGTAAGCTTCTTTAGTCATCGGAACCATTTCCGACATCGCAACTCTCCCTCACTAACGGATCGTTTCTGGGACATCATTCTCTACGATACAGAGCAAAAAAATACGACCTCTTTCCATCGGAAGAAAAGAGGTCGGCTCAATTCTAATGTGCTCTGCTTCGCTTTTAAGCTATCGCAAAGGGCGCGCATTCAACATTCACCAACCTATCCGCTGGCGGTTTCAATCGCGACTTAGATATATGTTTGGAGCTTGATGCCAAATTGTCAAGCTCTGCAGCCACCCTCCGGAGGGGTAAAGCGAGAAAAACGGCCGCCCAAAGCAGTCTCTGGAGCATTTTCTCTGGAACATTCAGCTCAGCGTGCGCGAGTTGGTTTGATAGAGAAGTCTACCACAACCGGGGCAATTTACCGGAACGCCCCCGTTCAATCGGTCGAGCAACTGAGTCGTCAGTGTCTGGTAGCAGCCACCACAACTGTTGGCCTCGAGCTCCGCCATCGCGTCCTCGCCGCGAGCCGCCACCAATCTGAAGTAGTCGCGCTTGAAGTCCCCGTCGAGCTGTGCTTCGACTGTCAACAATTCGCTTTCGACCCTAGCCAGCTCCGATTCGACGACCGCCATCCGCTCCGTGACCTGCTTTTCGACTTTGGCCACTTCCACCTTGACCTCTTCAACGAACTTAATGGCCTCCTTCAAGGACTCAGCCGTCGCGTCGATCTGGTCAAGTAACTC
>JANRMD010000617.1:0-4123 GCA_033761895.1 Pirellulaceae bacterium | reverse complement strand
GGTTCGAATTAGCCGATGCTTTCAAGTGGACTGCGACTCAACCATGGCGATTTACCGATCACACAACTTGATCGTCACTTAAACTGTACAACTTCGGCAGCTCTCGTGTTACGCTGTTCGCACTAGGGAGTCTACGTTTGGTGAACAATAGCTCCTCCGTTTGCACTGGCACAGCCAGTGGCACACCAGGCGCAATCAACCCAAAAATCTAACGTGGGCACAACACGAGTAAGTTGCACAACCCTGTCCAAGCAGTAACTCATGAGATCCGCTCGGAAATGCGTAGTCAGTTGCAGCTGTGCGTTCGCAGCGGTCATTTCACTGGTCTGCTCGCTGGGTGGCTGCGCTTCCGTTGAAAAACTGAGTGCAAAATCTCCGTTTCGAACGAAGCCGGCTGCGGTTCCGCGCGGTCCCGTGACAGCTTCCTCAACCAAAGCGGTGCCAGTCACCACAGTCGGATTCGCCAGAGTGGCCGAAGCCGCTGAGCCTCTGGCAGCTGATGTCGATGTTGTCGCTGTCGACGTTGTTGCTGAAGACCCGCAGAACGCATCGATGGTGGCTCAGTCCCAGCCAGCGTCTGGCGTGTCAAAGCAACCTGACAATCAACCTGCTACTGCCACTGAGTCCTTTCCAATCGACCTCGCGTCGGCTCTTCGATTAGCCGCGGGACAGAATCCACAAATTGGTTATGCACAGCAGCGCATTCACGAAGCGAGCGCGAATGTTCAATCCGCTGATAGGATGTGGTTGCCATCCATACGCGTTGGGGGCAATTACCATAAACACGAAGGTCGTATCCAAGATGTGGCTGGCACAATAATTGAAACCAGTCGCGGTTCGATCTACACCGGCCTTGGCGCGCAGGCCGTGGGAGCTGGTTCGCCAGCGGTGCCAGGCTTGTTGATGAACTTCCATTTGACTGACGCGCACTTTCAGCCGCTCATTGCCCAGCAGCGGTTGTGCGCGCGGCGCCATGCGAGCGCGGCGGTACGCAACAACTTGCTGCTTGAAACCGCCACCGCATATACCCACTTGCTGGAAGCGCTGCAGCTGCTGGCCGTTGCCGAGCAGACATTGGCGAGTGCAGAAAAGCTGCGTGACATTACCAACGATTTCGCTGAGGCCGGTGAAGGGCTTCGCGCCGATGCGGATCGCGCGATCGCTGAGTTAAGCATGCGGCAAGTCGATCATCTGCGCGCGAAGGAAGGCGTTCGCGTTGCCTCAGTGCGACTGAATCGATTGCTCAGCCAAGATGCGACCCTGATGTTGGAACCGACTGAGCCGATGCTGGTTCCGATCGAGTTGACGAGTCCAGCGAGCGAGTTGCGGGAACTGGTCGCTTTGGGCTTAGCGAATCGCCCCGAGTTGGCTGAGAGCAGAAATCTGGTTGGCGAAGCGATCGAGACACTCAATCGCGAGAAGTATGCACCTCTAATGCCAAGTGTTTTGCTCGGAATGAGCTATGGTGGGAACGGCGGCGGTTTGGGGGGCGACATCGATCGCTTTGGTGACCGGATGGACTTCGACGCAGCCGCGTATTGGGAGCTGCGCAATTTGGGCTTTGGAGATCAAGCCGCACAGAATGCAACTCGCTCGCGTGTCGGACAGGCTCGCTTTCGACAAGTTCAAATGATGGACACAGTTGCTAGTGAAATTGCTGAAGCGCATGTTCAAGTCCAAGAGCGAAGTCAACAAATCGAAATCGCCAAGCTTGGGATTCAAGCGGCTCAAGATTCCTACCGCCGCAATCTGGATCGCATTCAAGATGGCGAAGGCCTTCCGCTGGAAGTGCTCCAGTCCCTTCAAGCACTCGACCTTGCCCAGCGGCAATACGTGCGGACTATCGCCGACTACAACCGAGCCCAATTCAACTTACACCGCGCTTTGGGCTGGCCGATTGGGTAAAAGAAAACCGCAGCCAGCGAAATCTGACTGCGGTCGAGTTCTTTCGATTCAAACAGGTATCGGCGCTATTCTTTCTTTTCTTGCGCAGCCAGCGTGAGAACCTTGTACCCACCGATAGATGCGAAGTAGGCCAGTAGGCCTATGTAAATCACCGCCATCGTCGCTGGAATCGCGGAGTCGGTCACCAGAGTTTTGCGGTCGCCGGTAATCGAAGCTGCATCGACTATTTCCTTGGCAGGATCTTCGGCTTTCAATTCACCAACTTTCTTGCTGTCCAAACCTGTCGCTTCTGGCAGGAACAGGAACTTACTTGGCTTCTCGGATTTGTACTGGTCGTACAGTTCTGGATTTGCCGTTGCAAGGGCTTCCCCAGCATAACGATCTTTGAAATAGCCGAGTCCTGGTGAACCGAGCAGACCTGCAGACATCATGCCGACGCCGCCCATGATGCTAATGGCAATCGCACCGGTGCGCGGGAAGCGGTCGCTTGCAACCGCTAGCATCGTAGGCCAGAAGAACGTCTTGCCAATACCGTAAACGGTCAAGGCTAGTAGTGCCATACCAAAGCTCTCGACGCGTGAGGTCAGATTCAAACCGATGCATGCCAGAACCGAACAGGTTAGCAGGATCGCGACTGGGGACATACCCAGTTTCTTCTCGATAAAGTCAGCACAGAAGCGGAGGCCAAACATCACAGCAGAAGTGAACACAAAGAGAATCTTCCCTTCGCTACTACTCAGAATGTTACCCGTGATGTTCTGAATCCAACCGTCTGTACCAAGCTCCACCGCTCCAACCAAAGCATGAGTTAGAAACAGAACAAACAGCAGCACTGAGCCAATGGAGAAGTTCGTTAGAATGCCTACGCCGACCAGCAACGCAGCCCCCAGGCCCCAGCCGATGTACTGGGCCATTGCCTCGTTATCAGCTCCAAGGAGTTGCTTGAACAGGTCACCAAAGAACATTGCTAGTAGAAAGCAAGCTACAGCCCCACCGAGCAGACCGACGTCTTTGAACATCGTACCTAGCGAAAGACCTTGAGCGGACGCTTCGCTCTTTGGGAAACTCTGACCGAAGAACATAAAGCCGTACGCTAAAGTCGGTAGCAAGAACAACGCCAACTGAATTTTCCAGTCAAGTTCCAGTCCGTCGTCCAGTACCCAACCCAAAGCACCACCGATGATCAAGCCAGCGGGCCAGCTTGCATGAAGAATATTCAGATAGTGAGTTCGATTGTGTGGGAACAAAGTTGCGACGAGCGGATTCGCAACCGCCTCGAGCGTTCCGTTAGCCACAGCGAATAAGAAGGTGCCCCAGAACAACAGCATATAAGCAGTATCGCGGCTGGTACCGCCCACTGCGGAGAAGGTTACAAAAGCTGATAGCACGTGGAAAAGAAACGCGGCGATAACTAACTTACCGTAACCGATCTTATCCACCACAATCCCACCAACGATGATGCCGAAGCAAAACCCAGTGAAACCCGCGCCGCCGATAACGCCAAGCTCAGAACCCGTGAAACCAAACTCGCGACCCCAGTTATCGAGGATCCCTCCGCGTATCGCAAAACCGACCCCGGCGGCAAGAATCGCAGTGAAACCGGCCCAAAGTAGCCACATGGCATTGGCAGCGACGGGACCAGTATTTGCCTGGTCAGCAGGTGTTTTTTGGCTCATGTTCGTAATATTTCTCGAGGTATTTTGCTAGGGACTCGCAAACGCGGGGCAATGCTTGATCTCAAACCGTCGCTAGCGTAACTCGCAAAGGCCGTTATTTCAACGCGTTACGGACCTTTGCGGCTCGAATTTCGCCTGAAGCCAAGCATTTTCGGCCACGAACAGAGCAGTTAGGTAAAGCCTAACGAACCAAGAGGCCGCTTTTGAAGCGGTCAGTCACTCTGAGTGAACTATCCGATGGAATCGCAGGCACAAGCGATCCGGATGACGTTTTGCTTGGCTTTTCATAACCCGAAGCGTTAGCGAGGGATCTTTCTGTACCGTCATACAGACGCTGTAACTCGGTCCCTCGTTAACGCTTCGGGTTGTGAAAGCCCGAAACGTGCAACACCATTCCGCTCCGAGCAATCCGCAAGCCTTTGACGGCTTCCGCTGTCCGGCGGATGCGGCTTAGCGGACTCTTTCGACCCTGGGCATAGCCAGTAGTAAACTGGCGTCGTCTCAGTCATACTTGGCGGTCCCTCACCTGATTCATCCCGCCT
>JANRMD010000616.1:0-12324 GCA_033761895.1 Pirellulaceae bacterium | reverse complement strand
GGCCCTCACCTTCATATTCGACCACGGATCACTAAGATCAATAGGCGTCCAATTGAAAGCTAAATGCTAACCCCTTGCGACATAGCCACTTCGGAAAAACAATTTGCTTCAAACCAAGCTGGAGAATTGTACAATGGCAAGCGGCGTTAGCCGCGGTTTTCAAATTGCGGAAACCGGTGCTAACGCACATCGGTTAGTGTGCCTAACCCTAAAATTAAAGGTTGACGCTCCACTAAGATTGTGGCGATCGGCGATAAGTTTCGAGAAACTTCCTATTTGTCTGTCGCAAGTTTGCAGAAGATGAGTGAATCGAGAAACCTGCCGTTGTAATACCAGTTCTCTCGAAAGTGAGCTTCTTTGGCAAAACCACACTTGAGCAACAATGCTTGACTGGCCGTGTTGGCGACTGACGTGTTCGCTTCAACACTGTGCAACTTCATGACTTTGAATCCGAAATCCAGCACTGCCTGGAATGCCTCGGTCATGATGCCTTGCCCCCATACGCGAGGATGCAACATGTACCCCGCTTCTCCACGATGGTTGGCCTTGTTGATACGCCACAGACCGACGACACCTACCAGTGGAGATGAGTTCGATTCACTGGGACTTGATGGAGTTGAACGTACAGTGATCCCCCAGTTAATGCCATCTCCTGAGGTGAACGAACTATCCATGACCTCAATCAAGTTCATTACGGCGGCGACGTCTTTGTCCCTATCACGATCAAGGTAACGGATAATATCGGGATTGGTCCTTAACGCAAAGAGGGCCTCCGCATCCTCCTTGGTGATCCTTCGTAACAGCAGACGTTCAGTCTCTAGGGTTGGGAATGAATCGAAGTGGATCTCGAGCATCTATGGACTCGCGTTTTGAGTAGGCAATCGGCGTGGAACGCTCTGCAGGGTTGCGGAGCGGGCACACTAAGTCTCAAGTTTCTCGACCGTTTCAATAAGTTGTTCTGCCGTGATGGAAAGCAGCTGACTGCGATTCGTCGAGCGGTCTTTGACGACGTGCAAATAAGTTCCCACATAGGGTTCGGTGACGCGAGCTTTAGCATCGAGCGGTGCGACAATCAGCAATTGCAACCCAAAGCGTTCAAACAGTTCGAGTGCATATTCGGCGTGTTGATCGTCGCTGCGCGAGAACATCTCGTCGACCATCACAAAATGAAACCGATCGCTCACTGGAGCATCCGGCTCGAGATCGTACTGGTAAGCGATGGCTGCGACCAATACGAGAAACGCAAGCTTGCCTTTCTCGCCACCGGACTGACCCGTCCCTCCGTCGTAGTAGCTGCGAGCCTCACCGGTCTCGGCGACCAATTCGCGCGCCGCGAAGTTGAACCAGTTGCGGACATCGATGACTTTCTGTCGCCAACGATCGTTATTTTCATCGCGAAGTTTGATGATCAGCTTTTCAATCTTGACGAATGTAGCTTCGTTGGCTTCCGCTGTACCATCCAGCGTCCCGCTCAAGCATCCCGATAACTCGCGCCGGAAATCTTGAATCTCGCGATCTGCCACATCGCTAGGCTCCAACCGCATGTACGTTCCGGCTTTCCATTCGAGCAATCGCAAGGCAGTGTTCAGCTGCTCAATCTTGTCACGGATCTCGTCGCGATCATCTTCAAGGCTACCGTGGAGCAAGCCGATTTCATGCAGTACTTTCTCGTTCAGTCGTCGCTTAAAGCGCTCTTCGTGTTTTGGCAGATCATCTGTGGCGATGCGTGCGTACAGAGCTTCGAAACTGGAAAGCGATTCAACGTTTGCGTCCAAGTCGGCTTGTTCATCCGGGAATTTCTTCAGAAAACGGGTCATCGCGCTGGTCAAGTCGCGAGCGATCGGTTGCAACCGTTCCTGATGCTTGTCGCATTCTTCACGCAGCTGTTGAGTAAACTGAGTGGGAAGAGTTGCGAAGTTATCCAACGTGAGCGGTTGCTTCAGGGCTGAACGGAGCGCGTCGAATTGCTCCTCAGCAATGGACAACGTGCCATCCTGCGTTGCTTCCGATAATTTTCTCTGGGCGACGTTCAGAACCTGAGTGCCATTGCGCAGTTCACTTTCACGCATCGACTTTTGGGCGATAAAGCCATCTCGATCACGTTGGTATCCTGCGGCCTCGCTCTGTAGAGCGTCCCGTTTTGATTTCAACACGCGTACCTCATCGTTGGATTGCTCAAACTCCTGCAATTCCAACTTCAGTTTTGAAGCCTCGAACTCATGTCGAACGTTATCGATCGAATCGAAGTCTTCAACTTTGTACGCTTGGTCGAGCGACTCAATTTGAGCTGACAGTTGGTCGACGTGCTGAGAGTGCTCCTGAGCTCGGGTGTGTAGCTGCTGCAAGCTGGCTTCATTCTCGCGAATGGCCTCAGCCAGATCGAGTCGCTTCTGGCGGTTGTCCCAGCCCAACACAAATTGTCGGCGATCCTGTGGTAGAGAACGGTCGTCCTTCTCGTGTTTCAAGGGTCCTGATTTTAGGTGGCGATTGCGAGTCATCGCGGCACCTTTGGCTCGCTGAAACTCTTCAATAGTATCACAGGCTGTGTAGTCAAAGCGCTGTTGAACTTCACTGCGAACCCAACCGCCCAACGGATGGTCTTCGCGGAACAGCAGCTTCGTTGCCAAAGAGCCGGCCGCTGGTTTCATGCTTTCCAACGACGCGGTGCGGGCGCCAATCTTCAGATACACCAAACGCTGACCTTGACCGCGCCCGTCCTGCAAACGGGTTGAATCCACATAACCGGCTACACGTGAATAGTAGTCCGTGGGAACTAACAGGCTTCTTGCAAAACCATAAAGCACCTGCTCGATCGAAGCCTCCCAGTCACTTTCTTCGGGAGCGACGCTGATCAGCTCGGCTGCGTAGGGTAGATCGCTGGGGGCCAACTTGAGATCGCGGCACATGGCATCTCGAAGTGCGATCAGCGATTCCGGTAGGTTGTTTTTGCGCTTTAGCAACGCCTCATATTCTGCCCGATCTTCGCTCAACTGTCGCGTGAGCGAGCCAGATTCGTACCGTACTTTATCGTACAGTTCACGCGTCGCGTCGCGCTCAGAAACGAGCTTCTGTCGCTGTTTGTGGATCAATTCGCGGGTACGATGAAACTGTTCCGGCGAAGTAATCTGTGGCTTGATGCCACCGGTCTGCAACTGCGACTCAAAACGAGCGCGGGCCGAACGTTTGATACCAGCCATCTGTTCCGCTTGCTCGATGAGCGCCGGTAATTCACGAACACGAGTTCCACCTAGGTTCTCGATATCCAGCGTAATGCGAGCGATTGCAAGTCCCAAGTCGTTTTGCATTTTCTCCAGTCGCGCGATATCACCCGCCAGAAAGTGAATTTGCTGTTGCCATTTGTCACACAGAGGTGTCAGCAAGTTGTTTGTTTCTGAGGCGAAATACAACGAGGCTGCATCCAAGCGTTTCTTGGATTGCAGGACCTCCTCCAGCTTCGTGTGATAGCGCTCACCTGCTTCAGCAATTGGACGCAGCAGTTCGTCTTGTTGCCGCACGCGGACCAACATGCGATGCGCTTCACTCAGTTCGCTGAAATGCCCCAACAAACGGTCGACACGTTCCTTCCAAGGCTTCAATTCCAGCATGTGCTGACGAATGAACAGATCCAACCTTTGCACATCTTTGACGGCGACGGTTTGATTGAAGATGTCCATCGCCTTGGCGCGAAAACCGACTTGGCGTTGAATCCAATTGAAGTACTGCTTGTAACTGGTGGTGGTTTGATAACCTCGATCGCGGAGCACTTTGGCAACACCCGCGCCGGTCGACAATTGACCAAGATCCTGAACGATCCCGTGTTCGCCGTCCGCAAACGCGTAAATTTTCTCGACCGAACTGTCGCTGTTCAAATACAGAACTTGGCAAACCGTAAAGGAACTGCGTTTGGCTTCGTTGGCAAAACAGGCAAGCAGGGCAGTGTAATGACCACTGCCACTGCGGAGATATTGAATTTGAGGCCGACCAGCGTCCCCGACAGTTCGGTCATAAGCACCGCGAATGTAGGTCTTCTCATCGCGTTCGTTCTTCGTCGCACCAGCGGCCACGTTGTAGTTGCGAGTCTGTGGGCGAACGAGCAAAGTCAGTAGTGCGTCAACGAGAGTCGATTTACCTGAACCGTTTTCACCCACCAAGAGCGTCGTCTGACCGCGAGGCGTGACCGAATAGACCGCACCATCGAACGTTCCCCAATTATAGATTTCGAGTTTCGATAGCCGAAAACCGGGCAGCGGTGATCGCGCGTCGACCTCGTTCTCAAACAGATCCTTCATCAACATGCACTTAATGGTTAGTGTAAATTCTCAACAGGGCGCTACCACGTACTGCATTCACTCAGGTGCATCGGATTGTAAGGTAACTTGTCCCTGTGCGGCTTCCACCAAACTCTGCCGGAGCCTTTCGAGCTCTGCGAGGGGCAGGCGCGCCTTAATGATGCGTCGGATTTCCCAGCTCGCAGGTTCTTTCTCGAATTGACGCACAAATTTAAGGTCTTCCAGTTTTCGAAGTGCGGCGGTGAGCGCCCGGTTTAGCTTGACTTCATCCGACGATTCCGGGAAAAACGCTTGCCAGACCGCTAACAGGTCGCTTTGAACCACCACACAACGTTCATTCTGCACATCTTCTTCTTCGAACTGGCGCAATTCATCGCGCAGTAGAACGCACAGTAGAGTTGCGTCGTAGGTCAATGGCGAGCGGCGAAAGAGTCGCGGTACATGGTCGTGCTCGGGCGCGATCTCATCATCCTCAGGCTGCCTGAGATAAGCCATCGCGTCGGTTTCGTCGACGATCAACTGCAAACCAATTTTGGCAAAGTAATCCGTCAACTGAGATACGGAACGTTGCAAGCATTCCCATGTATCTACATTGTCGTCATGATAAACGACCCCCTGCAGCAAACGCACGGCCACCGCGCCCCATTCAGCGGGTGGGCTGGCTGTGTGCGTGCCTGCATGAAGGCTCTCAGTATCGGTTGAGTAACTTGGCGTCATCTTGGCTTGCGTCCAGTCGTACTCGAGTTCGCTTTAGGTAGGAAAGTGATGTGCGGAACAATGACTTGTAAGAAATGATCGGGGCGGCGCGATTGTTTGACTTGGATGCGTTCGGTACGACTCGAGTCAATTGAATGGCCGTCATCATGGGCGATCTGCATATAGCCCAACAGTTCAACGACCCCACTTTGGACAGGCGTGCGTTCCAGCAAGGCCCCCAGCGTTTCGCTTTTGCCACTGAAGGTTGCTTCGCGAATGGTCTGACGGAGCTTGCGAAAGTCTAGACGCTGTAGTTTTGCAAAGGCGCCTGCAATCGATTGCATCTGAGTCAAATCCATGACGTGCTGCTCGGGTTGGTTGGCGTCAAACGTGGTGCTGGGGGTCCAAAAGGTGCGAGCTAGCGGCGAAGCAATCTCAGCCTCTGCCAGAACATTGAGTTGCACCGAATCGACCGGGGGAGCATTGCGGACATTTAAGGCAGCTTGTTTGATTTCACGCAGCACATTCGCCAGACGTACACGGTGCGCGGCGGCTTGGGCATCCAGCAATCGTCGGAGCGTGCTCGATAGTCTCGCGGTGGTCTTCATCACTTTGTCCGCTTCCGCGAGCAGTGAGGGGACCATGCGACGAACTCGGGCTAGCGACTCTTGTTGATCGGCGAGTGCCGCCAACTGCTGTACTTCGGCGATGTTTTTGCGCAGCGCGGCTTGCTGCGACGGTGAAATCAGAAAGGCGACGAAGGCGAAAAAACTGATCCCTTCATCCTGTTGCTTCAAGAGGTCTTCAGCGTCCAGTGCATAGCCCAGAATGCTGCCGCGTGTGTCCTGACCGGAGGCTTGCAGTTGCTGGACGTCACGCGCGATGAACTGAAAACGCTCTTCGACGGCTCGGAAGTCGGACTGGAGCGCCTTGAGGAGATCGATGGCGGTTTGGAAACGCTCGCGAATTTGTGCGGGCCGATAAACCTGCACCGACTTGCCGGCTTCAATGGCAGCGATTTCGCGATCGATCTGTTCGCGTTGTTTGCGTAAGTAATCCAATCTGCGGCTTGGATCCGCCGATGCGCCGCGAACCAGATCTTCGAGTGTCTCGATCACCAATCGCAAACGACTCTCCGTGCCTACCAGCGAATTGCCTTTGGCGACAGCCGCGTCCACGAACCGGATCGCTTCCTCCGCGTAACGCGTAAGTTGATACTGGGGTTCCATCGATGTGGATTCGAGGAACCGCAACAGCCAACCCGCATCGGCCCACAGCGCAATGTAACGCTCTGGGGGGCCGATCATCATGTCAGGTTCGGATTCGTGAAGCTCCTCCTGGTACGCGTTCAGCCGCATGCGCAGATCGGTTTGGCCGATCGAAATCGTATCGCCAGTTTTGAAAGTCTGGTTGAGAAAGTCGAGCACGAGTGGGGCGAGGTCGGAGCGCAAAAGTCGAGCGGTCGGCGACGCTTCAAAGAACGTTCGCAGACTTTCGCGACGCATCGAAATTAGATAATTGCTCGTTGCCATCAACGTTCGCAGTCGTGCCCAAAAACCCCAAGTCGGCCAACAATGCCACATTAAGCCCACCCAACAAGGGCCGTCCAACATGATGGCCCGATGGGTGCCTGCCCATACTCTATGGTAAAGTTTCATGGTGACTAGTTTGGTACAAGAAACAAGAGAATCCCGGAAAAACCGTAGATTAAGACTGTTTATGGGGGCCGGGCAAGCTTTACGCAGCCCTTATCGCTGCCATGAAGCTACCCCTGCCGGTGGCGACCATCTGAAGTTGACACCCGTTCCTGAAAATAGATTAAAATGCCGTTAACCGAAACAACGGGCCTCGTGATTTACCAATCTACTGGGAAACCAGGATGAGATGAGTTATGGGGAATAGTCGCGCCCGGCAAATGCGACTCACCGAAGTGGAATGCGGGCGAAAATCTCTATCATTTTGATGCGACGAGGGCGGGAAGAAATGGATCGACGCAGATTTTTGGCAGCATCAGGCATCACCGCTTCAGGGCTCATTCTGCCCAACAATCTCCAGCGGACTTATGCCGATCAACGGCCAACTACCCCACCGCCAGGCAAAGCTGACCACGTGATTTTCATTTGGCTCGGTGGCGGGATGTCGCAGATCGATACCTTCGACCCAAAGCGTCGTGGAAGCTCCAAGGACCGTGTCGCGGGAACTGACTACGATGTGATCAAAACCGCCGTGCCTGGAGTGGAAGTTTGCCAACATCTCAAACGGACGGCTGATCGCATGGATCGAGTCACAGCGGTCCGAACGGTGCATCACGAGATGATTGACGAGCACGCAGCGGCAGTCTACTGGGTGCATGTGGGCCGGCCCGTGAACGGCACCATTCAGTATCCATCACTTGGATCGGCGGTCGCACATCAGCGCGGCGCGGGAAACCCATCCGCACCGGCCTACGTGGTCATCGGTTATCCCAATGTGTCGCGGAGTCCGGGTTTTCTGGGTGCCAAACACGGTTACCTTTATCTGACGGACCTCAAAGCCGGACCGAGCGGCTTGACGCGACCTGATTACGTAACCGCTGAACGTGCCGCGCGTCGCGAGCAGTTCTTGAATGCGGTACGCCCGACGGCTTTAGCCGATCGCTCGGATTCGAAGGAATTGAAAGCGTACGACGAAGCGTTGAGCGAGAGCATGCGGCTGTCAAGCAAAGAGTTCATGAGTGTCTTCGATCTGAATCAAGAAAAGCCTGACACGCGTGCTCTTTATGGCGGTGAATTTGGTCAGCGATGTTTGCTTGCACGTAGATTAACCGAGACCGGAGTGAGTTTCGTTGAAGTCTCCCATAACCTCAACTTCGTCAATGGAACTGGCTGGGATACACATCAAGAGGGACAACAGAATCAATGGACGATGATTGAAGAGTTGGACCAAGCGCTCGCAGCTCTGATCGACGATCTTGAAGCTCGCCAGCGACTGGATAAGACCTTGATTGTGATTGGTACCGAGTTTGGGCGTCCGGCAGAGTTTGATGGTAAAGGGGGCCGCGGACATCAATCTTCCACGTTCAGTCTCATTCTCGCCGGCGGTGGTCTAAACCATCGCGGTGCCATCGGTGTGACCGATGAACTGTCGAAAAATGTGGTTGAAAGACCTGTTTCGATCCCCGACTTCCACGCAACCGTGCATCATGCGCTGGGCATCGATTTTCAAGCCGAACTGTACGACGGCAATCGGCCAGTACCAATTACCGACGGCGGCCAGCCCATCGCTGAGTTGTTTAGCTAGCGCTGTAGCGGAATGCGTCAAGCATTTCGAGAGATCTTGTAGCGGAATGCGTCAAGCATTTCGGTGCCTGCCTGTTGCGCGCCAGCGATTCCCAAAAGCCTTGAGGGCTTGTCGATCATTGGGTAGCGAAAGCCGTCAAGCATTTCGAGGGCCACCGCATTACTTTCGAATGCTTGAAGGGTAAGCGGCGGCTACCACAGCAAAAACCGGGGCTAACGCCCATCGGTTAATCCCGCAGATTTACTCTGCGGATCGTTCGGTTTCACACTAACTTGAGACACGGTGACGAATGGCGACGAGGGCTGAGGTTGTTAGCAGCCTACGCTTCGCCGAGTCGCAACATCCCGGCCGGCTGGCCCTCGAAAGCCTTGACGGCTTGCGCTACGTAGAAATCGGCAGACCTAAAGGACGGGACAGAGGGTCCCGTCCTACGTTGCGTTAAGACTTCTCTGCATGAGTGTCTTGGCGTTTGCGGATGTATTCGATCAAATCTTCCACGGTATCGACAGACATCATTTCGTCGACCGTGATGCCATACATTTTTTCGATATCAAATGTGAGCTCAGCCATACTTACAGAATCAACGCCGAGCATCGCGAGACTGTCGTCCAGGTTCGGACGCATTCCGAATTTCTGTTGCAGATAGTTGAGCAAGGACGCTTCGATCGATTCCACCAGCTGTACCTCTTTGAAAAACTCTGACTAATTGTGCCTGGACGATAACTTAGTTGTGACGAAGCACGAGTGCTCTGTCCACATTAGATTTTTGGGTTTAGGTGTTTGGTTTTTCGTGTGCCACTGGCTGTGCCAGTGCAAACGTAGGAGACAATTCGTAACAAAAAGGTAGTCGATCCAATATGAGTCCTAAACGGAAATCTGTCGAAGTGATACGGTTCGAATTAGCAGATGCTTTCAAGTGGACTGACTCAACCATGGCGATTTACCGTTCACCCGACTTGATCGTCACTTAAACCGTACAACTTCGGCAGCTCTCGTGTTACGCTGTTCGCACTTGGGAGTCTACTTTTGGTGAACAGTAGATCCTCCGTTCGCACTGGCATAGCCAGTGGCACACCACTAGTGACTGCTTTATTGTCGCACGATTGTCCCAATCGTAGCTGCAACAAAGCTGCCACAATTGGGACAATTGTGCGATACTCAACCCCAAAATCAAATTGTGACGAAGCACTAGTGATCCACAGTCGACTTTAGGTTGCTGTATTGTAGCGGTTTTTCGCTGTCACGCTGCGCGCTTTTGCTTAGGTCTGCCCTGCCGATTCGGATCACGAAGAACCACATTAGCAAGACCACAGAGATCACCGCAGCCAACTCGATGTAGCCTTCCCGTTGCAGTCGAGTCCCTAGTTGCGTTACAGGTGCCTCGACAAAGCTTGTTCGCTCTTGAACCAAAACCCACAAATCGCTGGCGCGCTCGTCGTCCGTGCCTGAGTTCGAATCGCTTGGCAAACGAACTTTTTTGATAGCAGCCACCCAATTGCCTGAAAATTCTTTGCCAGCCGGAAAACTTGTCGAAGGGTCTTGGTAGTCGATTAAGCCCGTCTCTTGAAGCGCGGCCAACTGCTGCGCGTCGATTTGCGGAACCGCTTCCTTCACTTTGGTTTCCTGGAATCGCAACTCCATCTCTTTGAGCACCGGATGCTGCAGCAGCGTTCCTTGCTGAGCTCCGTGACGGCCATCAACCAGAACAGCTAACCGAGGAGACTGTTCACCCTCAGGCTCGTTGGCACCCAGGAGATCAAAGTCACCGAGGTTGATGGTCAAGACCAAGACACCGACTGGTTTGACTTTAGCCAGGCTCTCTTCCGATTCGTCGTTGCCCGTTTCGGGCCAAATAGGTGCACTGATCGCGACCTTCCACTTTCCGGTGGAGGTACTGCGAAAAGATCCTGATAAATGAGTGTGCGTGGTGGGTGAAAAGGACTGCTTTGAACTCTCTGGTCCATCTTCACGCTGGCCATTGAAGTAGCTGCGAAAGGCAAAGTTGCGTCCTACAGGACTTTGCGAAAACTTTTCTTGAGGATCCCCAAAAGCAATCGCTACGTTCGTGCCTCGCGCGTCGTTAACGAAAAGACTATTGAAGGAGGACGCATTGCCCCCGCGTCGCTTCAGCTTGGCGATGCGCTCCGCAAGATAGCTCTCCAGTTCCTTGAAAGTAGTTTCGTGCGTCAACGACTCGATGTGCTTGGGATTGGTATCGCCGTCGGCTATGGAAGTTAAGTGGGGCGCGGCGGCTTTGGTCAAGGCAAGCAAGCCCTCGCGCAAGTCCGCGCGGCTAGCTTCATCCTCAACAGTACGAAACAATTTATCGATCTCGCTCTCCAGCGTGCGGGCCGCGAACATGGCCGCAAACTGATTGCTCTTCAAGGACCACTCGTGAACTGCGGCCAGTGAATCTTGTTTCGCTACTCCGGTGCTCCGCATCGAGAACATCACCATCAAGATCGACAGCAAGATCGGTCCAACGATGCCCAACAGATACAAGGGGCGTTTGATTTTTGCAGAATCCCGACGTTGCAACGACTGCAATACTTGTTGCACGTTGTTGAAGCGATCTTCGGGGCGTTTGGAAAGACACTGGTCGACGATTTGGCAAAGCTGTTTATCTGCGCCACGTCGACGATAATGTAGCTTGGGAGGTGGACTGCTGTAGATAGTGTCGCGGTAACGTTTCAGGCGTTCAGGCAACGAGCCCGCGGTGTCCAGTTGCTCGACCATTTCGGCGGAACGGTAGGGCGGGCTGCCCACCAGCATGGTGTAGAGGATCGCTCCGAGCGCATAGACGTCCCATTTCGAATCGACTGATGCCGCCAAATCGGCTTGCTCTGGCGCCATGTAGAACAAGGTCCCCAGCGATGGAGCCTGCTCGTGCGACATGCGACTTTGCCCAAAGTCTGCTAGACGCGGCCGCCAGTCATGGTCCAGCAGCACGTTGGCGGGCTTTAGATCGCAGTGCAAGACACCTTTGCCGTGAGCGTAATTGAGGCCCTCTGCAATTTCGCGGAACAAGGCCACGGATTCGGCGATACCCAGCGCCCCGCGAGCTCGAACGAGGTCCTCGATGGAACCGTTCTCAAGGAACTCCATCACATAGTAAGGCGGCTCGGCTTCCCAACCTACGCCCAGCACTTGCACAATATGCCGGCCGGTCGACATATTCACCAAGTGCTTTACCTCTCGACTGAGCAAAGACCAATTGACTCCACCGCGATGCAAATAAAACTTCACAGCGACTTGGCGACCGGTATTTAAATCACGCCCCAGCCAAACTTGACCAAACGCTCCCTGTCCGAGCAATCTTTCGATGCGGTATCCGGGTACTTCGGCAGGGGGAACCGTCAATTGGAGGCTTAGCTGCTCCGCTTTGTGCAATTCACCTAACGTCTGTTGCTGCGTGTAGTCAGAACTCATTCGTGCCGTGTACCATCTTGGCTTGTAAAAAGGGATGCCTATCCAGCTCTGGTTTCGACTGTCATGTTAGCAGTTTAGGCTTGAGCCTGACCGCTGAGCGTGCGTTGAATTCTACCCTCAATTCGAAAATCGAAAGCACCCAGCTTGAAGCTAGTCCGTAAATTCCGCAACAGATTTGCCTGGGCTGCGCGAGTTTAGTGCGGCTAGCTTTCAAACCAAGGTGCTACAATCTATCTTAGATGGAAAGTTAGTCTGCTTGGACACTTCTCACTAATCGGCACTCGACTAGCATGTGATGTGGAGCGAGGACTTTTGGGCTAGTGTCGCACGATTGTCCCAATCGTAGCTGCCACAATTGGGACAATTGTGCGACACTCAACTTTGACATTAGGATTAGCCGCAGCGCGCTAGTGTCGCGAATTGTAAGTTCTATACCATGTTAAAAAGTGGGGCAGCGGGCGGGGACGCCCGCGCTCCGTGAGGACCAGACTATCGTATCATAGCGGACTACAGGTGGCGCACCCGAAAACGCCTCCGTTTGCGTACAAAGTATGGTGACTTTTGGAACTCACCTGGATTTTCTTGCGGAGGGACATCCGGTATTCCGGAGCGCGGGCGTCCTCGCCCGCTT
>JANRMD010000615.1:0-3642 GCA_033761895.1 Pirellulaceae bacterium | reverse complement strand
AGTGGTTTTGTTTTTGGGTGGTTTCGTTTCCTTGTTGGCATGTGCTGCTGGGTTGTTTCTCGGATTGGAAGTGGATTCAAAGGCGGCTGGGCAACGCGAGACACAGGTGGGAGATTTCGTCACCGAATTGGAGCTTGAGTCTGGCATGGGAAGTTTCCTGTGTAGTCGCCCCTACACGAGCAAACAGTTTTCTGCTTCCATACTCAAGACAGCCGCTTACAGTTCGCTCGCCTCGTGGTTACTCTGGTTCCTAGTCTTCATAGCGTGCCTGTTTACGCTGTGGATGCTGAAGCTCAAACCGGATTATTACCTGCCCAAAGACGTTGGGATACTCTTTATTCCGATGACGATTTTGGGGCCCTGGATTGCCATGGCTAACCTGGGGACGATTGGATTGTCTGGGCGCGGGGCAAGCATCCTTTTCACCTTAGTTACCAGCAGTGTTGGCTATTGTGTCGCTCTGGGAGTCATCAGGCAGTTTGCAGACGTTATGGTTGTCATGCACATTCATGCCGTGTGTACAACCGTGGCTGCGCTATTGGCTGTGGCCGCAACGGGCTGGGCGTTCGCGGTCGCCTATAGGCGGAAGCATGTGAGCATAGTGAATTTAGGGTCAATTGCTGGGGTTGGGTGTGGATTGATGGTCGCGGCACTAGTTTTTCGTCCTGCGAGCGCGACCTTCATTTACTATCCATTGGCAGTGATTTTCGCGACCTTGGTCGTTGCGCCTTTCGCGTGCACGCCGCTTGCCATTGCCTGGAATCGACATCGTTAAAGTTGGACGAAGTACCACTTGGTCCCAAGCTACGCAGTAACCCAACCGAGATCCAATTCATGTTCCAACAGTACCTCATTGCCACTACATTTGTATTGCTTTCGGTAACTTCAATTCTAGCGCAATCGAAACCTAAAGCCTGGAGGGTGGAGGAAGTGCAGGAGATCCTCAAGCAACGAGTCGATATCGACAAGCAATGTGTGGGTATTGCAGTCGGGGTTATTGGACCGCAGGGCAATCAGACGATCGGCTATGGGGCACTGCGAACTGGCCCTTCGTCCAGCCAATCGTCGAGCAAATCGTCGGTGAAGCCTGACGCGAATACCGTCTTCGAAATCGGATCCGTGACCAAGGTTTTTACAACTTTGTTATTGGCGGATATGGTGCAGCGTGGCGAGGTTTCGCTGAGCGACCCTGCGTCGAAATACCTGCCGAAAACCGTCAAGCTGCCGACCCGCGACGGTCGTGAGATAACGCTGCTGGACTTGGCCACGCACACATCAGCTTTGCCCGCGATGCCCAACAATTTCGCTCCCAAGGATGACCTCAATCCGTACGCTGACTACTCCGTCGAGCAGATGTATACGGCGCTGGCCTCTTGCCAATTGCCCCGAGATATCAGTAAGGAATACGAATACTCAAATCTTGGTATGGGGCTGCTCGGACATATCCTCGCACTTCAAGCGGGTACGGAATATGAACAGTTGGTGGCTGAACGCATCACCAAGCCGCTAGGAATGACGGACACCTCGATCACCTTGACCGAAAACATGAAGGGCCGCTTAGCCTTCGGTCACAACGAGGTGCTTGAGGAAGTGAAGAACTGGGATCTGCCCACATTGGCTGGCGCGGGCGCTCTCCGATCAACCGTTGCGGATATGCTCAAGTTTGTCGAAGCCAATATGGGTAAATCGAAATCACCGCTTTCCGACGCGATGGCTTTGCAAACCAAAACAAGAATTGCCACAGGAACTCCCGACTTATCCATTGGCTTGGGGTGGCACATCCTTAAGTCAACGAACGCCGAGATAGTTTGGCACAATGGTGAAACCGGAGGATATCATTCATTTGTCGGCTTCGACAAAAAGCGCGGAGTCGGAGTCGTTGTGCTGGCGAACACCTCAAGCGACATCGACTACATCGGGCTGCATTTACTGGATCGCGATATCCCATTACAAAAGTTTGAGCCCAGAAAAGTTCGCACCGCGATCAAACTCGCCCCCGAGATACTTGAGAGTTACGTCGGTGATTATGAGATCCTACCGAGGTTTGTGATCAGTATCGCACTCGCTGGCGATCAACTCAGCTTGCAAGCAACCGGGCAACCAAAATTCGAACTCTTTGCCGAATCGGAGTCGGAGTTCTTTCTGAAGGTAGTCGACGCGCAGATTTCTTTCGTGAAGGATGACGCAGGGAAGGTCACTAAACTGATTTTGCATCAGAATGGTGCCCACCAACCAGGCAAGAAATTGGCACGCTAGTGCTTCATTTGATTTTGGGGTTGAGTGTCGCACAATTGTCTCAATTGTGGCAGCTACGATTGGGACAATCGTGCGACAATAAAGCAATCACCCCAAAGTTGAATTGCGTCGAAGGGCTAGTGCTTCGTCCATCTTAGATTTTGGGGTTAGACACATTAACCGATGTGCGTTAGCACCGGTTTCCGCAATGTGAAAACCGCGGCTAACGCCGTGCGGTTAATAGTACTGGAGTGCGATCAACCCAAAAATCTAATGTTTACAGAGCACTAGTGGATTGTCACAGCTTAATTTTAGGGTTTGGAACATCAGCCGGAACGCGCTAGTTTTGATGTTGCACTATTGGCTGCTTTGAAGCGATACGGATGACATTTTGCTTGGCTTTTCATAACCCACAGCGTTAGCGAGGGACCTTCCTGCATCGTCAAGTCGACGCCGTAACTCGTTCCCTCGCTAACGCTTCGGTTGCGAAAGCTGGAAACGCACAACATCAAAACGCGTTAGCGTCCGATTTGCGCCGCGGCAACCGGTGCTAGCGCACTGCGGCTAATCCTACCGAATGACAGCGAACTCTTGGCTGTTAATGAGTGCCCACAACACATCTTCAAGAGCGGCACGAGCATCGGAGGATTGAGTCACATAGTCCACCATGCATTTCGATTCTGTGGGAGTGGGTGTTCTGGTGAGTGTCGCCAGGTAGAGCTCATCTATGGTCTCGGGTAAAGACGCTTTGGCGTTCAGCATATCAGCGATACGATTTTTGGATTCGGCCAATTTGCTGCGCATATCGGATCCGTTTATCAGCATTAACGATTGCCCCAACGAGACTGCATTGGAACGTTCACATTCGCAGACAAGCAAGCGATTGGGTTTGCCAAAGGTCGCTAAAAAGCCACTGCCGGGTGGCACTTCGGCTCGAGCCACCGCCCGCTGCGCCGAGGTCGTGGTGCCCGCTTGCTCATCGACTTTTTGGATCACTTGCGTTACATCGCTGAGCGCATCCATCAGCACTTCAGCCGACATGCGCCGCAGCGGGTAGCCCGCAAAATTCGCTTCCGCATCTAGGCCTTGCACATGCACGTCGTCCACGGCGGCGCGAGCGAACATGCGACTGTTAAGGATCAGTTTGGATAACGAGCGCACCGAATAGTTGCTGCGAATCAATTCGTCGGTCAGATATTCGAGCAATTCTGGATTGCTGGGGGGATTGGAGTCGCGAAAATCGTCAGGTGGATCGACGATCCCACGGCCCATCAAATGGAAGAAGATTCGATTGGCCATGTTGCGGGCGAACTGACGGTTGTCTTGGGTCAGCCAAGCAGCGAGTGCTTCCATGGGTGTGACTCCGGGAGCACTTGCGGCTAAAGTTTTGCCATCGGCGTCAACTTG
>JANRMD010000614.1:0-3410 GCA_033761895.1 Pirellulaceae bacterium | reverse complement strand
TTCTTCATCGAGAATCGCGATCGATTTGAAGCGTCCTTCGAAAAACGCACCGGTACAGTTTTCAGCCTTGTTGACCATCCTCGACAGTGGTTCCTTGAGGCACTTCATAAACCAACTCAGCGATCCCAAACGCTCTCGTGTCGAAGCGATCCAAGCGGCATCTTTCAAGCGTTCTGTAACCAGTGCCTTCAGTTTTTCAGTTGGCAATGGCTTGCGATCGGTCCCGCGAGGCGGAAAGAGTTTGAACCAGCGATTGACGACTTCCTCTGCCGTCCAATGTTCAGCCAAGTGAGAATCGAGTCTAAGCAGCAAATGGAGGTGGTTATCCATCACCGAAAAACCACCGACGGAAACGGCAAAGATTTCCGCAAGTTCCTTTAGTCGTCTCTCGATCCAACCTTTGCGGTCTCCCGAGTTCGAATCCTCCCCTTCAGATAAAAGGAAGGCCCTCCTGACGCATCTTGAAATACAGTGATACCAACGACTTACGTCGACATCGACCAGTTTGGAACGTGCAATCGTCATATCTGGTTCTCCTTGGTTAGTCCGCAGAGTTTACCAAAATTGACGGACAGTGTCAATTTGCATTGCCTGTCCTTTCTTTCCTTCTTTAACCAGCAATGATTTACGGAAACGAATAACTTTCCATCAAAGCACCAAAGTAGTGGTAGACAACCTCCGTCAACGTAGGCGACGGCTGAGCTGCGTTGTATGATTCCCGCTGCAACGAATACCTAATCCCCGTTCCCGATAGGCCATCCATGATTATTTCGAGGTTGTGCGCATTGTGCAGCAACCCGGAGTCATCTACATCTTCTGTTTTATAGTGGTGGCTAATCTCGTGAAACAGCGATTTAACAAGTTTTTCTTCGCCAGACTCCCAGCCTATCGAGTCATTAAGGCAAAGGTCAAAGGTGTCAGGTACCTTTGCAAAATTGGTACCTGACACCTTTTCGACCTTCCACCCACTTTGCTTTTCTATTATTGCGTGTTTGCCTTAGCGTTGGTGTCCTCCGAAGATGCTCGGTTTGGCTTCACAAGTGGTTTCCATCTGAAGTTTCTTGTCAAAATCCAAGCCGTTGCAATACCTAGGGCAGGTAACACTACCCAATGCAATGGGAAAGGATCTCGTGTTTGGTATTCAATCGACGCCTCGAACCCATTTCTGGTCGACTCCGTTGTGATCGTTTCAACAAGCTTGCGATGTCTGCTTGTACGACTAGTAGGATAATCCTCGACAATTTCGATTCTGATCGGATGCTCCTGCAAGAAGACGAACATGGTGAGTATGGGGTGTGTGCCTATGGATGAGTAGATTCGAATGCCAGGGTGCTCAGACTCAATCTCGCTAAGTTCAAACTGACTTGCGGCATGCGCGATCCAATGTAGATCCTCGCCACTCACCGGATTGACTTCGTCGTGTCCCGTCGAATTGCGAATAACCATTCGGGTATTTACGCCTGCATCGCACCCCACAATCCCGGCTAGTAACAGCAGCAATGCTCTTTTTAGAAACATTTGTATTTACGAAAAATGGGAGTAAATAGTAGCGATCATGGAATAAACAGAGAATTACTCAATTGGGCTTGATGCCTTTGGTTTTTGTCGACTAGCACTAGCAGAAGTACTTAGGTTCAACACCATCTTCTGTAGACGACTGAGTCGGGCTAAGGGCCAAAGCTGCCGATTCGAATGGTTTCCGTCGTTTGCCAAGCTTGAAACATCTCAAACATTGGTGCAAGCAAACTTGGGCCTTGCGTATCAAAAGTACCGATGGTTTGTGCGGCTGCTCCTTGGTAGTGCGCTAGAGGACCTGTAAAGTATCTTGTATGGTATTGTGCGACAATCTCTGCCTGCTGCTCCATATTAAAATCATAGAGCGGATAATTCCCAAGATCGGAGTTTGAGTACACATACGGATCGCAGCCTGGGAGCCAGTCGTAAGCTCCCATAGCTAATCCACTAAGGATATTCCAGTTGCCCTGTTGATATTGAAGCACATGGGTTATCTCATGAATAAATCGGCGTTTTTTGTAGATGTCAAAGGTTTTGGAGAAGTCTTTGGAATAGTGTCCAGGTTGGAAGTATACACCGTTGTTCGGGGCCATTGTTTGTGTCGAGTTGTATATCGTGTACGGTTGGTTATAGAGCCTAATTGGATTTAGATCCAACTTTGGTCCAAAGATTTGTGTTAGAAGTGCAGACTCTCCCGGAGTTAGCATGCGCCCCTGCGCGTTCTTCCAGGCTCTCCAGTGATCTTGGATTTGTTTGGTTTCTTCAGGCGAAAAGCGTTCTAGCCCAGTTGGGTCCCTCGCGTCTAAGCTAGAATTCGAAACATACCTTCTTAAATTCTCATCTGCCGCTGAGAAGTTTAGCGGATCCTCACTAAGCCACTGGCCAAGCCCGGAATCGTACCAGCGGAAGAGGTTGTGCTGGAGGCCAGTGGCCTCGTCGAGCTGCTTGCCGGTGTAGCCGAAGATGAGGTCGACGGCGGCGTTGGTTTCGGAAACCAATTTGCCAAAGCTGTTGTAGGTGCGATGATTGGTGACGGAAGTTACGGCGGTTGATTCGTTGAAGTTGGCGATGTCGCGAATGGTGCCTAGATGATCACCGAGCGCGTAGAGTGTGTCGGAGCCGCTGCCAACAGTCTCGTCGGCTAACAGTTCGTCAACGCGATCAGACCATAAGTAACGATGACTCAAATTGCTGGCGGATGAACCGTCGAATTGCAGGACGGCATTGATGCCTTCGTCGTAGACCCAGAATTGATTAGTGGCGGCGCCGGAACCGGCGCCGTCAGCATCGAAGCTTCGCGTGACCAAGCGGTTGAAGGCATCGTAAGCGTAGTCGGCTTGCTTTACGACACTGCCACTTGCCGTGTTGCGATCTTTGACGGTTACCAGCCGATTACGGTGATCCCAGGTGTATTCAGTGACTTTGCCAGTCGAGGTTTCAGTTCGCGATGTGCGATTGCCTTGGTCGTCGTAAGTGTAAGTAAAACCTGGATCGGCGGTGGTGCGATTGTTAGTTGATGTTGTGTAGCCGCTGGTGTTGCGGTTGCCGTTGAGGTCATAACCATAAGTCTCATCGGCCTGTCCGCCAGCCGCATGATCTGCACCAACGACTTGCGAGGTGGCGTCGTAAGTGTAAGTAGAAAGTCCTTCGATGGTGGACGTGACACTGGTCAAACGCGAAAGGCCGTCGTAGCCGTAGGTGTAACCGGCGAGCACCGAGGAATTTTGCTTGTGCGTCAAGCTGCTGAGGCGATTGACTGAGTCGTAAGTGTAATCCGTGGCTGCTACGAAGTTGCTGGTGCCGGTGCTTTGATAGCGCGTCAAACTAGTGCGCTGATTGAGCTTGTTGTATTCGAATGCGGCTCGCTTGGCAGTCACCGCGTTGCCGCCAGCCTG
>JANRMD010000613.1:0-24806 GCA_033761895.1 Pirellulaceae bacterium | reverse complement strand
CGATTCTGCCACCGCACCGCAGCCACTGTGATACGTTTCGTCGAGTTGCTGGTCCCACAAAGTCCGACTGCCATCGTCGGTGACTTGCCAATGCAATCCAGCGGCAGAAGTTTGGGTCGTAGGACGTTTAGGAATCGCCATCAGGGAGCCATGAAGTTAATAAGGGCCGAGACTATTTAATTTGACTTTTCGAAATCGTTGTTTTTTGACCCCCAAAAGCAGCATGCGCGAGATTGCAGGCGTAATTGGGATGCCCACTTCGTGAAACACTAGTCTTCCTGATAAAATACGGCTTGGATATACCTAATTTGCGCAAACTTTCGTCAAATCAGCAAGACAATCAATGATCGATCAGACATCAGTGCGGTCCACGAAACGGGTCGCAGTAATTGGCAGTGGGCTCGGAGGCCTCTCTGCAGCATGCGTTTTGGCTGCTCGTGGGCACGAGGTGACCTTGTTCGAGAAGAACGAGTGGCTGGGTGGAAAAGCGGCCGAGCATCGTGCCGATGGCTTTCGATTCGACATGGGGCCGACCATCTTAACGTTGCCCGGTGTGCTGAAACGCATCTTCGAAGAGGCGGGTAAGCGCATCGAAGATTATGTGAAATTAGTTGAACTTGACCCGCAGTGGCGTTGCTTCTTTGAAGATGGGACTTCACTAGATTTGGTGTCGGATACGGTTCGTATGCAACAAAACTTGCGCGACCTATCGGGTGATAACAAATCCGCTGATGGTTATGGCAAGTTCATCGATATGTCCCGAGGCTTGCATGATGTCTCGGAACGTTTCTTCTTCTGGAAAAGCGTCGGAGGCATCGCGGATACGTTCGAGGCGACCGGTGCATTCAACTTGAATGTTCTGAAAGACGTTCTATCGCTCCGGATGGGGCAATCGGTGGCCGCTGTCGTGCGCAAGCATGTGCCCGACGCGCGTGCAGCGCAGATGATTGATCACTTCACGCAATACGTTGGTTCATCCCCCGAAGCTTCGCCCGCGGTCCTGTGTGGGATCGCGCACATGCAGACCAAAGAAGGCGTGTGGTACCCCATCGGCGGCACTCGCGCCGTGCCTACAGCGCTTGCCAAACTGGCTGCGGATCTGGGTGTTACCGTGCGCTGCAACACAGACGTAGATGCCATCGAAACCAACGCCAGCGAAGTCACGGGAGTGCGTTTGGTCAGTGGCGAATCGCTGAGCTTCGATGCTGTGGTATCGAACTGCGATTCAGTTCGAACCCATCGCGAACTGTTGCGTGAGTATGCTGGGCCGACACAATTCACTCGCAAGAAGAATTTCGAACCCGCTTGTTCTGGCGTGGTGTTGTACCTTGGACTGCGCGAGGCCTACGACCACCTGCTGCACCATAACTTTGTGTTCTCAAAAGATCCGCACGAGGAGTTTGATTGGATTTACAAGCGCGGCTATCCTGCACCAGATCCAACGTGTTACGTGTGCGCCCCCGCGCGAACGGAACCCGAAGTTGCACCTCCGGGCGGCGAAGCACTTTACATACTCGTTCATACTCCTTATCTCCGACCCGATCACGATTGGTCCCAGATGCTGCCTGAGTACCGAGAAGTCATCCTCGATAAGCTCGAACGCACGGGTGGCATGAAAGGCATTCGCGATCGGATTGTGAGCGAAGCCTCGTTGACTCCCGAAGGTATCCACAAACGATATCGAGTGCTCAACGGAGCCATCTACGGTTTGGCAAGCCACGGAAAATTCCTGGGCGCCTTTAAGCCCGCCAATCGCAGTCGAGATTTGCATGGCCTCTATCTAGCCGGCGGTGCTGCGCATCCAGGCCCTGGAATGCCGATGGTGCTGATGAGCGGTTGGATCGCGGCCGATAGTCTCGATACCGATTCGCAAAGAGTGCTCAACTAGCGAGACGCGAGATGCCGTAGCTTGGGACCATTTGTCCCGAGCGTCTCCTTGAGTGGGTCGCTCCTGCCGGGTGCGACCTGTGTTGGTCGCTCCTGCAAGGTTTGGCAATTGCAACCCATCGGCGGCTCCAGGGAGTTGGCTTAACTCTGCCCTACGAAATCGCACGCGGCCAACCACTATGTTCACAATAATGGGTTCAAGTAAGGTTTGTCACAGCGCATGTCTTCGCTCATCCGTGCACACACCTCTACTTAGGTTCAGACCTGAGTTGCCTGTCCACTGTTTCGGCCAGCTTGAGTATCGTAAGCTCGTTCATCGGTGGCAGGCCAATGGGATTGTTGAGCGGCGCCTTTGCATCCAGTGTGGATGTGTCTGGGATACCAATCGAAAAGCGCTCTTCCAGTTCCATGACTAGCTCGACTAGGTCCAAATCGTCCGCTCCTAACTCAGCCAGTGAAGTGCTGTCGGTTAGGCGGGCCATTTCTACGTCCAACTGCTTTGCGACAATGGCGCGGACGGCCTCAATGGTTTGCGTTTCAGCTGTAGACTTCGATTTTTGAGGCATCATCGAAGCTTGGTAGTTCCGCAGGGCCGATTCCAAATTCTTTAGGTTCATGGCGACGGATTCACGTCTGGCTGCATCGCGGGCTTGCTGTATCATCGGCAAGGCGACGACCATCAATACGAGCAGTGCGAGAACTGATAAAATGCAAACAACTCCAAGGATGACAAACAAGTTCTTGGTGGATTTGGACGAATCTGCTGGCTGCATTTGACTTACGCACTTTCCCGTCACGATGTCTTACACGATCGAAGTTACAATGTACCGAAAGGCTGGATTGTACATTTCGAAGTACCACCTGCCAGCCAACGCCAGCGGATCGACGCTATGAAACTATGGTTTATCTCGGACACACACAACCAGCACGAGCTGCTAAGTATCCCTAACGGTGTTGACGCTGTTCTTCACTGCGGTGATGAATCCGAGTCTGGCAATGCGTGGTTGAATGAACCCGAAGCGAGACAGTTCTTTGCCTGGTATTCGTCGCTTGATATTGCGACTAAGATCTTTGTGCCTGGCAACCACTCGACCGCCGTCGAACAAGGTTTGATTCGTGCCAGCGAATATCCGGAAATCAAGTTTCTCATTCACGATCAGATCACATGGCAGGGATTGAAGATTTTTGGCTCACCTTACACGCCCATGTTCTTTGACTGGGCCTACATGAAAGAGCGCTCGGAGCTGGACGCGGTTTGGCAAACGATCCCAGACGATATTGATATTCTCATCACCCACGGGCCACCCAAAGGAATCCTAGACGTGACCAAAGACATGGACACGCGAGAGCCCGTTCATGTTGGTTCCAAGTCCTTGACCCGTCACGTGGAGAATCGGATCAAACCCAAGATCCACGCTTTCGGACACATCCACGATGAACGCGGCATTAACAACTTTGGCACCGTGACTCGCGGGAATACGCAGTTCATCAATTGCGCTTGCTGCGACCTAGGAGGACGACTGAAAAACCAGGGATTTACAGTCGAGATAGCATGCAAGGTAACCGATACGATCAAATAGCTCGACGAATGCATCAAGCAGTTCGAGTAATCTCGTAGCGGAATGCGTCAAGCATTTCAGGAGTATTGTGGCCCACCGAAAGCCTTGACGGCTTCCGCTACCAAGTAATCACCAAGTAGTACGCTATGAATACAAGACAAATCACGCTGTTTGCTGATGCCGCGGCGCTCACCATCGCTGGCTCGGATCCCTGCGGAGGCGCGGGCTTACAAGCCGATCTAAAAACATTTCAGCAGTTAGGTGTCTACGGTATGTCCGTAGTCACACTCATCACCGTTCAAAACACACAAACGGTGGCTCGAGTCGAAGTCCTTTCGCCGAAATTGATACTCGAGCAATTGGATGCGGTGCTCGAAGACATTCCGCCGCGTGCTATCAAAGTCGGCGCGCTTGGCAATGCCGAAGTCGTTCGTGCGGTCGGTGAACGACTGAGCCAAGTTGATTGCCCAATCATTGTGGATCCAGTCTTGGTCAGCAAACATGGTCATTCTCTGGCTGCGGAAGAGGTCGTTGAAGCCTACAAGCAGTACTTGCTCCCGCATGCGCTGCTGGTAACCCCCAATCGCTTTGAAGCGGAACGTTTGACGGGGCTCAAGCTAGAGAGCGAAGACGACGTTGCCAAAGCAATTTACTTTCTGCAACAACTCGGAACGCGACATGTCTTGATCAAAGTGGGCGAGGTCGATGGTCAATCCCAGCATGTCCTCAGCTTGACGGATCAAAACGTGGGTATCCTGATGCCAAGAATTCAAACCACTCAGACGCATGGTACCGGCTGCATCCTCGCGGCCGCCATTACCGCCAATTTGGCTCGAGGCGAAACCGATCTTTCCAATGCTGTGCATTTCGGCATCGAACGAACTTACGAAACACTGCAATTTGAAACCGAACTCGGCAAAGGCCTCCACCCCGCAGAAATCCGTGCCATGAGCCGCGATTAGACGCCTTTTTCTCCCTGCTTGTTCCCTGGCTCTGCCTGGGAACACACTGCCTTGGAGGCTCTGCCTCTTTGCCACCCGGTCAGATGCTAGTGCTCGGGACAAATGGTCCCAAGCGACGTGTTCCCAGCGACGTGTTCCCAAGCGACGACGGTCAAACGCCCATTCTGCAATTAGAGTCGATCGACTAGAATTGACGGCTTAGAGAGACACCGTTACGCAAGCCAGTATGAGAAAACACTATGGGTAGAAGTTTTGAAGTTCGCAAGGAGTCGATGGCCAAGACCGCTGGTCAAAAATCCAAAGTGTATTCGAAGTACGGTAAGCAACTGTACGTGATCGCCAAAAACGGTGGAGCGGATCCGTCCGCCAATCCCAGTTTGCGAAGTATGATTGAGAAAGCCAAACGCGATCAGGTCCCCGCGCACGTGATCGAAAAAGCGCTCGATAAAGCCAAGGGTGCGGGGGGCGAGGATTTCGTTTCCGCTCGCTACGAGGGCTTTGGACCGGGTGGTTGTTCCGTCATCATTGATTGTTTGACCGACAACAACAATCGTACCATCACCGATGTCCGCAACTGCTTTACGAAGACCGGTGCGAAGATGGGGGCACCTGGCGCGGTCATTCATTTCTTCGATCACTTGGCCATCTTCTCCTTCAAAGGTGACAATGGAGAACAGGTGCTTGAGGCTATGTTAAGTGCTGATGTCGATGTCAACGATGTAGAATGCGAAAACGGTCAAGTGACACTGTTTGCTCCTGCCACCGAGTTCTTCAAGGCGCGAACAGCATTGCTTGAGGCATTGCCGGGCATTGAATTGGAAGTGGACGAAATCAGCTTCATACCTCAATCTCGCACCGAGATCACCGCTGAAGATAAGCCCCTGTTTGAGAAGTTCATGAACATGCTTAACGATTGCGATGATGTCCAAGACGTATACCACAACGCAATTCTGCCAAGCTGATCTACTTGGCTCGCGCTGCTTGATAGAGCTTGGCCAATTCGATGCATAACGGCTCGAGCTGCGCAAGATAGACTTCTTCCGAAAGCTGCTTCTTGCGCGAACGCAGGGTATCGATCTGCTCTTCTATTCGCTGGCGCTCGGCCAGCTGCTCACTGGTGAACTTCGGGGCATCGGGAGCAGAGAATAGAATCGCTCGCGAAGCCACCTTGCCATCGATTTGCTTACCAGGCTCAGGTTCTTTAGCTGGCCTTGCACCGCGATAGAAGTCACCGCCGGTGCCAACCCGGTCTCCGTTATCATCGAGCAGCGCGTGCTCCGTGGCCAGCCTCGCATCCTCTCGATAGAACTTTTCGGTCTGAGAACTAGCGGCCAAAAAGGCTTCCAGAACCGAAACCTCTTGGTCGTGGTCCACATCCGCAGCCAGGCTACCGATGGCTTCTGACAGGTAGCTACCAAAACGCGAATAGTTCTGCTCTGCACCACTGCGAGTGGCTGTGACGACGACTCGGTTTTTTCCTCCGAGCGCGGTGACAAACGGTCCACTACTGGACGAACAGTTTAAGATCACGCACTTGGCCTTGACTGGTTTCAGCCACTCACTCAGTTCGGTCGCTGAAACGTCTGGACCAACCAGGTTGAACTTGGCAACATTGGACGCAAACGTTCCATGGCCGATCATGACGATCCACAATTCCGCGTCTGCGGGTAAGCTTGCCGCTTGCGAGAGCGCCTGTTTGAGCAGCTCGTGGTCGTTCGTTGAATTGGAATCCGAATTCCCCAACTCTGTACATTGCCATTTCTGTTTTTCTGCAAACTCTCGCCAGCGTTTGGCGCTGGCACGGAATTGCTCGCCGAATTCAGCTTCGCCTGGTGCGCCCGTGACAACGATCAGGGTTGCCTTCGGGGCCTCAGGGTTGGCGGCATCAGGGTTGGCAGGTTCTTGGGCGATAGCACAGGTGCCTGCGAAAAATGCGGCCGCCACAAGCATGACACGCTTGGCAAAACGAAAAAACAGATCGGTCAGATCAGACAGATCAGTCCGATCTAAAGAAGACGGATTGGAAAAAACCATGTTAAGGTAACCCCTTCACTCTTCTCAGTCCCCATTCCAGACACAGACACCCGATCGCGATCAACAGCAACCAGGGCCGATGCCACAGCGGTTCCACGTGCGATTCGGTGATGGGTACCTTGGCTGTCGGAAGGCTGGCGGCGAAAGCGTCCAGGTTCTCTAGTGCGACGAGTTCCCCACCGGACGCAGCGGCCAGTCGTTTCAGTTGGTCTACATTCGGTTCGACACTTGCGAACTCTGTCGCACTCGGTTGAGCTGTCCAGCCACTGGTGGCTGAGCCAAGATCTTCACCGTCGGGACCGACCCCTGCTGCGACACAGCGATAGGGACCGTCCGTTTGGGACCAATACTCGGCGACATAAGTGCCCAACCGATCACGATCAGGCGTAGCAGCTAGCTCGATCGATTTCGCATCGGGTTGTGTGATCGTCAACTTGACCGTCGCATTGTCGAGCGGCTTGAAGGCTGGATCACGCAATTGCACGACCACACGATGCGGATCCGCTGAACTTGCCGGAGCCTGGACATCAACTTCAATGTTGCGCGGCACATCTGCCGTTAACCACCTCGCAATTTGTCGCCAGCTTTGGGCTAGGTCGTCGGTATTCTCTTGTGCTCGACGCAGGCTCCAACGCCACATGTCTCCGACCAACAGCGCGCCAGTACGGCCTTTTCCGAATCGCTGTACGACTAAGCCGGGTTGGACTTTGTCACCTTCCAGCGTCAACTGTGCAAGCACTGATGCGCCGGGCTTCACATCCGAAACCGTGTTCCAGGTCTGAAAATCAGGCATCTCAGCAACACGCTGCTTCTCATCCACCTCATTTGCCCGCAATCGCAACCAAGGTTCAAGGCTACCTTCGCGTGTCAAACGGTATTTGACCACCGCTTGATTGTCTCGTTTGGCTTCAGTGCCACGCAGATAGACCGGTAGCACATCGCCCAGTGGAGTGTCGTTGTAGCCGCCACCCAAGAACATTTCCTGACCGCCCAACATCAAAATGCCACCACCCCGCTCAGCCACAAATTGCCGCATCAGCAGCATCTGAGCTTGAGTGAAAAAGCTGGCTTCGATGTCGTCCAAAATGATTGCATGGTAACCGAACAGCAGCTCTTCCGTTTTTGGAAAACCTGTCTTCAGTTCATCCTCGCTGTCGATACCCAAGCGGATCATAACCGGTTCGTCGTACTGCTCTGCCGTCTCCGCATTCTCGGTGAAGCCCGAGAATAATGGATTGGTGGAATCCACAGCTCGATCACCAAAAACAAATTTGGCTTCCTTCTTGGCAATGCGTAACAAACCCGAAAGTTCAATTTCGATATCTTCTTCCAAGGCGCGACGCAAGAATTTGAACTCCCAGTTGGGGCGACCTGCGAGATACAGGATGCGGTAAGGACCACCGCCTCGATCAATGGCCACCAATTGTGAATTGTTGGCCGTAGTGACTTCGGCCACACTCGTCTTGGCAACATCTTCTGAGTCTTCCGCAGTGAGCATCGCGCGAACTCGAGCAAACTGCAATCCGGCCGCTTTGGGTTGGTACTGAAATCGGACACGTTTCTCAAAGACATCTGCGTCGCAGACCAAGGTCTGCTTATCGACGGACTTGCCCTCGGTATCAAACAAGCGAATCGTGATATCGTCGCCTTTGAGGCCAGAGCATTTCACGGTGGCTTCGATGGACGCAGGGGCCAATTCGAAGGATGACAGGGCTACGGCTGGTTCCGAGACCGAGATGTCTTTCAGCTGAGAGCGCTGGGTGTTGACGACGGGATAGATTGGAAAGCTAAACTCCATCGCCTCGAGTTTGGTAACATCGTCCGTCGCCAAACCGTCGCTAAACAGCATCACACCGGCCACTGGCCGCGATGCAAACCGAGCTTGCAAGGTCGTTAGTGCATCAGCCAAGGATGAGTGATTGCCATCGAAATCTAACTCACTGAAATCGTCAACCGCTCGCAGACGTTGATCAAACGCATAACGCCGCAAATCAAAGTCCTGTGCGAATCGCGTCTGCCAGTTCGCATCTTTGCTCAACGATTTCTGAAAACGAGCTAGGTAGTCGCTAGCTTGCCCAGGTGGACTGATCTCCATGCTACGACTGTTATCGACCACTGCAGCCAAGATGTTGGCCCCCGGCAATGGTCGATCGGATCGTCGCATCGGTTCGAGCAAGCAGAAGGCCAGCGCACAGACAGCTACCGTTTTCGCCAACATGGCTAACCAACTGGTCCAGTAGCGAGACGATCCGCGAGCCGCATAACTCCAGACCGCCAAAGCCGTAATGGCTGCCGCGATTATGCAGGCCGCCAAGAGCCAATCGCGAGCCCCAAGTACAATCGAGCTAGGCACGATCGAGCTAGGTAGGATCGAAGTGGTTACCTGAGTGGTAGGCATTAACGACCGCTCCCGAGGTTCTCGTAATATTGACGCACCGAGCGACTGAACTCACTCGGAACCGGGTCACGATCGATTGGCACAATCTCATTCTTGCTGGCAGCCCTTCGAATCAATTCGTCCGAGACCTTCTTCTCCAACTCACGCAACGGTGAAGCAATCAATTCTTCGACCAAAGACCATTCAGGGAGCTTTGCGTGGCGCTGAGCTTCCGCGCGCAAATCACGAGCGGCTTGACGAATCTGAGTCGCTTGCCAACGCAAGTCAGGATCGCTAACCAATTCCTCGACATCGCGCAGCCGATCGCTCCAATCCCGGAAGCCTTCGCCTGTGAAAGGTCGGTTGCCCTCACGGTCACGCCGATACGCACCACCACCGTCCATGGCCGTAGGTTCTTCTTGGCCTCCCCGCAAACCTGGCTGAGTCTGCTGGCGATCACCACCGCGTAGTCCTCGTTGGCCCTGCTGCTGACTCTGTTGCCCCTGTTGCTGACCCTGTTGCTGACCCTGTTGTTGCCCCTGTTGCTGACCTTGTTGTTGACCTTGTTGCTGATTTTCGCCCTGTTGATTTGGCGGATTGGCCTGTTGTTGGCTCTGTTGTTGACCCTGTTGTTGGGTGCTCGGTTCCTGTTCGGCACGTGCTTGCGGTTGACCACTCCCCTGCTCTGTCGCGTTAGCCGCTGTAGGGTTGGACTCTGTCGGGTTGGACTCTGTCGGGTTGGGCTCACCCTGGTTGGATTTGCTTGGATTGGGATTTTGCTCGCCGCGATCTCCTTGCGGATCTCCTTGCTGATCTGCAGGCCGATTGCCTTGCCGATCTGCTCGGGGTTGACCGGTACCTTGTGCCATATCATCTTCAAGCTGATCGCTTAGGGTTTCGATTTGATTCAATGCCAGTCTCAGCGAATCGACTTCACTTCCCAGCACCGCTTCGGCAGCTTGGTCGATTTCTTTGCGGAGTTCAGAAACATCCTTCAGCGATTGAGTGGCTTGCTCACGAGCTTGCGGTTCTAAGTTGCGTTCTACTAATTGCTCGGTGAATTCGATGCGATCATCGATCTTCTGCTGCTGCGCTTTGCGATAGGTGTCATACAACCGTTGAGCCAAGAGCGGTTCGGCGTCTTCGGCTTGCTGAACCGTTTGCTCCATATTCTCGAGCAATTTCTCAACTTGTTTGCGCTGTTCGGACAGTTGTTGCTGGGGGTTCGACTGTTCTTCGCTGGCGCGCAAGCCCGCGCTGGGCTTTGAATCGGACTTGCTCATCTGCTCAACGATTTGTTGTTGCCGCTGTTCAATTTCCGTAGCCTCTTGCTTCATCTCTTGCATGGTCTCGGAGAACTGATTGGCCGCTTGCTGACGCATTTCGTCTTGCATTTGGTTCAGTTGTTGTTCGGCGCGTGTACCAGACGACAGCGCTTGGCTGGTGTTGCCTTGACTGAGCGCCTCAGCGGATTGCTGTAGATTCTCGCGTGTCTCCTGCATTTGTTCTTGAGCGGATTGCATGGCTTCGGAGTTAGGTTGACTGTCGAGCTTTTCTTGGAGTTCGTCACTGTCTTGCAGCATCTGTTGCTGTTGCTCGCGCAGGCGCTCAAGTTGCCGTTGCAATTCCTCACGTTCTTTTTCAGTCTTGGCGGCTTGCAGGGCCGCTTCGACTTCGCGGAGTTGTTCGTTGAGATCTTCTTGACGAGCCGCGAGTTCGCGCAAGCGACTGATGACTTGCCGCATAGCACTTTGTTCCTCCGTCTGCTGCTCTTGAGCCTGACGTTCATTCTCGTAGCGATTCTCTTGGTTCTTGAGTTCCAACTGATTTAGTTGCTGTTGACGATTTTGTTGACGTCTAGAGCGTTGTTGTTGCTGGCCTTGCTGCTGTTGTGATTGAACCACTTCGTGTTCACGACTTTGCAGCCTCAGCAACTCTTGATAAGCCGCCTGTTCGTGCCCCAGTGCCTTTTGCACGTCCGGTTTCTTCAGTGACGTACCGGCAGCGATCAATTCTTCCGACGCTTGTTGCATGCGTTTGGCGGCGTTCTCAATGAACTCTTCCGCACCAGGAACCGTCGACTCTTGCGCTTGTTCAGCCAGTTTTTCAATTGCAGAATTCTGCGAGTCCGCCAGCAGCTCGAGGTCCGCCCGGGCTTTGTCTGGCAATTGAGCACCGCGCGCCAAGCGAGCCACATTCCACGTGCCGGCGATGATCTGCTTCTGCAACTCGAGCAACTCTTCGGTTTCTTCACTTCCTTGCTGCTGTTGTTGCTGTTGCTGCTGCTGTTGTTGCTGTTGATCGGAAGGTTGTTCCCCTTGGCGGAAGATCTCTTCGAGGGGGCGTACTTCGGCGAAAAAGATGTCGCTGACCGAACGCCGCAACTCGCCCGTTTCATCCCGTTCTTCTGCCCACACGTAATACGACAGCAACTGATTCGTTTCCGCTTTCAGCGATTCCATATCGATCAAATTCGAAAGCTTGACCTCTTTCCCTGCTTTGGCACTTTCGGATTCAATTTCAACGATGTCCCCACCCGCAAACTGATAACCGATGCCGGCTTTCTCAACACCAAAGTCGTCATTGATCTTGGCGCCTACATCGAATTCTTGGAGCGGCGAGACTTGCACATCGCCACCGGAGACAAGTTTGATTTTGGCGGCTTCATTCGGCAGCGCTTTGGCTCGGAGTGTGACCTCTTGCTGGTTCTTGCGGCCATCTTGATCCACCAGTCGAAGTTTCCAGGACTTGGATTCCAGCAACTCTAACGAGCCTTCGACCAGATCTGCCTGTCCCGGCGAGGCGACCAACTTGATCGTGGTTGCCTCAGATTCAGGTTGATCGCTCTCAACCAACTCGGCCGAAACACCTGGTTTGTTGAGATAGATTTGCCAAGTCAATTTGGTCCCCACTGCGGCCGATACACGACGTGTATCAGCGATCGTCTTTGCCTCCAGGCCTGTATAGCCTGGATACTCAAGTTTCGCATCCGCGCGCACCATCGCTGGATACTCGAAGACGGTAATTTCAAAGGTCTCCGACTTTTTCCCGTCGTACTCAACACTGTACTTGAGCGGTTCATTGACGTCGTAAATGTGCGCTGCAAAGATTGGATCGTTGAGCGAACGTTTCATCGGCAAACGCACATCGCCCGCGCCTCCGGAATGCATTAACCTTACTTCGTCTGGAATCTTCTGTTCGAACTTAGCAGTGACGATCACACTTGAACCACGTTCAACCTCGGTGTTTCCAGGCAGAATGATGGGTAATTCACTTTTGGCGACCGTCTCCGCATCGACTGCTGGCAGTACTGGCGATTTGCTGGGCACGTTCAGTAGAGCGAGGGCCATCGCCGCCAAGCAACCAAGGCCTAACAAATTGCTGCACCACGACATGGCCATACGAGTCGAAGGGACGATCGAATACCAGCCGCTGGAGAAATCGTGTCGAATGGCTTCGGAAATAACAGTTCGCTGCAAATAACCGAAATTGCCATTGGGTGCATCGGGGCGAAGATTGACCGCTGTAATCAAACGCTGGTTCAAAGTTGGAAACTCATTTTCGACTCGTGAAGCAATTTGCGTCAGGTCGCGATAGCGTCGCTTAATCAACAGCATGGCTACTAAACTGACGGCGGCTGTTAGCCCCAACCAAATCCAAATGGTGTTTTTGGGTAAACCGCTTTCGCGGGCTACTAGTAGCAAGCCCCAGCCGATGAGAACCGCAAGCAACCAAATGGCAGCCAAGCTCCAACCCAGCTGGAATACATACAGTCGCTTTGCAACCAAATAGAGACGATGTTGAAGTCGAGTATCCATAGTCTTATCCTGCCGTTTGTGGCTCGATCCTCACGTTACTTCGGGACGATTTGCGCGCGAACCAGCCTGCCAACACAGTTTCAATTGCCAATACCAACAACCCCGCCGCCAACAGCCATTGCCAGACGCGTTGCTTTTGTTCGAGTTCGATCGCTTGCAGTTGTCTTGCCGACTGTTTGCGTTCGGAGTCCGATTTGACTTTGCCCATTTCGACACCGAACTGATCAAACACATCGACATCCATCGGTGTCAATTGAACTTCATTCGTGGGCACCTGCACCGCCACCTGCCGACGCATGCCAGCCGCCTGCAAGTTGTAAAGCCCAGGTGCAGCGAGTTGTAGGGTTCCGCCGTTGGGAGTGACTTCGACCGCTGAACCATCCGCCCTAGTCACCACCACGTCAGGCAAATCATCAACTGGAATCGAATCGCCAACGGAATACACCAACTGCGCGCTCAACGACTTGCCAGTTGGATCAAGCATGCCCAAGAGAATTGGGACAAACTTGCTCGACAATCCAAGTTGACTCGACTCAGGTTGCCAACCGCTGCTCATGAGCCACACGTTGCCCCTGCCAACCGGGTTGCGAGACAGCCATGGCGAGCCATCATCGAGGCTAGCGATAGTCTGAACCAAGTTCGATGTATCCGCACTTGCAGTGAGTTCTACACGTCGATGCGTCCAAACACGGATCTTGCTGAAGTCGTTAAATCGTGGATCGGCAAACGGCTTGAAGACGGGACTGGTGTAGTCGATCGCACTCAAAAGCGCAAAGTCCTTAGTGACCGCTTCCGATACTTTTACTTCGCCACTATCAAACAAACCGCGGATCGCAAGGCTAACTGCATCGGCATCGGAAACTTGTCGTGCTAACACCGCCAGCACGCAACCACCTTGGGTCGCAAACTCGCGCAGGGCCTTCGCATCGGCTTCACTTAAGGGAAGCTCAACGATTACAGCTTGCAACTTTTCACCGGCCATTGGGTCCAAGTCACGATTGGCCGCCAACAAGGCCTTAACTTCACCGCGATCAACTCGTTCCACGGTTCGTCGAACCAAACCCGTGCTCAACGGAGCTTGCTCCAGAAAATAGGCAAGGTCGGATTCCTTGTTCTTGGCCTTTTCGCCAACGAACGCAATCTTCTCGCGTTTGGGAACAGGTTTCGCAACATACAACGCGTTATCACCATCCCAACTATCGCCCGACAATTCCAAGCGATCTGCGTTAGGCGGTTGTGTTGGGACAGGAATCATCCGCACCTGGCCAGGTGGGACTTGCAAAGTTGTCTGCGCACCAGCCACAGGAGTATCGCCGGCCATCCATCTCAATTGAAACGACTGCTCCGCCGAGTCGGCGTTATTCTCAACACGCACCTTCAGCCGCTCTTCGTCCTCTTTCGAATCCTCATCCTTAGCCGCGAGACTGGCTCGCGCGTTGCCAAGTTGCTTTGGACGAATTTGCCGCACATCCAATCGAACCGACTTGGGCCACGGGTAGCCTTGTAGCGATTCAACTCCGCAATTCACATGCAGATCACTAATGAATACCAATTCGTTCTGTGAAGCTGCATCGATCTTGCCAGCGATGGAAGCTGCTTGAAACTGATCCGAGAGCGAGCGCAAGCCTTCGGCAACCTTCGAGCCTCGCCAGGTGGGCTTTAGGCTAGTCACTGCAGCCCGGACCGCTTGCTGTTGACTGGCCGCGTCGGCTTTCTTGTCGGTATCAAAGGCTATGATCGGATGTAAGCTATCGTCAATCGTGTACAGTGACACGCGATCGCCGGGCGACAACGAATCCAACAACTTGGTGGCTTGCTCCTGCGCACTTGCCCACACGTCGGGCCGCTGCATACTCGCGCTCGTATCGATCAACAACGCTATGTTTCTGCCATCCAGGGCTCGATCGAGCAGACTCTCCTGGCGGAAGAAGGGTCGCGCAAACGCAGCCACAATCAACAAAATCGCTAGCGCTCGCAACAGCAATAGCAGTATGTTGTCCAAGCGACTACGTCGCGTTAATCGCGGCGGCGATGGTGAAAGGAACATCAGCGAACTGAATCGCTGCTGCCCCGTCGGTTGTCGCTTGATCAAGTGGAAGATGATTGGGCCAATTACGGCCAGCGCGGCGAGTGCATATAAAGGTGCTAGCAACCCCATCTCAACCTCCGCTTGCCGTGGCGTTTAGGCCAGATGGCACAATAGGTCCCGATTGTCCATGCTTGGGCGAACTGAGTTCGGAAGCGATGGTTGCCCTGCGATTGATCAACTCAAGCAAGGCGGACTCCGGCGGTTCACTGGTGGTAATGGTTACCACACGTGCGGCTCTGCGATGGCAGATGTCAATCAATTGAGCCTCGTGTGCACGAAAACGACTTTGATAATCGCGTCGGGCGGCTTCGGGGTCGATATACATTTCACGGCCGGTCTCTGCGTCAACCAACATTGTGCTCTGTTTGAAATCAAGCGTAATCTCACTTGGGTCGAGTACGCGAATCACCAGCAACTCGTGTCCGCGGCCTCTCAGATAACCAAGCGGCTGGGCAAGGGATTCGGGATCGGTCAACAGATCTGAGATAAGGACTACCAGCCCTCGGCGTCTTGAGAGTCCAGCTAACTGCGATAGCGATTCGCCGAGATTCGATTGCGTACCGCGACTTTCGAGCGCCAGCAAGCGCATCAGTTGTTGCAAATGTCCTGGTCGATGCCTCGGCGGGAGGAAATCCGCTGTGGCTGAACCACAGGTCATCACTCCCACTGCATCGCGTTGCAGCGTTAAGTAGTACGCAAAGGTGGCGGCGATCGTCTGCGCGTATTGAGCCTTGGTGTAACCGACTGAACCGTAGTCCATCGACTGACTCTGATCGACAGCGATGTAGCAGCGACGGTTGGTCTCGTCCTCATATTGTTTGACGTAGTAGCGATCCGTCCTGGCCAACAGTTTCCAATCGATGCCGCGCGGGTCATCTCCTTCAACATAAGGTCGATACTCCGAGAACTCGACGGAGAAGCCGTGGACTGGGCTGCGATGCAAGCCGCTGGCAAACCCTTCAACGATCGACTTCGCCCGCATCGTCAAATTCTTGATCTGCATAATCGACGAGGCGTCGATAAACGTGCGCCTTGTTGAAGCAAATCGGTCATTTGAAATTTGGGAAGTCATGCTTAGTTTAATTTCATTCGTGGATCAGGTTCTGGTGGGTAGCGGAATGCGAAATGTTTGAGGATTGTTGATTTTGTGAGCCGTCGGCGATAGCGGCCCGTTGATTTAGTGAGCCAACCGCGCTAGTGGCCCGTTGATTTAGTGAGCCGACGGCGCTAGGGCGCTAGCCGCGGTTCTCGAAGTTTGGTGCGTGCAAGGATTTGAATCGTACCAATGCGAACTGCGTTCAAGGTTATTCTGCATTGGCAGGTTTATAGGTGATGAACAATTGCTCCTTCGGTTAACCGCGGCTAGCGCCGTCGGCTCACTATGCCCATGGCGCAATAACTCAACCATTAACGACTCAAGAAGCTTTACATTTACGTTGGAATCTTCTCCAGCAGAGCGCGAATACAATCTTCGACCGAAACACCCTCCGCTTCGGCTTTGTAATTCAACAATACGCGATGTCGCAGTGTCGGTGCGGCCAGCGCTCGAATGTCTTCAATCGCGGCATGGGACCTGCCTTCGAGCAAGGCGCGGGCCTTGGCACCTAACACCAACGTCTGAGCGGCTCGCAATCCGGCTCCCCAACTGACCCAGTTGTTCACAAAGTCCGTGGCTTCCGGACGGCCTGGTCGAGTCGCTTCCACTAAACGAACGGCATAGTCCGCCGTTTCGCGGGCGATTGGAACACGGCGAACAACTTCTTGAAACTTCAGAATATCTTCACCCGTGAATAGGGTCTCGATTTCTTCGGAGCGCCGCGAAGTGGTTTGCATGACCACATCTAACTCTTCGTTGTGTGGCAAGTAATCGATCAACACGTTGAACATGAAGCGATCCAATTGAGCTTCAGGCAACGGATAGGTGCCTTCCATCTCGATAGGATTCTGGGTTGCAAGCACGAAGAAGGGTTCTTCAAGCACATAGCGCCTGCCCGCGACCGTCACTTGGTGTTCTTGCATCGCTTCTAGCAACGACGCCTGTGTTTTCGGTGGTGTACGGTTGATTTCGTCAGCCAAAATCACGTTTGCAAATATGGGGCCTTTTACGAACATCATCTCGCGTTTGCCGTCGCTGCGCTGCTCGAGAATTTCCGTGCCGGTGATGTCGGATGGCATCAAGTCGGGCGTGAACTGAATCCGCTGGAAATTCAAATGGAATATGCGAGCCACACTGCGAACCAGCAACGTCTTGGCTAAGCCTGGCGCGCCAGTGATCAAGCAATGCCCGCCCGCCAAGAGACTGATCAGCAACTGCTGCACAACATCCTTTTGGCCAACGATTGTTTTGGATAGTTCTTTATCGATACGTTGGCGACTGGCACGCAAGTGCTCGACAACTTGTTGTTCTTGCTCGTCAGAGAGCGGCTCGATGCTCACTCGCAGTTTCCTTTTCTCTAGTGCTTGCCTAAAAAGGGGTCTGACCCTTTAAAGGCAAAGCAAATTTGCAAATTATCTAGGCATTACCGGAGAGGGTCAGACCCCTTTTTTGGCAAGCACTAGTGTGTCATGGCGTAAGTCACGATGTTGATGCCAAGCGGATAGGATTTCTTGACAGAGAATTCTTCAAAGTACTCGTGGTTCTCACCTTCACGTTCCCAGCCATCGCCCAGATCCGTATTGTGGCAGATGAAGACCATGATGCGTCGGTCATCGTCATAGATCGCGCGGTAGTGAGCCGTTGAGGTATCACCACCGCCCCATTCGTCCGTTCGGCCACTGCGTGCCCAAGTGTGGATTGACGGGACTTGCGGCTTTTCCTTGAGCGGATAGACGATTTGGAAGATTTCGTGTTCGAGTGGAACTTCTTCCCATTTGCGGTTCGGGAAAACCTGCTGCATCGCGAATTCAAAATCACGCCACTCGTCTTCGCCCCAGAAGTCATCGACCATCATGAAGCCACCGTTGTTGCAGTACTTTCGCAGCCCTTCAATTTCGGGCGGTGTCAATGCGATCCCACCAGGTTCAATCATGTACAAGAACGGATAATCGAATAGACGGGGGTCAGTAAGATCGAGGATCACGGGATAAGGATTGACCTTCATTGATGTGAGTTGCTGCAAACGAAGTGAGAAATTCAGATCTGCATCGGGGTAGTCGGTTGACCAATCGCCGCCTCTGCCGCGTCCGTAGCCACCGCCGTAGTCGCTGTAACGAACTCGCACAAACGTGAACACATCGTGTGGGAATTTTTCATTACTTTCCCAGATAGGAACACCATTACGGTCATCTGCACTGCGGTAACGACCACCCCATCCCCCACGCTGCATCGCATAAGTAAGCGAGCACAAAAGTAGCAGCGAGAACGCAACAACACAGTATTTGATCTTCACTGGCCATTCCTCCGTATTTCGGGCATGGGTGGGCTTCCGTTCAAATCGGGTGCAGCGATTTGTATAGTCGCTGGTGACTCAGCTTGAGTACTGCTCAGGCGAGCTTCGGTGATCGCCAGCAATAACTCTTGGGCTTCTCTGTAGCGCGGCGTTTCTTCCAGAGCGAATAAGACCTCACGTCGAGCCTCATCGAGCTGCTTGGCTGCAAACAAACTCCACGCTAGTCGATAATGCAAGTCCGCGGGATCGAGGGGATCAAGTTGTTGGAGTGCCCGCAGCGACGAAGTGGCTTCTTCGGGCTTGCCAAGTTTTTCAACCGCTTCGATCCATGCCTCATGGCCAGTCGCAATCAACGGCTGCACAGCCAACAACTGGCCGGCAACTTCACGTAACTTGCCCCACGCTTGGCCTTCACGATGGATTTGAATCAAACGCAGTAACGCCGGCACATTATCGCTCGACAACTCGGTCAAGCGGGTCAAGGCACTGAGTTCTGTGTCTTTGTCGTTCAGTTCACGCGCGATCCTGGCTTGCAGCGCGATGCCACCCCCCTGCTCTGCATCGTCAGGATACAGAGCCAACAAGCGGTCGACGGCTTCCTTGGCTTCGCTCCAACTCTCGTCGGACACCAATTGACTGACGAGCATCAGCTGAGCCGGATAGCTTTTCGGTTTTTCAGCAGTAACACTCTTCAGCTCCGCTACCAACGCGCGTCGTGGCAAACCTTCTGAGCTGAAGTCCGTTTCTGGCGAGAACTCATCGGTCAACTTCTTTACATAACTCGCAAAGCTCTCGTCTAGCTTTACAGTGTCCCCGTAACGTCGTGCAAAAGCATCTTCGATGGGTACACCCATACCGAGATCGACCAACAACTTGCGGAGCAATGGCAAGCCATGGGTTTCGATCAAATAACGCACCGCTAGCGATGATTCAAAGTAGGCGAACTGCAGATGCACGCTACTTTTGGGTTGCAAAAATGCTCCGCTCAATTTAGACAGCGGCACGAAGTCCTCACCCTGCAGCATCTTCTTGTACAACGGATTCATCCGCTGCCCCCAACTCGAATTCGCTTCCAACTCCTCATAGACCGAAATACCTTCACTCAGCCAACGCGGCATGCGATTGTTGGTCTTTTGCAGGGTGACCACATGACAGAATTCGTGCCACAGCACGCTCTCCCAATTCGATGGCGACTCACCTTGTGAGGCTGGACTGTTGGCGGTGATCAACTTGCCGAAGCATACGCCCAGAAAGCCCGCTCCGCCTGGCAGACCAAACGTGCGAATTGCAAAATCGCTTTGCTGAGGAAAGATCTCAACGGTCACTGGCTCGGTAAGTTCCAATTCGTATTTGGCAGTGATGGTTTGCTTGACTTTTCGCAGCAGGTCGACAACTCGGTCACCATAGATCTTGGCTTCGCGAGCGTCCATGCGAATGATTAAACCGTCGGCTTCAATGGTAGTGAATTTCGCGAGTCGTTCTTGCAAGGTCTTGAGGTTGAATGCCACGACGTTGTACTTGTCTGCGGCTCCGACTTGATCGACGATCATCCAGCCTTCACCGTCGCGGCCGACACGCAGGAGGTCTTGTGCAAGTTGGAACTTGGCCGGCAAGTAGTTGGGTTCCAGTTTCAAGGCACGTCGCTGGTAGGTGACACCTTCGGCAAAACGATAGTGCTGCGACAATTTCTTGCCGATCAAGTAATCCACCGCTGGGTTGACTTGCCATTTCGCCAGAGCTGCCGAGCGATGTTCGCCTTCCTCTTTATAATGGCCAGTCAAATGAGCCATCGCGGCACGCAGGGCCCAAGCTTCAGGTTGATGCGGGTTGACTTTCAGTATCGAATCCAAGATCGACTCTGCCTCTTCGTAGGCCTCCGAGTCGACATAGTGCTCAGCTTGCATCAACAAGGAATCGATGTGCTTCGGATTGAGATACACCGCAGCTTGGAGGAATTTCGTCGCTTTTTCGGAGTCCGAAGAGGCCCAGGCTTTGGCCAGCAAGTAATGGATCTGTGGATCTTCCGGTCGCAACTCAACCGCACGTGTTAACGACTTGACCGCCTCTTGATAATCGCTCTTGTCGATTGCCAATTCGCCGATGGCCAACAGAGCCTCAACAAACTTCGGATCGTTCTTGAGTGCTTTGTCAAACAGCGAATCCAGTACGATGCGCGCGTCTTCGCCATCGGCCAACAGCAACTTGCCGAATGCCAGCATGTTTTCACGGTCGGAGAAACGCCATGGAGTGGCTTTGATGAGTTCGGGGATTTCATCGATCAGCTTCTTTCCCTTTTCAGGTTCGCCGCTAAACCGATACGCTTGAGCGGCCAAGACACGAAGCGGGAGGCTGGTAGCGAACTTGGTTTCAACCGATTTATAGACATCGCGAGCCTCTTCGTAGCGGCCCACGGTCATCAAAGCCTGCATTAACTGGCGAGACCAGAAGTCGTTCCAGATTCCTTTGTCGACTTCGGCACGCGTCAATTCGATGCAGGCTTCGTAATCACCCGAAAAGTACTTTGCACGTGCCTCAGCAAAATCTGCGGCTTGCGCGCTACTGGGCAAGCAGAGAGTGGATAGTAAGAAACTGAACAGGCAACCTAGTGTTGCACCCAGTAGCCTAGACCTCCAGTCATTGAAGCAAGGCAACGCAGCGACGCGATGCGGTTGAGTCTGGTTTTTGCAGGGAAAGGCCATTCGAAACATGCAAATTCTTAGAAAGTACAAGACGTAGCCTAGGCATCCTGCCTGGGACCCAGCGTAGCCTAGGCATCCTGCCTGGGATCAAGCATCCTGCCTGGGGATTACGTTCCAACATAACTGGAAACGAAGCGCCATGCACCAGCCCAGCCAGCGATGTCCAGAATTTATTCAGGTTCCGCCATACGTGCTTCTGCAACTGCGATCTCGTCTAAACCCCCGACCAGCCCCAATGTTTCGCCGGACAGGAACAGAATCCAAAGCGAGATTCGTTTCCTATCAGAACCACCTTAACCCACCCTCGCCACGAATCGAAATCAGTTAGAACGCAACGACCATGTGAACGATAACCACAATGGAAATACACAGCAGTCGTAACGGCGTGTTGCGGTAAACAATGGCGTGCCACATAACCGCGAATGAGATCAGCAAAGGTTCGAGTTGCGAGAGTTGCAGATCAAGCAGGTACTCGATTTTCTCTGGCCATCCGATGGATGCGCCGTCGGGGTGGAATAGGCGCAGAGCGAGAAACGGCGAGAAGAATAGTCCGATCATGACAATCAGAAGCAGAACAACTCGAAGTCGCTTCGAATCGAAAATTGAGTTGGACTGAGCTTCCATGCTTTATCCCGTTCAAGTTATGAAGGCCGGGTTAACTCTCGATATCCACTTTCGTGTGCTTCGTGTTTTTCGTGGTGAATTCAGCCAGAGTCGATAGACTCGATAGAGAACCACGAAATACTCGAAGCACACGAATGGAAGAAGACATGATTGCCTTCCGTGTGCGTTTGACAAAATCAACAAGCCGTCACGCATTTCGAGACCTCCGCAATCAGGAGTTTGTGTTTGCATAAGCGGCGGGTTCAGCGGACGAGGACGTCCGCGCTGCAAAAAAACCGGTCCAAAGGACTGGGACCTCGACAGGTACAGTCAAGAAATCAGTTGCTTTGAAAGTCTAGATTGCTTTGGGGACCTAATGATCAACAAGCCGTCAAGGCTTTCGGGGGCCGCCTCAATACTCCCGAAATGCATGACGCATTCCGCTACGAGATTATCCGAAATGCTTGACGCATTCCGCTACCAACTAGTGTCAGCATACCCCAATCCCACTTCTTTTGGGTATCGAAAACCACTGTTTTTCGATTGTCAAGTGAATTCGAAAACCTTCCTGGGCAGTCTCAAGGTAGGTAAGAAGGCGAGTATCTCAATCGCATATTCGATCATACGAACTCGCATAGATTCGACCACAGATTGTCATTCGATGAACCCAAATATATGGTAGTCTCTGGCGAGTTCAGACAACAGCGGCAGAACCGCTCGGGACAAATGGTCCCAAGCTACGGAGTGAGGCAACATGTTTGAGATAGCTTTGCAATTGCCAACCGGCTTAGATGCTGGAACGATGGCGGCGAGTGAAAAAGTGGCTGAGCAGATCGGGGCGAGCGAATGGCTGGGCCCCTTAGCTCCTGTTGCGCTATCGCCGTTCTTCGGGCTGGCAACGTTGTCTGGCATCGCAACCTACGGCCCCGATTGGCTGCAACAGCGCAGTGCTTTGTTCGGCGAAACCAGTGCACTAAATAGCCCTACTCTGTTCTGGACGATGACTGCGTTGGCAATCGTGACCAGCCTGCCACGATTGTCGAAGGTGAGTAAACCGCTTGCGCTCGCGGCGGAAAAACTAGAAACCTATTCAGCAGTCATCATTTTGTTTGTCGTCCGCATGCTGGGTAGCTCAGCGGTGGGAGTGAACCATGGTCCGGAAGAACAAGCCATGTTGTCCGCCGGCATCGCAACTCTGCCTCTCGATGTTTTGATGTCCATCGTCGCTGGATTGAATGTGATTGTGATCAATGCAGTGAAGCTGTTCTGTGAGTTTTTGATTTGGTTAGTGCCAGTTCCATTGGTGGATGCAGCCATCGAAGTTGGCAACAAGGCACTTTGCGCGGGTTTGATGAGTCTGTATTGCTACAGCCCAGCGTTAGCGGCGGGTTTAGATCTGGTCTTGCTCATCGCTTGCGCGTTGGTGTTCGGCTGGATCTATCGTAGGTTGCGATTCTATCGCGAGATGACTGCGGGGCCGATCTTGGCTTGGCTGCTGCCCAATTGGTTTGCCCAGCGTGGCAAGACCTTTATCGCGTTTGTCGATGAGGCATCGGCTGGCTGGCCGCGCTGCGCCAGGGTAACGGTGCACGCACTATCTGACGACGAATTTGAAATCATCGGCCAGCGTTGGTGGCGACTGCATAAGCGCCGCCTGAGCGCATGTCGAGTTGCTCGCGAAGAAGGCTTGGTGATTCAGCGACTTGTACTGCACAGTGTTTCTGGAGAGGCCTCGGGAGAGAAACTGCGGCTTTCTCATCGTCGCTGGGTAGCCAATGACGGTTTGTACCGAGCAACCCAACCGTCATTGGTGATTGGTTGAAGATCTACTTGGATGTTAGCGGAAGATCGATCTTCGCGGTTTCATTTGTGATCTGTTTAAGCAGCTCAGTTGCCGTGTTGTACTTGGCTGGGATTTTCTCCTTGGGAGCGCTGGTCTTGACGCTTTCCATGCCAACGCCTGAGGACATCGCCAAATACTCGGGGCTGTTCATGTCGATATCGGATGACTCGGCCACCGCAGTGGTTTCCGCGGTCGTGACGGACACTTTGTAGCTGCCGGGTTTGAGGCCTTCGCCCAAGACTCCAATCAACTTGTAATTGCCTTTATCGTCCGTTTTGCCAGTCGCAGCACTACCACCGTCCACTGGAAAAAACGTGACGATCGCATTAGGTAAAGGCTTATCATCCATGGTGACGACGCCAGTGATCGGAGTCAGACCGTTACCGCAGCCTGCGACAAACAACAGTGCTGCGGAAAGCAAACAGAGACGTGCTCTAGAGAAGAACATAAGTCAGATATCCTAATGAGCTCAACTAAAATTATTGATTGGGTAACGTAACCACTTCACCGCCAGCTCTGCTGCCGAGCGCGCCCCAAACACCGTAGGGTGATGGGCCACTGGGGTTCGCAACGTCATTGACAGTAATGTTTCCAGTGTCGATCGTTTGGCTGATGAAATGAACAGAGCCATCAGCCATCGCGACTTGCACGCCACCGGTATGGTAGCTGGACGCGGTTCCCATATGCTCGTTGTTGTCGACACCGCCCCAATGGCAAGTTGGGCCGTTCGGTGGAACAAGGGTTGCGAAGCCAACGTAATAGGGACGACCATCCCAAGCCATGATGTTGACCGCGCGTCCAGAGTGGCGAACTGGTGGCAGCAGCTTGCGGGGATTGGCTGGATTGATGCGTGCCATACAAGCTGCGGGATTCCAAGCTTGCATGGTCAAAGCCACGCCTCCCAAAACATCATCCACTCCACCTGAACCAGCGGTCTCGCCCAGCAAGACTGTGTTGGACAAACCATCGGTGACACTGCTAAAGGCCAGCCAGCGATTCATCTGGAAGATACCCCGATTGTCGCGACTGCTTTGGCATGGCAAGAAATGATTTTGATGATAGTCATCGCCCACACTGGCTTTGTAGTTCAGAGAACTTGGACTCCATTGACGATCCGCAGGCGGCGAGTCAGATGGGCAGTTGTAGGTTGGCACATCGCCACGCCAATTCGCTTGTATCCATGCATTCCGGGTTGGGTCAGCATCGCCTAATGCCCAGCATACAGGTAGACCAGCGTTGTTAGGCCGTGACATCGATGTGAATGCGTTGTAACGCGTGGTTTGCTCGATGTAGGGCATGGTAGCGAACACCCAACCGTAGGCTTGATTGGCCGCTTGTCCCAGTCCAGGGTTCGAGTTTGGGACGCAATTGTTTGTCCCGCGGTAGCCCAGTGCTGGAAATCGCTTGTTAGCGTCCCCGTAATTGTGCATCGCCAGCGCGAGTTGCTTGAGGTTATTTGAACATTGCATCCGCCGCGCAGCTTCGCGGGCGGCTTGAACGGCAGGCAACAGCAACCCGACCAGAATTCCGATGATGGCAATCACCA
>JANRMD010000612.1:0-40632 GCA_033761895.1 Pirellulaceae bacterium | reverse complement strand
TCCTCAGGGCGACGTGAGGCTGGAGCTTAATGCCGCCTCAGCCACCTCCAGGACGATTGCCTACACCACGGCTAGCGTACCAAGACCTACTGACCGACGGTTGAACTTTGCTGACGTGCCAGCTATCACTCCAATCGCAGTTACGGCGATCAGCACCGAAGCAGACCGGTCGATTCCAATTGTATCTGCGTTTACCGATCCTCAGATCAACTACTCGACAACGGTGGTCACCGGAGCCAACCTGTTCGACGGAGTGTCGCTAAACTCGCAAAATCAATTGGTGCTTAACTTCAAGCCTGGGCAACGTGGTATCGGGCAGGTCCGCATCGACGGAATCAACGCCTTTGGAATAACCAGTTCTCTACTGGTGAATGTCACCATGGATGATGGCGCTCTGGACGCACCTGCAGGAACTGACACCACGGTTAGCTTCAATGAGGATTCTGTCTACGTAATCCGCACAGCCGATTTTGGTTTTACCGACCCGAATGATCTTCCCGCGCAGACTATGGCCGGCATTAGAATCGCCAGTCTGCCAACACTTGGAAGCTTGCGATTAAACAATGTTCCGGTAACGCTCAACCAGACAATTCCCGTTGCCAATCTCAACGCCAATCAGTTGCGGTACACGCCAGTCGCAAACGGACAAGGCACAAACTACGCCTCCTTCACCTTCCAAGTTCAGGACAGCGGCGTGGTTTCGAATCTTGATCTGTCGCCCAATCGCTTGACCTTCAATGTAAACAACACCAACGATGCTCCGACGTTCCTAAAGCGAAACTTCATCATGCCTGCCGTTCAGGAGCGGTCGACTAATCATACGGGTAGGTTAGTTGCTGAGATCGTAACGGTGATTACAGATATTGACCCAAACGCCTTGAAAGGTATCGCTGTTATTGCAGCACCGACAACAAGTGGAACATGGCAATATGCACTGGATGGGATCACGTGGCAAAGTTTGGCAGCTTCGTCCACCAGCGCCGCGCGCTTGCTGGCGGCCGATGCAACAACGCGTGTTCGCTTCCTGCCTAATGTCAACTTTATCGGCACGTCGGCTCTAACCTTCCATGCATGGGACCGCGTGTCAGGCGAAGCTGGCGGCACGGGCAGCCTAACTGGGCTCGCTGCATTCAAGACCTTTAGCACGCTTTCGGCCAGCCTGAACGCGACGGTCGTCAACATTAACGACGCTCCTGTCTTGACGCCTCAGTCAATCACCCTGCCACAAATTGACGAAGATCCAGTTTTCGTTCCGGGGCCAACCAGTGGCGTTCCCATCGCAGCTTTGGTGGGCGGGGTCACCGACCCAGATACGAATGCCCAGAAAGGCATTGCGGTTGTTGAAGTCTCGAATGCGGGTGGTCGCTGGCAGTACTCATTGACCAACGGCGAAACGTGGAACTTCTTCAATACCGTTTCGCTATCGTCGGCAAGATTGCTCCAGAATTCAGGCTCGAACCGCGTTCGTTTCCTGCCCAACGCAAACTCAACTGCGCAAGGCACTATCCGGTTCCACGCTTGGGATATCACGCAAGGATCCAATGGCGGAGTGTTTAACCTGTCTGGGGCCAATGCAACGGGCGGCACCACCGCTTTCAGCACGGCCTTCGCATCGGCCACTCAGACCATTCGAGCAATCAACGACGCGCCGACGATCAGCGTACCCGCAGGTCAAAATGTGGCGTCAAACACTCCTTTGGTTTTTTCAACAGCCAACGGCAATCGCATAGCGATTGGTGATGTAGACGCTTCGATTCAACCCGTTCAGATGACGATTACCGCGACCAACGGAACCTTTACTCTTCTATCCAACGTCCCCGTCACGTTTGTGTCGGGCGGCAACGGTCAATCCACGTTCACCGTCAGCGGACCAGTCTCGTTGATCAATGAGGCTCTGGAAGATGCATTCTACACTCCCAATGTCGGCTTCTTTGGCAACAGCAGTTTGACCATCTCCGTGAATGATCAAGGCAACAGCGGTATTGGTGGCCCATTGACTGGAACGTCGACTCTCGCGTTGTCGGTCGCTCTGCCTAGCAACGCGATAGCTCTCGGCGGATTGAATGCTGCGACTCCAAGCATTCGCCGCTCAGGCAATCGTGACGGATCGACGGCCGAACCCGACCTTTACACATTCAGCGTCGAATCAACCTCTGACGTGCGACTGAATCTGTCGGGACTTTCGGACGACTTGGATGTTCGAGTATTCAATTCAGGCGGACAACTGGTTGGGGAGGGGCTGCTATCGAATACAGCAATTGAAAACGTCTTCATGTCCGCGCTGGCAGCGGGAGCCTACTTGGTCGAAGTTAGAAATCCACGCGTTTCGGGTTATGATCTGACTCTAAGCATCGCTACTTCGTCCGATGACCTCATCACTCAGGCGCTGGTGCTGCCATCACCTAACTCGTCGACTTTGCCTACCATACGCCAGGAAGTCTTTAGCACCGATGCTGATTTGCAGGATTACTTCAGGTTCGATTTGACGACAGCCAGTGCGCTGCGTATCAACCTGAGCCGTCTTTCGCAGGACGCGGACATCCAGTTGTTAGATGCCGCCGGTCGCGTAATTCAAGCGGCTACGGCCAGCGGCAACAGTATCGAAAATATGCTGACCTCAACGCTGGCTGTGGGTACCTATTATCTGCGAGTGTTTGCCTTCGGATCGCAATTAACATCCAACTATGACTTGACGATTAGCACCAACACGACCAGCGATGATCTGCTGAGCAATGCAACATCCTTAGGACTACTTTCCAGTCAGGGTAGTGTGCGTCGCACTGGCAGCGTGGCTTTAGGGACTGACCTTCAAGACTATTACATTTTTGCTGGCGGCAATGATATCTCCATCAGTGTCAGCGGGCTGACCAGCGATGTAGATGTACAGGTTCTCGATCAGTTTGGTCGCTTGCTGGCGCAAAGCACAAACAGCAGTAACGCAGCCGAAGCGATCAACATCAATGTGCCGCCCGGCTCCGGCAGCATTTTTGTGAGGATCTTTGCCTTCGCTGGTTCCTCGAACTACGTTTTCGAAGCTCGCAACAACGCGAATGCTGAGAACGCCGACGATCTGCTCTCAACTGCAACGGTTCTACCTGTTCCACTCACCTCGTTGACCCGTAATGGCTCGGTCGGTGGCACCAGCGATCCACAGGACTATTATCGATTCCAGCTTGATTCGCCTCGCAACCTAGCGATGACCCTCAGTGGTTTGTCTGCCGACCTCGATATCGAAGTACTGGATCAATTCGGCAATCTACTCTTCTTCAGTCGCAACGGCGGGAGTGCGAGCGAGAGTATTAATGTGGCCAATTTGGGTATTGGCGTCTACTTCATCCGCATTCATCCATTTGGTGCCGCAGTGTCAAGCTACACATTGGCAATGGCAGTAAGCAACGCATGAGGTAAGTGACGCGACAGTACGGCGGTGACGAAGCTGCGCAGCCATGGGGCTGGTTGTCGCCAGTGCGCTTAGGGGGAAGTTGGAAAACTCGCGACGCATCACCCATATCGGAATTGGCCAAGCCAATCGAAATGCCGTGGCAACCGATAAAATCGCAAACGTTTTTGGAATCATTACGTTGCTGCAGGCTCTTCCAATCAGAGGCGGAAAGATCTCAAAAGAGCAGGGAATTCTACTGCTGGCTTCCTAACTACTCTATGTTGCAATTGTCATGAAAAATCCACTGCACTAAAGACTGTGAAATATAGCTCACCGCGCCACTTACCTTGCACAAGTTTGAAGTCGCTAGCGAGCACTCTTGAATGTCTAGCATACAAGAATCTGGGGCAGCTAGTGAAGCATGCATGAACGCAACGCAGTCCGAAACTAACCCGAGGCATTCAGCAGCGAGGCTTGACTCGATCAACCAGAATTTGTAACAGCTTTCCAAGAAACCAAATGGCCTCTCGTTTTCTGTGCGAACTTGTACCCTCGTTTGCAAATTCGAGGTGTTTGGCGAGCGCGTCAGTGGCAGGCATAGGCGTGACGTCTGGTGGATTGAGTCCGAGCGAGTTCGCCAACCAACGCTGGCGGCGGGCAACAGTCGCCAGAAGTTGCGATTCGATGTCGGTATGATCGGGCCCAGTTACTTGCCTAGCTGTTTCCAAAAGCTGCTCCTCAGGGGTGGTCGCTAGAGAGGACTCATTGACTAAGGCCAAAAGAATTTGCAAGTATCCACGCGGTAGGTCCGCCTGTTGAGCCACCGCTTCTGTCTTGATGCGACTCATGAGAGCTGCAAGAGATTCGTTGGCTGCGGCCGCAACCCCAGGTTCTGCATCAAAGCGACGGACCAACAGCCATGGCACTGCATCGAGTGGTTCATCCGTAAAGTGCATCAGACCAAGCACTGCGGCTCTGCGAATTTTGCGATGCGAGTCCTGAGCGCAGATTTTCAACAACTCTGTTAACTGTCTGGCATAGGGAGTATTGTTTCGTTGCGGGTCAGCGGCAACCATGTCGCATGTCGAACGAATTGCCCGCAGACGTTGCGTTACACTTCCCGTCAAAGCAACCTGCAGAAGCCTCGCGAGAATCTGCTGCCGTTTCTCAATTTCTGGCCACAATTGGATGATTCTCAATGTGGAAGCGCGCACCAATTCGTTGCCGTCCGCCAGCAGGCGACCTTCGGCCAACTCTAGAATTAGCTCAGAAAACCGCGTGCGATTGGGCATCGAAGCGGCGAACGCGACGAAGAGCGTTTCTCTCACGGTCCACATTGGATCCTTGGCAGCCGTTTCCAGTAAATCAACGAGGCTAGATGTCGATTCGAGCATAGCCATCAGTTCTGCGGCACGACGTCGCGTTTCGAACTGTGGCGACCGACTCGCTTCGCGGATAAGTATGATGTCCGATTCCGAGCACGACTCCTGCTGGCACTCGGAGATCGCACGGCGGCGTTCGGCGATCGTTGATCCGTAAAGGGCAACGCTGATCTTTGGGTTAGCGGGAGCTAGGGAACTTAGTTCTTTTCGAGCTGGGTTGGGCCGCCGCCAGAATTCCTTAGTTGCTGAAGAGGGAAAGCCATTTACGCTCAGAACATTTGCCTCAAGACGCAATTCCAATGTATTGGGCTGACGCCAACACTCATCATCAGGCGAGTAGCCAGAACTAAGAAAATGAATGCGCTGATTGCGAGAACCAATCCAACGCCGCTGCGTCTCTGGTTGGTCGCGGAGGTACGGTCCGTCGACCAGAATATCAGTTAATGACAACAATCGATCAACTTGCGCATCTCGTTTCTCGCGCAGTTCTTCCAGCGTAAAGCCGCTGAAGATCATCACGGATAACTTGTGCTGCTTCGATGCTTCAGCAAGATCAGCGGCGCCTGCCGCATGCGCGAATGGTTCGCCACCGAGCAACGTAATGCCTTCGATACTCGAATCGACTTTGGCCATGATTTCAGCCACCGTCATGGAGACGCCGCCCTCAAAGCTGAGCATCTCAGGATTGCAGCAACCGGGACAGCGAAGTGGGCAACCTTGAAACCAGATCGCCATGCGTCGTCCGGGGCCTTCGGCCGCTGTGTTTGCGACAAGCTGTGCAATTTGGAGGTGAGTTTGGCTCAAGACGATCACCTGGCAGTGGAGAAAACGACGCTACGTCATCTTAACTTACCAAATCCTAACCATGTGCATTGTCCAGATTAGATTTTGGGGTAGTGGAATGCGTCAAGGATTTCGAATTCCAGGTAGCGGAATGCGTCAAGCATTTCGTGAGTATTGCGGTGGCTCTCGAAAGCCTTGAGGGCTTCCGCTACCTAATGATCGACAAGCCTTCAAGCATTTCGAGGGTACTGCAGTGGCGCTTGAACGAGGGAACTTCCTGTTCCGTCATGCCCACCCCGTAACTCGTTCCCTCGCTGACGCGTCGGGTCACTAACCGTTCCGCATTTCAGCCGCCTGTTAGGGCAACTGCAAGTGAAAATCTTTGTCGGTGCCGCGCATTGCGTAATAGAGCAACGCGGAGAGCGATTTCGAGTCGATGATTTGGCCTGTTCGCAAGAGTTTAGCCAGCTCAGCGATCGTGACGGGGTAGTTCGATATCTGTTCACCGCGTTCACGGGCAGGATCGCCCAGCGTCAATCCAGTTGCCAGGTAGCAGTACATGTGTTCATCGAGTATGCCTGGCGACATGTAGAACTCGCACAGTGGCACCAAGTCCTTGCACCGATATCCAGTTTCTTCGATCAGTTCGCGTCGCGCGGTCTCGAGCGGCGGCTCAGGTGGTTCAAGTGTTCCCGCGGGCAATTCAAGCAGCTCTTGGTCGATCGAAATTCGATAGTTTCGAATCAAGCAGATCCGTCCATCATCCAGGACAGGGACAATCACCACAGCACCTGGATGTTTGATCACTTCTCGCGACATCGTCGAACCATCACTCAACTGCTGCGTCACTCGCTCGACGGTAAATCGCGAGGCAGTCAGCAGAATTTCTTTTTCAGGTTTCGATGAGGCGTTTGACATGGTGTCTATCAAAGTAAAAACACCCGCACAGCGTGGCTGTGAAGGTGTTGAGTGATTTGGATGAGTTGACTGAACGGAACGCTAAGTTAGCTGGCCAAACGGCGAGCACTTTCTTCGTCCATCTCAAGTTCTTCTGCCGATGGTCGGTAACGATACTGCATCAAGTACGCATCTTCAACTGTATCTTCGTAGAAATCACGCAATACCGAGATGGCCTTAAATCCAAAAGTCTTGAAGAACAATTGGGCTTCGAGATTGGTTTCGCGAACTTCCAGCATGATGCGGTTGCGACGCTCGATCGACAGTTTACCAGCCAGTTTTTCCATCATCGCCGAACCGATTCCGCATCGACGCGACCCCGGATCGACGGAAAAGTTGAGCAAATGCAAGCGGTTCTTGTGCAGTTCATAGATCATGAAACCGACAACTTTGTCATCGACTTCAGCCACCATGCCGATGCAGTTGCGCTGACGCAAGCAGCGAATGAATTCTTCTTCGCACCAAGGGAACTCGAAGCTCGCTTCTTCGATGGCTAGTACAGCTGGCATATCTCTGCGAATCATCCAGCGAATATGCACACAGGATTTACTGGTTTCCGCCGCGGGCATTTAGGGCTCCCTCCGCACTAACACGTGTAAGTTTTGGCTGATCGAGAAACATCTTGTTTCGCATATCAACCGGTTTTCGTTTTCTTGCCAATCGTTGCTGCGAACAAAAACTGGAAAGAAGTCGGGCAACCTCGCGGTTACGCTGATTCCTCAATGTAACAACTAGGCCAGCTGAGATCCCGAGCCATCCGTGCTCGAACCACAACCAACTGCCGCTGACATAGGCGGTAGAGTAACAGATCACTAAGCACTGGCCAATATGGAAAAACCCCCAAGCGAGATTTCTTGTGAGCAATCATAGCATTGGCGATAAATGACCAAGGCAACTTGGTCGAAGCAACTGTTGAATCACCGTCAGTTACGGCACTGTGCTACAGATACGTTTTTTACTGAATCCAGCCGCCACCCAGCACTCGATCTTCAGCATAGACAACACACAATTGCCCAGGTGCAACTCCATGCGTGGGTGTCTCAAACACGACGCTGAATGCGCGATCTCCATTGGGTGTGATCCGCGCAGGCACCGCATCGCTGTTGTAGCGAATCTGCGCAAAACCGTCGAATGGCTCAGCCGGAGGATCGACGAGCCAATTGACCTCATGGGCAACCAACGCGCCTTGTGCCAGCTCTGATTTAGTACCGATCACTACAGCGTTGGTTGAAGAGTCGATACGAACCACAAAATAGGGTTCCTTCATCGCAACTCCGATGCCTTTGCGTTGCCCAATCGTAAAGGCTTCAATGCCGGTGTGTGATCCAACTTTGCGACCATCAACAGTTACAATGTCGCCAGCGGTGTTTGCAGAAGATCGTGCGCGAACAAATTGAGCGTGTTTTCCGCTAGTCACAAAACAAATCTCTTGGCTATCGCGTTTGTCAGCAACCTTCAATCCGGCTTCACCAGCAAGTCGCCGAATCTCGGGCTTGTGAAACTTGCCCACTGGCAGCAGCATGCGATTTAAATAGCGGCGATCGATTCCGGCGAGCGCATACGACTGATCCTTATTGGGGTCCACGCCGCGAACGAGGGCTGGTCCATCGGCCGCGTCGAGCAATTGTGCGTAGTGTCCCGTTGCGACAAATTCCGCGTCAACGCTATCGGCATAGTCGAACAGTCGACCGAACTTGATCCAGTTATTGCATTGCACGCAGGGATTCGGTGTTCGCCCGTGCGTGTACTCGTCGACGAAGTAGTCCACAATGCGACTGAAGTCGGCTTGTAGGTCGAGTGCGTAAAATGGGATGTTCAATCGATCGGCAACGCGACGCGCATCCAAAGCATCCGACGCACTACAACACCCCTGCTTGTGGTCGGTTCGGCCCTGCAAAATTGGCAGCAGAGGGTTGGGAGAACCGTTCGGCATTTTGCAACTTTCCGCCGATTCTTCGCCGTGACGCATGAACACGCCCACAACGTCATATCCAGCTTCGAGCAACAGATGCGCAGCGGCTGAGCTATCGACTCCGCCACTCATCGCCAATACAACGCGTTTCATGCAATTATCTTCAGTTAGTCCGATCGAGCAATCGAGTCCGTTCAGGACACGCCTCGCCGAACGCCACTATTTGTTTTTCGATCGTGTTTTTTCGATCAGCAAGAATGCCCATTTTAGCGCCGTGTTCATGTTTCAGCAAACCGGCGAGTTGGACCATCTGCTTCTGGCGAAGATACCCGCGAAGACTCGTCGGGCAACTTGAGATATAATGCAGTGGTGGAGCGTCAGGTTTTAGTCTTAGGGTAATCGGGTTTGGTATGATTAGGGTGGCACGCCCAGAGTCTTCGAAGGGCGTGGCTCTAGTGTAATTCGACACGCCCTTCGCAGAGCCGCAAAGCGTGCCACCCCAAAATCTAATCTGGACGGGGCACAAGTGCTTGAACCAACTTTAGTTTTGGGGTTTGTAATATCAGCGCCGAACGCGCTAGCGTTCGGTTTTCGCCACGGAAACCGGTGCTAGCGCACTGCGGCTAATCCTAAAATTAAAGCTTGACGCTCCACTAATGCTTTGTCCAACTTAGATTTTGGGATTCACTGTGGTTGGCATCTCCTGGTGTAGCCACCGTTGCCAAACGGTGGACACCAGGCGTTTGCCTAACCACCGCTTGGCAGCGGAGGCTACGACCAAACCCAAAATCTAATCTGAACAAAGTACTAACAGTCCGCCGAAACATACGTCAGTTTGTCCTGGAAAACTTAGAAAAGAGTAACTTGTGAGCCGCAAAATCGTCGCTCGAATCAGATCGATGCTACTCGTTTCTGGGGCTCTGCTTTGCGCTAGCCCAATTCAGCCACAACTTCAGGCACAGCAACCGTCCAACAACGATGCGACTGCTCAGACGCAAACTAACCCAGCACCAGCCGACCAAACTCCTGCGAACACCGAAGAATTGCTGGAGAAGGAGCAGATTGCATTTCGGGCTGCGGTTCAGTCAGTTGCCGACTGCGTGGTCCAGATTGAAACTTTTGGCGGACTAGAGCGCGTGGGGCAAGAATTGATCGCCGAAGGGCCAACCACCGGCACGATCATTAGCAGCGATGGTTGGATCATTTCGAGTTTATTTAGCTTTCGGGCCCAACCCGCCTCCATTCTGGTTAGCATGCCTGGCGGTAAGCGAGCGGCGGCAAGAATCGTCGCACGAGACTTCAGCCGCGAGTTGGTTTTACTGAAAATCGATGAGGTTAACGATTTGCCAGTACCGGGTGTCTGCCCGACTTCTGAAGTAACCGTTGGCCAATGGGCGATCGCGCTGGGCAAGACGTTTGACAACAAATCGGTTTCACAATCGGTAGGGATTATCAGCGCACTCGGTCGCGCGTACGACAAAGCCATTCAATGCGATGCTAAGATCTCGCCCGTCAATTACGGCGGACCGTTGGTTGATCTGCAAGGTAGAGTGATCGGAATTTTGGCTCCCGTATCTCCCGGTGCGTTTCTCGAAGGGGATTCATCCGAACTGTATGACTCGGGAATCGGTTTCGCTATTCCGATGCAAGACATTCTCGATCGATTAAAGCGCATGCAAGCCGGCGAGAACATTCGCGGAGGCAAACTTGGCGTTGTCGCTTCCGATCAAAATGAGTTTGTGGGACCAGTTAAAGTTGCTGGCACCGCCCCCGGTTCGCCGGCTTCGAAGGCGGGTGTCAAAGCGGGTGATGTGCTAATCGAGGCTTCGGGAAAACCTGTCCGCATGCTAGCTCACTTACGGCATGCTCTTGGTCCAACGGACGCAGGCCAGACACTGAAGTTTGCCGTAGACCGTGACGGCCAGCGTATCGATCTCGAATGTGAATTGGCAGAGGAAATTCCGACTTATCGTCAGCGATATGTGGGTGTTCGCGTCAAGAAATTGGAATCGGGTGAGATTGAAATCAGCCGTGTTGAAGTCGATTCTCCAGCCGCCAAAGCTGGCTTGACAGTGGGTGACAGGATCGTTGAATGCAATGGCGTGAAAGTGACCAACCTTACTGACTTCAAACGGTTGATCGCTGTCGCCGAAATCGACAATCCCTTGCGTTTGGTTGTCGAAAAAGAAACGAAGCGACGTGAAATTCAATTGACTGCAGCGCTCTGGCCGAAAGATATACCAACCGAACTGCCGCCAGCTGAAGCTGGAATTGATGACAGCATGGTATGCGAATTAGTTGATCTGACGCTCGGCGATTTTCCGAATAAAGCGTTTGCCTTGGTTCCGCCTTTGGCAGCCAAGCGAGAACTTGGCCTGCTGGTACTTTACCCTGAGCCGGGCGAGGTTGACCGTGCCAAAGTGCAGTCGACCTTCACGGCGTTCGCGCGTGACCAAGGCTGGATCGTTGCAATCATCCCTTCTTCCAATCCGAACAACTGGGCTCGAGAAGAAGCCGAGTTGGCGGGCCGAGCGCTCGGCCGCTTGGAAAATGCTTATAAGCTCGATTCATCCCGGATCGTATTCGGCGGAATTGGAGTTGGGGGACGTTTGGGGATCATTGCTGCGGGCAGTGATCGCAAGCGAGTCGCTGGCGCACTGATTATCGGCACGGAGTTAGAATCTTTGGCTTTGCGAGCAGAGAATGCTCCGCTTGAGTCGCTGCAATTTTTGTTCGTTGGCAAGCCGGAAGCTCTAGAAGCGGCGGTTGCCAAGTTGGACGAAAACGGCTTCTGGGCTCAGATTGTTCCGATGGTTGAATTTGCCTCCGGAAAATGGGACCTGATGCCCATGGAACCGATAACGCGCTGGTTAGAAGGGCTTGGGCGGCTATGAGTCCAAAGCCAACGGAAAATCGTAAACTGATCTCGAGTGCAGAAAGCAAATGGCAGAGATTTGTGCTTGGGGCGTCTGCTGCGACTCTGCTGGGTGGTGGGTTGATTCTGGCTGGCTTTAATCACAGTTCGTCGTTCGAAGAGAACAGTGACATTTACTTTTCTGGAACGATGATCAAGGTCGGCGTTGTGTTGGGGGTCGCTTGGCTGGCCGCGCCTCAATTGGAACGCTTGGGTTGGCATCGCTTGCGCGGTACTATGCTCGCCGCGCTTTTGGTCGTGCTCGTCCTGTGGCTGGCGAGACCCAAGATAGGTGCGTGGGCTGGTGCGATCGTCTTAGGGGGTGGCGCGTTCTTCGCGTTAATCGGTTGGTTGCGGAGTTTGTTTGACAGCCACCCGTCACAGCAGCGAACTAAGAAGCCGTAAGGTCAATCCATCGGCGTCAATTATCTCCCCTTACTATTCACGAACTTTGTGTCGCGTGTTATTATCTTGCCCGCCCTGATGTCTTTCCTGGAATTCCGGTTTTCCTGGAAACAACTCAAAATTTAACGAGGCGCGGTAGGTAATGTCCGATTTTGCAAAACGCCGTAAGCAACTCACTCGGCTGATTGCTAACGAATCGGCTCAAGCTTTGTTGGTAACGAATTTCAACAATGTGACTTACTTGACGGGCTTTACGGGCGACGACAGTTATCTGCTGGTGACTCGCGATGATTGCTGGATGATTAGTGATCCGCGTTACGAAGAGCAGATTGCGGAAGAGTGCCCCGGACTAAAGGCTCACATTCGGCAACCGGGCGAGTTGACTGCGGATGTTACGGTCAGTGAGATCAAGAAAGCCAAGCTGAGTTCGCTGTTGATTGAAGGCGACACGATGACTGCCGGGGCTTTTGAGATGCTGAAGTCCGCTTTGCCAGCGGTTTCGATCGGACTGAGCGGCGGTTTGATTGAGTCCTTGCGAGCGATTAAGGACAAGACCGAAATCGAGACGTTACGGTTGGCTGTGAAGATGGCTGAGCGAGTCTTTACCAGCGTACGGGCACAGTTGCGTGGCGACCAAACAGAGTTGGTTGTAGCCAACGAGATCGACCGGCAAGTCCGATGTATCGGGGGCTCGGGTTGCAGCTTCAAGCCGATTGTAGCTGTAGGGCCGCGAGCCGCATTGCCGCATGCGAGGCCGGGTAGCAGCAGGATTGATTCAGCACCGTTTGTGCTGATCGACTGGGGAGCGATTGCGAACCTCTATCGCAGTGACTTGACGCGTGTCTTGATCACTGGCAAGGTCCCGCCGAAATTCGCGAAGGTCTACAACACCGTTTTGGAAGCCCAGCAGGCGGCCATCGCAGCCATGAAGCCAGGGGTGATGGTTAGTGAAGTTGACCGTGTCGCGCGGGCTGTGACTGAGGCGGCTGGGATGGGCAAGAACTTTAATCATGGCCTGGGCCATGGTATTGGATTGGACATCCATGAGGCCCCGCGGTTGGGGAAAAATCACGATCGACCGCTTGAACCCGGCATGGTAGTAACGGTAGAGCCTGGGGTATACTTTCCCGGATGGGGCGGCGTCCGTATTGAGGACGATGTGCTGATTACTCGCGATGGGCACGAGCTTCTTAGTAGTCTTCCCCGTTCAATTGAAGAAAATACGGTAGAACTCCTTGGGTAGATGTCCCTAACCGGGCGACTCCAAGCGTCTTTGCAATTGTCAAACTACAGGAAAAAGATGTCCAAAGGCAACACCCACAAAGAAGACGTGTTCAGTGTCGAGCGGATTCGTAGTCTCATCGACCTCATGAAGGAATACGATCTGAGCGAAGTCGACCTGAAGCAGGATGAGCAGCAGATTCGCTTGGTTCGAGGTGCGAAACAAGTCGTCTCGGCAGCCCCCGCAATCATGGCTGCAGCCCCGGCGCCCGCTCCTGTCGCGGCCGCAGCTGCACCCGCTGGACCAGTGGCTGATGGCCCGCACATTAAGATCATCAAGTCGCCCATGGTCGGCACTTTTTATGCTCGACCCAATCCCAAGTCTGACGACTTTGTCAAAGTTGGGTCTGCGATCAGTGCCGACACCGTGGTCTGCATTATCGAAGCGATGAAGGTCTTCAACGATATTCCAGCCGAAGTCAGCGGCAAGATCGTCGAAATTCTAGTGAAAAACGAAGAGGCCGTTGACTTTGAGCGTCCCCTATTCAAGGTGGACACGCGAGGTTAATCTTCCCGAGCATGTACAACCGAATACTTATTGCCAATCGTGGTGAAATTGCCCTGCGAGTCATTAGAGCTTGCAAAGAAATGGGTATTTCCACCGTCGCTGTTTACAGCCAAGCCGACCGCGACTCGGCTCACGTTCGTTATGCGGATCAAGCGATCTGCATCGGGCCCGCCAAATCCATCGACAGTTACCTGCGCATCGACCGCATTATCAGTGCCGCAGAGATTTCTGGCGCAGAAGCGATCCATCCAGGCTACGGTTTTCTGGCCGAGAACTCGCACTTTAATGAAGTGGTTCGCAGTAGCGAATTCGACTTTATCGGCCCCACACCCGAAGCGATGGAAAAACTGGGGGACAAGAACAGCGCCCGTTCTGTCGCCATGGCTGCGAAAGTGCCAGTCGTGCCTGGCAGCGATGGTTTGATTACGGATGAAGAGCATGCAGTCCGTTCCGCTAAGGAAATCGGCTACCCGGTACTGATCAAGGCGACCGCCGGTGGTGGTGGAAAAGGGATGCGCGTCGCGACCAATGAACAAACGTTGCGCGTCGCACTCCAGCAGGCACAAACCGAAGCTCAAGCTGCGTTTGGTAATGCGGGTGTCTATCTTGAACGCTTTATCGATCGCCCGCGTCACGTCGAAGTCCAAATGATTGCGGACTTGCATGGCAACGCTTGCCATCTGTACGAACGTGATTGTTCGGTTCAACGTCGCCATCAGAAACTGATCGAGGAAAGCCCCTCGCCATTCTTGCCGCAAAAGACGCGCGAAGAGATCTGCGAGGCGGCGAAGCGTTTGATTATCGAAGTCGGTTATCAAAACGCGGGCACGGTTGAGTTCATTGTCGATCAGCAGAACAACTTCTATTTCATTGAAGTCAACGCGCGTATCCAAGTTGAACATCCGGTCACGGAAATGGTAACCGGAATCGACTTGATCAAGACCCAAATCCGCGTGGCTGCTGGTGAAACGTTGCCGTTCAAGCAATCAGATATCAAGCTGCGGGGATCGGCCATGGAATGCCGAATCAACGCTGAAGATCCGGCCAAGAACTTCCAACCTTGCCCGGGATTGATCAAGAGCTTGTTCATTCCGGGGGGCTTTGGTGTCCGTTTCGATTCGCACGCTCAAGCCGGGTACTCCGTTCCGCCTTATTACGATTCAATGATCGGCAAGCTGATTGTCCACAAAGAGACTCGCGAAGAATCGATCGCCTGCATGTTGCGATGCTTGGAAGAATTGCAAGTTCAAGGCATCGCAACCACGGCTGCTTTCCAAATGAAGGTGCTTCGTGAGCCAACCTTCGTGGCTGGACAAGCCGATACAAAGTGGGTTGAACGCGAGCTGCTGAAAGCGTAACGTCGATTTCGAATCGATCTCGAAATTAGATTGTCAAGTTGCCACGAAGTTTGAATAAGTGGCAGGTGCTCGTCGCCGTTGGCTACCGGTTAAACGAACCAGTTGCACCCGAACATTTCGATATCATCCACAAATCCTATCCACGAGTACACACATGCCCAATTCGCCCATCAAAAAAGTTGCCATGCTATTCGCTGGCGGTCCAGCACCAGCAGCTAACGCAGTTATCGGTACGGCTGCATTTGCGTTCCTGAACGATGGCATCGAAGTCGTCGGTATCAAGCATGGTTATTCCAACTTGATCGACTTCAACCCCGCTTCGCCACTGGTTGAAGGCGAGCACTACATCAATATCGAGCACCAGGATCTATCGCATCGCCGTACTTCGCAAGGCATCATGATCGGAACGGCTCGAACGAATCCTGGAAAGAATGTTTCGGCACCAGAGCATTTGCTCGACCCCGAACGCAGCGCTCCACTGAAGCGAGTCTATGATGCCCTATGTTCGATCGGCGTCGATGCGTTGATTTCGATCGGCGGTGACGACACGCTGAAGACCGCCAACAAGATGAAGTTGTTTCAGGATACTCTACCAGCGGGTTCGAAGAAGTTCCCTGTTATTCACTTGCCCAAGACCATTGACAATGACTACATGGGCATCGACTTTACGTTTGGATACTTCACGGCTGCGGAATTTCTCGCAACCGAAATGCGGAATTTGAACTACGACGCGTCGGCTGGCCAAGCCTACTTCTTGTGCGAAGCGATGGGACGGTCAGCGGGATGGTTAGCTTACGGGGCGGCGATTGCTGGTGAAGCCTGTATGGTGCTGAGCGTCGAGGACATTGTTGGTCCTTACCGCAGTCAAGAGACCGTGACCGATGCAAGTGGCAAGACGATCACGCGCCCAATCATGAACGTCGATAAGATCGTTGAGCGGATTGTCAAATTGATGATCGCGCGCGAGAAGCAAAAGCGGCCCTATGGTGTGTTGGTGATTGCTGAAGGCATGGCCGAGTATCTGCCTTACAAATACCTGGAAGGCATTCCCCGCGACGACCACGGCCACATCTCGATTGCCAACGTCAACCTTAGCAAGATGATGGCCAAGATTATTGCTGATGCGTACAAAGTGGCGACCGGCAAATCTCGCAAGGTGACTGGATTGCAACTGGGCTATGAGTCACGTTGTGCGATTCCGCATGCGTTTGACGTCATGCTTGGTTCGCAAATTGGCGTCGGCGCCTATCGGGCTCTGGTTGAAAAGGGGATGAATGGGGTGATGGTTTCGGTGGGAGGACAATTGGATCTGAGCTTTGTTCCATTTGAAGATCTGGTTGATCCCCAAACGCTCGTTACCAAAGTTCGCTACATCGAAATCGGAAGTGACTTCCATCGGCTGGCGAAGTTTGTTGAGACCTATGTCGACGATTGATCGCAAACTGTGCGTAGCTGCAGCGTGACTCAACAAGCAAAGCCAACTTAGGAGCCTCCGATGAGCCTTGAAGTCACTCTCAAGAAGTTTGGTCAAGATCACCTACTTCGCCACATGGCCAAACTGGAGCGCGACGAGCGCGCGTTGCTTGAAGCACAGCTGGCAACGATCGATTTTTCACAATTGCAGCGGTTGGTGGCTGGCGAGGAATCGGGCCCGAACTGGGCGGAGTTGGCAGCGCGAGCTGAGCCTCCGCCGGCTTTTCGCCTGAATGATCCTCAGCCTAAGCTCTCGCTCGACGACGCCCAAGCCGCTGGCGAAAAAGCGATCCGAGACGGGAAACTAGCAACCATCATCGTCGCTGGTGGTCAGGGGACCCGCCTGGGCTTTGAGCACCCCAAGGGAATGTTCCCGATTGGGCCACTTAGTGGCCGGACCCTTTTTCAGATGCTCGCCGATCGGTTGTTGGCTGTTATGAAACGCTACGGAGTTTCGATTCCGATGTACATCATGACCAGCCCAGCAACAGATGCTGAGACTCGCCAGTACTTCGCGGACAATCAGCGCTGTGGGTTGGCCGAGGACCAATTGGTGATATTCTGCCAAGGCACGATGCCAGCGGTTGATGCGGGCTCTGGCAAGTTGCTCTTGGAGACTCGCAGCAGCCTGGCACTCAGTCCAGATGGTCATGGCGGCTTGGTGAGCGCGTTGAGCAAGAGTGGTTGTTTGGCGGATGCAGCGGGGCGTGGAGTCGAGCATTTCTTCTACGCCCAGGTCGACAACCCCTTGGTACAACTGTGCGACCCGGCGTTGATCGGCTATCACGTTCTCTCGGACAGTCAGGTGACCACTCAAGTGGTTCGGAAGCGTTTTGCCAAGGAAAAAGTGGGGAACGTGGTTGGACTCGATGGAAAAGTGCAGATCATCGAGTACAGCGATTTACCCGACTCCGCTGCCGAACAAACGCTGAACGATGGTTCTTTGAAACTGTGGGCAGGAAATATCGCCGTTCATCTGTTTGAGCGAAAGTTCCTGCAAGCGGTTGTCGACGACACCGAATCGCTGGCGTTTCATCGCGCTCATAAAGCGGTTCCGCACTTGAACGAGGCTTGGGAACTGGTGCAGCCCGAAAAGCCCAATGCGACTAAGTTCGAACGCTTTGTGTTTGATCTACTTCCTTTGGCTGATCGTGCAATCGTCGTTGAGGGCAATGCGGCTGAAGTTTTCGCTCCCGTGAAAAATGCAGACGGAGCTGCCGTGGATACGCCGGAGCAATCGAAAGCTGCACTCTGCGGCCTGCACCGTAGTTGGCTAGAATCTGCAGGTGCGACAATTATGCCTGAAGTGAAGGTGGAGATTCATCCTGCTTGGGCACTTGATGCCGCAGAGGTACGGAAAAAAGTTGGGAATGAGTGCAAAATCTCTGCGGACACATTTTTTCGTTGAGGAAGCCCCTTAAGGTCACGTGTCTTCCTTAGCGTCCACGGGTAAGGTCAGGATCACGCCTCAGTTAGCTTGCGGCCTAGCGTTTAAGCCTCTTTGAGCTGCAGCGTTGCACCCGTTGTTGTGTGGCTTGGTTTATCATCGGATTCTACAATGCCGATGCTAGTACTCAGATAATTATCTCATCCATTCTCGATGCTCAAGAGCGAGCAACCCTATTGCAAGCCCATGAACATTTGAGAGAAATGTTCTACAATGACGCGACATAAGGGATCTCAGGCAATCGCTTATGTTGGATGATAATATCAGTTCGAACGTTTGAAGCTTTCAAATTCACCGTTGTAAATCCGTGGAGTAACTTACGTGTTGCATGCAGTCATCATGGCAGGCGGATCTGGGACGCGGTTTTGGCCAGCAAGCCGAAATGGTTTTCCCAAACAGTTGCTGCACTTAGTCGGAAACAACACAATGCTGCAAGCGACTTTTGAACGCTTGCAAGGCTTGGTATCGCCAGAGCATACATTGGTAATGACCAATCAACATTTGGTTGATGCCGTACGGACTCAGTTGCCATTGATCCCCCCCGAACAAATCGTGGGCGAGCCTATGAAGCGCGATACGGCAGCCTGTATCAGTTTGGCGGCGTCGTTGATTGTGCATGCTGATCCGGATGCGGTGATGCTTGTTCTGCCGGCTGACCATGTGATTAGCAGCGACCAACAATTCCAAGACTGCATGTCCGCTGGCGTGCGTTTGATCGAGCAAGCGCCGGACCGAATCGTGACATTTGGCATTCGTCCGAACTATCCCGCAGAGTCGTTTGGCTACGTGCAGCGCGGTGAAGCCCTTTCGAGCTCAAAAGTGGCGGGAGCTTATCGCGTTGAATCTTTCCGCGAGAAACCCAATCGCCAAATTGCCGAGCAATATTTGCAAGCTGGGACCTACTATTGGAACAGCGGCATTTTCATGTGGCGCGCCAGCACCATTCTCAATGCACTCCGCACCTTCGAACCTGAACTGATGAAGCACATCGACGCAATTGCCAAGTCGATGGGCTCTCCCAGTTTTCCTGCAACTTTGCAGCGAGAATTCACCGCTATCGATGGACGTTCGATCGATTATGCGGTCATGGAGCGATACAGCGACGTCGCCGTGATTGAAGCGACTTTCCGCTGGGATGATGTTGGTAGTTGGCAATCGATCGGCCGACTAACGGAGCCTGATGAACAAGGCAATTGCATACGCGGCAAGTATCTTCCCATCCAATCACAACGAATGATTGTTTATGGTGATCCCAACCATTTGTTGGTGACCATCGGTATGCAAGACATGATCGTGGTGCATACCGATAACGCGACACTGGTCGCGCCCAAGCATGAAGAAGAAAGAGTGCGAGAAGTCGTCAAGCAGTTGCAAACTCGCGGTTGGGAAGACTATCTCTAGTGTCTGGGTAGGTCGCACCTGCCAGGTGCGACCATGCGGTTGCCAAGGCTGGGAAGAGGTCGCACCGGGCAGGTGCGACCCACCACAACACAGTCGCACCTGGCAGGAGCGACCCGCCAATAGACAGTCGCACCCGGCGGGAGCGACCCACAAAAGCAGGATCGGTGCAAACACCAAGAGCCCATATCAAACTCGTTCTTTTCAGAACAAATTTGATACAGGCTCTGTGTCTAACAAAGGGCTCCGTCAAATCCTATGGAAGTGAGATTAGTCGCGTTGCCAAATCGTCAGAAACGTGTTTTAATCTTGAGGTGCAGGCGTGTTCGTTGCGTCGTCCGCACTTTGGCTGCGCTGAATCGCATCGTAAACTTCGCGGCGATGAACAGGAACTTCACGAGGAGCTTCAACGCCCAAGCGAACCTTGTCGCCACGAATTTCAACTACGACAATGGTGATGTCGTTGTTGATAACGATGCTCTCATTTTTCTTGCGGGATAGTACTAACATCGGACCCTTCCTTTGGTAAATTGGCCCTAAGCCGTATCCTACTGAGCCAGAACCTTCTGGTCTTCTGAGGAGTGGTCGGCAGAACTGCATCAGAGGTGGCTGGGGACTCAGGGTTGGCTGAGGTACCTAGGCCTTCATACTCTTGAGGCTTCCTACATCCACTGTACGTACGAAGTGGTGACAGTCAAGAAAACAAGTGACTGCAACTGAATTTTTTACTAAATTTTTGTGAATCAGACGGGCCAGTCGCAAAAGTCTACGCAATCTAACTTCCCCTTGATTCAGCTTGGCTGGGGTCCCGCATGACAAAAGTGGTAGCGTCCGCCGCGTTCCCGGGTCCCGCAACTCCGAAAAACTTCGGGGCACCTGGGGAAATTCTCCTCCTTTTCGCGCTCCTCGCGTTGCTGGCGGCCGAGCAGGTTCCGGGGGTCAACGAATCCCATTACCTTCCCAAAGCCAAGCACCTTTTCAACCGCGACTTCTGTCCGGGAGACTTGTTTTTCGAGTCGCATGACGCGCACGGATTGGCGGCCGGGCTGGCCGGCGGGCTGGCGCTTTGGTTGCCCCTGCCCGCAGTTGCCTGGATTGGGCGGGCAATAAGTTGGTTTTGCTTGGCTTGGGCTTGGCAAAAACTGCGTGTCGCGATCGGAATTCACTGGATTTTGGGGGCTCTCGGGCTGGCCAGTTGGTACTTTGCGATCGACTACGGAAACTGGGCCGGGGAGTGGGCGATCGGCGGATTTGAAGGGAAATCGCTGGCTTATCCTTGCGTTATAGTCGCGCTAGCCGAGTTGTTTCGGGACCGTTGGGCTCGTGTGTGGGTCTGGTTGGGACTTGCCGTCGCGTGGCATCCACTGGCCGGCGGTTGGGCGGGTCTCAGTTTTGGAATCGCTTGGTTGTGCCTGCCTGGGTTATGGCAACGCTTCCGCGCGCAAGCTCCATGGCTGGGGCTGGCAACTTGTATGGGACTAGCCGGTGTAATTCCCGCTGGACTTGGCCTGAACAGTCCCAATCAAGTTGGCAACTTAGTCGCCTCGCAGATTCATGTCTACAGACGCCTTGCCCACCATCAGTGTCCATCCCTGTTCGCGCTAGATCGACATATCGCGGGTGGTATTTCACTCGGGCTGTTGATTGCCGCCACGGTGTTGGCTGCTTTCATGCTGCACAAGAAAAGTCGCGCAGAACTCCGACAAAATCCGGTCGCTTGGTTGCTGACATTGGGCTGGATCTCAGTTTTGTTTTCGGCGATCGGGCTGGCTATCGACCGCATCTTCTCGTTGCCCAACCCTGTGTTTGCTTCGCAGCTCTTGAGGCTCTATTGGTTTCGCTGGTCGGACATTGCCGTGCCATTAGCCTGGACACTTACATTTTGGAAGTTAACCGCAGGTAGCCTTCAGGGCATCAGCAATTCGCGTGGCGCGGTCGCGCCACCGTCTGGAGGCAAGACTAAGTTGGCATTTGTTGCTCAAGTCTCGGCCGGCCTACTGTTACTAGTCTTGGTTGTTCAGCACACAGCGATGAACTTCGCGCGACGCCATCCGCCGGCTGACGATATCCTGATGAATGCGCCCATGAATCGTACGCTCGACACCGACCGCTACATCGATTGGCTAGCCGTTTGTGATTGGGCTAGCAAGAACTCTCCATCGGATTCGCTTTGGTTTACTCCGGAGCACCAGCAAACATTCAAATGGTACGCTGGTCGCGCGGAGGTCGTATGCTGGAAAGACGTTCCGCAAGATAATGAAAGCGTCCGCAGGTGGTACGAGCGGATAGTGCTTTGCCGACAGCCCCGCAATTCCAAGGATGAACGAGTCGAATGGACATCGGAGAAAATCATCGAGCTATCGAAACAGTACGGTTTCCGTTGGGTGCTCGTCGATCGCGGAACTCAGGTCAACGGTCTCTATAATTTGGAGCTGATGTATCCCATCGAGACGCAGAATAAGTCGTTCGCCATCTTTAGGATCGTTGGTCCCTAGCTTGGGACGAATAAGAAAACAGGAAAATGGAACGGACAGGACAAATGGTCCCATCCTACGGCTTGGTAGCTTGGGACCATTGTCCCGAGCGTTTTCCAATCATGAAACGCTGCAAACATGCGAAAGCTAAAACGCACGCTCCAAGTTCTCATCATCGGTTACCTATTGGTGTGCATTGTGCTGATGTTCCTTGAAAACTCGTTGGTCTACCCAGCTCCCAAGTTCACAGCCGACGACTTGGCTCAGCCCAATTGGAACGCTCGAAACTATGGTGCCGAGGACGTACAGTTTGCGTCTGCGGATGGCACTCAGTTGCATGGCTGGTATTGGCAACATTCAAATCCGCAAGGCCATTTGCTTTACTGTCATGGTAACGGAGATTGCGTTGGTTACTTGGGTGATTATCTTGCCGATTTATCGCGGCGGCATCGGCTGTCGGTCTTTGTCTTTGATTACCGTGGCTACGGTCGCAGTGAGGGTTCGCCCAGCGAGGTTGGGATTTTGCAAGATGGCGTCGCCGCTCGCAATTGGCTGGCCGCGCGAGCCGCGATCGCGCCCGAGGAAGTCATCCTGATGGGGCGTTCGCTGGGAGGAGCCGTGTGCGTGGACCTCGCCGCCAATTCAGGCGCACGTGGCTTGATTCTGCAAAACACCTTCACCTCTCTGCCCGATGCAGCAGCGAGTATCTATTGGTTCTTGCCGGTTCGCTGGCTCATGCGAAATCAATATCGCTCGATCGACAAAATTGAACGCTACGCTGGTCCTCTACTCCAAAGTCACGGTGATCGCGACCGCATCGTCCCTTTCGCGATTGGACAAAGGCTCTTTAAGGCCGCCCCTGGAACCAAGAGATTTTTCACCATCGAAGGTGGCGACCATAACGATCCTGAACCGGACGAGTACTCGAAAGTGCTTGAGGATTTCCTAAGCTCCCTGCATCACCATGAGTAAGTTACTGCCCAAAGTTGTTTGCTACTCAAGTTGCCATGCATCAAGCGACGGAAATCACTGAGAACTTACCGAGCCCACTGAATTGGACGAAAGAGCAGCGGATGCGTTATTTCGTGATGGGAGTCTGCTTGCCCATAGTGTCACTCTTGAGCGCAAGTTACTTCGCCTTTACTTCGACTGGAGTTCTGTTTCGCTGTGTGATTAGCGTACTGGCCTTGTCGTGTCTGGTGAGCAGCCTAGGCATGGCCGCTTGTTGTCTCTCACCAGACTTGGGAAATCGCCGCTGGGTGCAAGCGACGCTAAACTTCGGAACGGTAATTTGGCTTCCACTCGCGTTTTGCGTAGCCTTTGGATCTGGCATGACTGCTCTGATCCCATCAGTGATCATCGCCGGTCTGATTGCTGTGGTGGCCAGAGCGATTGTGCCCCTGTGGCCGAGCAACGCACGCTTTAGTATCAGGCAGATCTTCTGGCTGACAACCTTAGCCGCAGTGCTGTGCGCAGGCACAGCTGCAATCCTTCAGGCGTTTGAAAATGCATGGATCATTCCTTACACTTGCTTTTGGCTGACATTAATTTCCACGCCGGTGATGGCGTTTGTGACTTTTGCAATCGCATCCGCCGAAATAAGTGCAGCTGAGTTAAAGGCCAGAAACCTTAGACCTTAGGAAGCTCCGATGAACGCACGTACCTTCGACTGGGGATTCCAGCCGCGTGCTTATAATTTCATCCTCGGAGTGTTGCTGCCAATAAACCTACTGATCTCGCTCTGTTGGCTTGCAATTCGACAACCGCTCAGCCTTGCACATCTGGTGGTGCTCGCATGTTCGTTTGCGATCATCATCAGTAGTGCGGCCCTGGCGGCGTATTGCGTTTATCCAAAGACGGGTAAACAGAGTTGGGTTCGATACAGCGTCGGCGCTGGTATCTTCTTTTGGACGCCAGTCGCTTTCTTATGGTGCACTGTCACGTTCTTGATCGCGCTGCTTGCATCATTGCTTATGACTGTAACATTGAAACTCGGCGCGAGGGCGATCTTGCCACTGTACGCCAAGGATTCCCGTTTTTCACTGAAGCAAGTCTTTGGGTTAACTACGCTGTGTGCATTGCTACTGGCAGCTTTGTCACCTTGGTTGCGTTCGATCGAAAATGTTGTTGGACTGCTGTACGGGATTCACGCCTTTATCCTATTCGCCACACCGGTCCTTGCGGCGATCGCTTTTTCAGCGGTGAACCTAGATATCAAAGACCTTTAAAATTCTTTGCGAGCCACATACACACAACCGATCAGCAGCATCACGCCTACGAAGGCAAGGTTAGTGAAGATCGGACGCCAAACGTCGATCTCAACTTGGGCTTGCTTCATGTCGTTTGTGACGATGTTCAGACTTTGGGTTTCATTGCCTGACAAGAGGTATCCCATCGCATTATCCAGTGCACTCGGTTTGGGATTCACTTGGTACAGCGGATTGACTCCCCAGTTGTATACCATCTCCAAAGTGGACATGGTTGGCGAATAAGTGTTGATCACTTTATTGTTGGCAAGGTCAAACTCCACGACGCGGTTGGGCTTTACACCTAGCATGACTTGAGTCGACGATTCCCAGGTCATGGTGGTCAGTTGTCCTGCGAAGGGGCTGGGAATGGTCTCTACTTTTCCGCTTGGGCAGTCCAGCTTGAACCAGTTCCCAGTATGCGTAATGATCGCGGCTTGATTCGTACTGGGGATCCAAACAAGTTGACGGACGTTGTTCTTGTTAGGTAATGGAACTTCGGCGTGGACCGGTTTTAGTTCAGCGTCGTAAACAATCAGGGGCAACGAATCTCTGGCCACCACTGAGTATTTGTCATTGGCGATCACCAGAGCCGGTTCGGTCCCTTCGCCTTCAATCTTGGTGCTGGCCACTATTTCAAATTTGTTCTTTACGTACTTCAGGACATCGACGTTGCCAGCGTTGTAAATGATCAAGCCATTGCCGTCGGCGGTTGCTGATGCGGACGAGTTATCGCTCATGACAAAATCCTTTGGGGCAATGTTCTCAAAAGGATCTGATCCTGGTACCAGCTTCCGAAACATATTCATCATGCCAGCGCTGCCAGACTTACTGACAACTTTATCCCAGTTGAGTCTAAAGATGCCACCGCGACAAACAGTAATCAGTTCGCCGCCAACTTGCGTCATCTCAATCAGTTGTTGAGGGATATCTGGGCCGGTTTCACCCATCCAGTACGACGTTGAGCGTGCTTCGGACAGCGACTTGGGATCCTGGTTCGCCTCTTTGTCAGGCTCCGATTCACCGGGTTGCGCTTCGGTCGCCGGCGTTGAAGCAACCGCTTCCTGCGACGCGAGTGCATTTACCGCATCTTTTTTCTCGGACTCGTCTTTTTCAGGATTGTTACTTTTCTCATCAGGATTGAGATTTTTATCCGGATTATCGCCGAGCCGAATGAAGGAGATTTTTCGTGAGCGGGCCGTTAGGCCAGCAAACGGTCCATTTCGGAAAAACGTCTTTACCAGAATCTGATTGTTTTTGGCATCGTAGAGCGGTCCGAAGGTACGCGCTTGGCCACCAAACTCGCTGTCGATTGCGGGCTGCCAGACCGAGAACTTCTTGTTCCACAGACTGAAGTCGCCTCGCTGATTTACGACCATCAATTTGCCATCGATCTTATCAACCCGCGTGATCTGCGGCAGCAGTTCGACGTGCTGTTGCATGCCATCGTGGATCGCACCAATCGCAAAACAAAACAACCAGAAGATGATACATGACACCACGCAAACAATCGCATTGCCCCACAAAAGCCCGACTAAGGCCGAGACGGAATAAAAGATAATGAACACGAACAGCAGCAGTGGAATGCAATACAGCAGACCTTCATTCCAGATGTCGAAGCGAATCCCAGCGATCAAGTACAGTCCGATGAGCACGAAGGTGATGTTGAACAGGACGAAAATGCAGCCTCCGAACAGCTTGAACAAATACAGCCAAATGCGCGATATCGGCTTGCTGAGCAAAAGATGCAGCGAACCGGAGCGGAAAGTCTCGGGGACAATAGGGCTAGTCACAATCAAAGCGACAAACACCGCCACGACACCTAATCCCAGCTTGATCAAAAAGCCCAATAGCAGTGGCTCGACGAACTGTTTGATCTGCTTGCGGCTAATGTTGATCGGCTCGCCGAGTTTGAATCCTGCGTAACCTATCCAAAGCTGTTCGCTGCGCGGTTTCGTGAGTTCCATTGGAAAAGCCAACTGCAGCAACTCGCGGTTAAGTTCCTCGCGTTCAAAGCTGCTGAGTTTATCAACACCTTGTTCGATGAGTGGCTTGAGTTTCGGTCGTTTTTTAGCTGAAGGAAAGGACTCGGCGGAATACAGGTCTTTGGCATCGATCAGCGCGTTCAACTCTTTGGCCATATCGGAAGAGCGCACACGGCGTCCGCGATTATCGCCACCTGACTCTGGGACCGGCTTTAGTTTTTCCAAAAACTCGGGACTCAATTTGGCTGCAACGGCTTGCACCGCCTCGGTGCCTTGCCCTTTGGCACCGTCGAGCAATCTCTCTTTGATCTTGTCAAAGTTATCGATGTCATAACTGGCGAGTTTGAAACTGCGTTCGGTGACATAGCCAAAGGGAGCCAAGCCGGCGAGCACTAAGGCCCAACCAATGAGCAGCACCCATAGAACGCGGTTACCGACCGCTTCCCAAAATGAATCGATAAGTATCGCTAAGTATGGCTTCATCGCTGATTTTCTGAGTGAGCGGCAAACGGGTTTTCTTGATCGCCTTGCGAAGATTTTTGCACGGCCGACAAAAAGACTTCTTCGAGGGTGAGTTTGGTGCGATCGAGTCGCAGCAGGCTGATGCCTAAGGCGCGAATACGATCGACCAGTTGGTCGACGTCGGTCTGGGAGTGTGCCGCGCTGGTCAGTTGCCAATGGGCATCGGGGAGCGGCAGAATTTCTAGCCCGCCGAACTGCTTGAGCTGCTCGATCTTCTCAGGTGCAGCCGCTAGTTCAATGCGCACCTTGGTATCGAACGCACCGCCGAACTGCTGGGTCAGTTCTCGAGGAGTGCCAATGCCTTGCAATGCTCCACCAGCCAGAATAGCCACGCGGTCACAAACCAATTCGACCTCTTGCAGGATATGGCTATTCAGAAAGACCGTCTTGCCTTGGTCGCGTAAATCGTTGATCAACTTGCGAATCTGCGAGCGGCCGACCGGGTCGAGTCCATCGGTGGGTTCATCCAAAATCAACAATTCCGGATCATGCAACATGGCTTGAGCTAGTCCCAGCCGCTGACGCATGCCTTTACTGTACTTACGAACGAGTTCTTTCTCACGGCCTGCCAGGCCGACCATTTCCAACAGGGCTGCTGACTTCTCCTTGATGACGCTCTCCGGCACTGAACTCAAACGGCCAAAGAACTCCATGGCACGCTTGGCGGTTTGATGCGAAGGGAAACTGAGATTCTCAGGCAGATACCCGATTTTTCGGCGAGCGCTTTTCGTTCCAGCGGGCTCACCGAGCAGAAATGCTTGACCGCCGGTGGACTTCACAATACCCAGCAAAATTTTGATGAGTGTCGTTTTGCCTGCACCGTTTGGTCCGAGCAAGCCAAACACCTCACCGCGGCGGACGGCTAAGTCTATTCCCTTGAGCGCGTTGAATCGTCGGGGGACGATCCATCCGTCTCGATATTGCTTTTGTAGTTTTTGGACATCGATTGCAAGTGAATCAATCATGCGGGAAGTGTTCGTTTTCTAAGGTTATTCTACGTTTGTAGTATTTCAAGCATACACGATTCAGCGAATGGCGGTGTTGATCGCAAACAGTTGGTCTTCCGCGGGAGCGTGGCGGTTAGGCTTGGCCAAGGTAGTTCGCAGCATCGCCGAAAATCTTTGGCTATTTTGCAGACGTTTCCTAAGTCGTAAACTTACGTAGCAGATAGTCACCTAAAGAACTTGATACCGCATTGGCCAGCAATAGTAACAGTGCTTTGCGAGGCCGAACTAGGCGTTTCTTGCGGCTCGCGGCCGCATCGAGAATTTCGCTAGCCAGTATAAGCGGGTCCAAGCCTTTGATCTTGGCGCCTCCGCCACTCTTGAGTGCTGCTTGTGGCAGGTCAGACGCTTGCGCCGAACCGCTATACCGTTGCCCAGCGTCATCGCGTTTAATGGGCCCAGGACTGACCAGCAGGACGTGAACTCCATCGCCTGCCAACTCCAGTCGCGCTTGTTGGGCGAGAGCGGCCAGTCCATGTTTCGCAATGGCGTAGCCACCCATAAAACGTGGCGCGAAATGGGAAGACAGCGAGCCTACCAACACCAGTACCCCGCGAGTCGGTTTGAGCAGCGGCGCGAACTGCTGAATAGCATTCAGGCCGCTGCCGACGTTGGTACGCACAAGTTCCAGCACTCGCTCGACGCTAAGCTTTTCAATACTACCGCGATCGCTTTCCCCCACCGCGTTGATGACCAGATCCAGTTGACCGAATCGTTGTCGAACCTCTTCAGCCAAATTGCCCGCGCTCGCAGCGTCGGTCAGGTCGGCACTGAGGGATACTAGTTCAGCCGCTGGAACACGCTGCAAAATCTGTGCTTGGGCGGCATTCAGCCGGTTAGGATCGCGGGCAACCATGATTACACGTGCGTGCCGTTCAGCTAGCGACAACACCAATTGCCAGCCCAATCCTGCGGAGGCGCCGCAGACCATGACGTTCTTGTTTTTCCAAGTTGACTGCACAGGTGAATAACTTTGGTGAATTGGGGGTTAGTGCGGCTGAGCAACACTACCGCACTACTACTTGAAACGATCGCGATCCATTAAAACGATAGACTGTTGAAATCGTCTAGCCCCAAACCCATTCCAGCCAGCATTCCTCCGAAGAAAGTGCAAGCGACTATGTCACAGGTTCGTCCGAATCTCAATGAAGCTCGTTCAAAGATCGTAGCTACAGTTGGCCCAGCTTGCCAGGACGAGGCCACCATGACTGAATTGGTCAATCATGGGGTGGATGTTTTTCGGATTAACACTGCCCATGGAAAGATTCCGGACTTTGAACGGGTTTTGGCAACGATCCAGCAAGTGCGGGCCAAAACGGGCTTTCCCGTCGCCGTGCTCTTGGATTTGGCCGGTCCCAAGATTCGACTCGGTCAGCTGCTGCAAGATCCGCTGGAAGTGGAGGCCGGTAGCGAATTAACGATCGTACGTGGTGAAGTGGCCACCGAGCCTCGTCAGCTGTGCAGCAATTATGCGCCCCTGATCGATGAAATCGCGGTGGGCAACAACATCATGTTGGCTGATGGAACGATCGGCCTTCAAGTTACGTCGCGCACCAAAGATGTAGTGACCTGCAAGGTGATGACGACGGGCACGATCCGCAGTCGCCAGGGAATTAACCTGCCCGGTGTCTCATTGAGTGTTTCGGCAATGCGACCTGAAGATATTGAGAATGCCATGTGGGCAGCGAAAAACGAGATTGACTTTATCAGTCTAAGTTTCGTGCGAACGCCTCTCGACGTACTTTCGCTGAAAAATCTCTTGGTCAGTCTTGATTCGCATGCCATGGTCATCGCTAAGATCGAAAAACGCGAGGCCCTTGATCAGTTGGATGCCATCGTCGACGCAGCGGACGGAATCATGGTCGCGCGCGGTGATCTGGGGGTGGAAATTGATGTTGCGGAAACGCCGGTGGCTCAAAAACGCATCATTCAAGTCTGCCGCGAGAAAATGAAACCGGTGATTGTTGCCACTCAAATGTTAGAAAGTATGCATGCCAACCGTCGGCCGACTCGGGCTGAGGCGAGCGACGTGGCCAATGCGATTCTTGATGGCGCGGATGCCTGTATGCTGAGTGGTGAAACGGCTATTGGGAAATTCCCGGTCTTGGCTGTGGATACGATGAATCGCATCATGTTATTCACGGAAGAATTGTACAAGAACCAGCCCATCACTGGTCGCGCCAAATTGATCGATCGCGTACATCCGATAACCGCTGCTGTCACTTATAGTGCCGCCAGTATCGCGGAGACGATCCATGCTAAATTGGTCGTGGTTGCGAGCTTGACGGGCAACACTGCGTGGGTGAAATCGAAACAACGCAACTACATCCCTACGCTCGGCGTCAGCAACTCAGCAAGTACACTGCGTCGCATGTGCTTGTTCTGGGGGATATTGCCGTATCAAGTAGAATCGCTGGATAATCCACAAGAATTGTTCGAAAGCGTTAGCAAATGGGGACGCGAACGCGGGTTGTTGGTTAGGGGCGATCGTGTCGTCTACGTCACCGGCACTGGAGTGCTCGATAACACCCATAATTCGTTGGTCGTTCACGAAGTGGCGTAACTGTCAAAGATATCCTGCACGCGCTTGGCCAAGCCGAGCGGCGTGAAGGGTTTTTGCAGAAAATTCACTTCTGCGCGGAGCAATCCATGACGCACTACAGCGTCATCGGTGTAACCGCTCAAGTAGAGGATCGATAGTTGCGGGTAACGCTGCAGCATGCGCTCTGCCAAGTCGCGTCCATTCATGCCTGGCATGACCACATCGGTGATTAGGAGATCGATGACTCCATTATGGGCTTCCGCAAGTTGCAGTGCTTCCTTCCCCGAACTGGCTCGCAACACTCTGTAACCATCGGACTTCAGTGAAGCTTCGGCAATTTCGCCAACGGCTTGGTCGTCGTCGACCACCAGGACAGTTTCTGATCCGATCCGCCGTACTTTCACGGCGGAGGATTTATCCAAGTCCTGTTGCGAGTTTTTCATCACTGGCAAGTAGATCTTAATGACGGTTCCCAAGCCCACTTCGGAGTAGGCGCCGATTTTGCCGCCAAATTGCTTGACGATGCCGTGCACCACTGAAAGTCCCAGTCCAGTTCCAGCGCCGATTTCCTTGGTTGTGAAGAATGGTTCAAAGACACGCGACCGCACCTCCGGGCTCATTCCATATCCAGTATCTGAAACGGTGAGCAAGACGTATTGCCCACGTTCGACTTCGACGTGCGTGTTGACGTAGCGTTCGTCCAGGAGGACGTTTTTGGTTTCGATGGTCAGCATGCCACCTCCAGGCATCGCATCTCGCGAATTGACGGCTAAATTCATGAGCACCTGCCCTACTTGCCCAGCGTCAGCATGCACCATCCCAATGTCAGGATCAGCAATCGTCTGCAACAGAACATCCTCGCCAATCACACGGCGCAACATCGTTTCGATTTCGGTGACAATTGCGTTGATATTGACCGGCTTCAACTCTACTAGCGACCTACGACTAAACGTGAGCAGCTGTTTCGTGAGCGCTGCCGCACGCTCACCTGATTCGACCATGGCTTGCAGCATTCGCTGCTCTTGCTCGTCGAGTGAAGGAGAACTGAGCAGCAATTCACCGTAACTAAGTATGACGGTGAGCAGATTGTTGAAGTCATGGGCGATGCCGCCTGCTAGTTGTCCGACCGCTTCTATTTTCTGGGAGTGCCGAAGCTGTTCTTCAAGGTGTTTATGATCGGTTATGTCAACGCAGATTCCGACCCATTCATCCACGCTGCCATCTTCATTGACCATCGGCATGCCATGGACAGATATGTAGCGGTACTCACCCTGTTTACGAAGGATTCGATACTCCGTTTCAAACTTGTCCCCTTTTTCGAGTGACTCCCGAAACAGCTTGCTCACCGCCGCTCGATCATCTGGGTGGACTGCAACGACCCAGTTCCATCCATAAACGTCCGCTTCGTCGAGCCCCACATACTCATGCCAACTAGGAACGGTTTGGTAGGTGTTACTGGCTAGGTCCCAACGCCAGATGACTGCAGATATCGAGTTTACGATTGTTTCATTGCGTTTTCTGTTTCTTCGCAATTCTTCGCAGGCGGCTTCAAGAGCCACGGTTCGCGCGGCGACTCGCTTTTCAAGTTCCATTTGAAAATCCAGCCGCGCTTGTTCTGCCAATTTCTGTTCGGTCAGATCTCGCGTCACTTTCGCAAATCCGAATAGCTTTCCTTTCTCAAAGATGCAAGTCAGAATAATACTTGCCCAAAACTGCGAGCCATCCTTTCGTACTCTCCAGCCCTCTTCGGAATACTTTCCAAGCGTACGTGCAACCGCGAGCGCATTTTCGGGCTTTCCCTGATTGCGATCTTCCATTGTGTAGAAGACAGAAAAGTGTCTACCGACAATTTCGCTGGAATCATAACCCTTAATACGGGACGCGCCCGAATTCCAATTCACTACGATCCCATTGGGGTCGATCAGATAGATCGCGTAATCTTCGACCGCTTCAACCATAAGACGAAACTGATCGCAATGCCGATTCAATTCTGCATGGCCTGGATTCATCTGTGCCTCAAAATCGAGAATTAGATAAAACGCAAATGTTGGTGATCGTAGACTTCCTTCAGTTTCGACCGTCGGTGCTGCATCAATTTAGAGGATGCAAGAAGTAAGCGATCATCGGCCGAATGAATTTTCATTCACATTTCCCCTGTCAGACCTGAAGAAGGCTGAAAGATTGACCGCCCTTTGCACAGTCTGCTCTCGTTTCATACAGCGTGGTCTTATTGCACGCAGCGAACGCTGGAGTTGCATCGGCAGAGACTGCTTCTCGGCAGTTGTCGTCGCCGCTTAAATTCCTGTTAGAATGTTAAGTCACCGCATTCAATTCCCTCCGCACGCCAGTGCCTTCATCCCGCCAGTGCAATTATCCTGCCATGTTCAGAAAATTCGAAGCTCAAGTGCCCTACCTTGATGGTCGCTACCGCCCAAACGCTGGTCCCCAGACGCGTGCTCGTTCCCTGACGCATGCTCGTTCCCAGACAAGAAGTTCCCAGACAAGAAGTTCCCAGACGCCTGCTCGTTCCCAGGCTCCTGCCTGGGAACGCACTGCCTCGGAGGCTCTGCCGCCAACAACCATTTTGCCGTACCTCCGCTTAGCTTTGTTGTTTACGAGTTGCTTATTCACCAGCAGCACTCAGGCGCAGGTGACCGCCACGACCAAGGAGCGGTCCCTTGAGGGGCTGTCGACCGTAATACAGCCACTCATGCAAGAGTTCTGCGTTCGTTGTCACAATGCCGAAACGATGAAATCAGGTGTGAGGCTCGATCAGTTGACTGCTGACTTTGCTGACAATCAGTTATTTCTGTGGAAGGATGTGTTAGCGCAGATTTCTGACGAAGCCATGCCGCCAGCGGACGAGAAGCAGCCGACAGCGGAGCAGCGCGAACTATGGGTTAAATCGATCCGCGATGCGATGAATGTTGCTCGCGCTCGCAACAACCAAAAGAACGGTTCCGTTCGTCGCTTGACCGTTGCTCAGTATCGCAACACGATCCAAAGCTTGCTCGGGATCGATGAAGACTTAACTGACATTTTGCCTCCGGATGGTATCTCCAAGGATGGCTTCGCAAACAATGGTCAGGTGCTTGGTTTGTCGCCGCTGCAAATGGAATACTACTTCGAGATCGCTGAGGAAGCGCTCAAGCTGAGCATCGTTGACGAGCAAGCGAAGCCGACAATACAGAATTTTCGAGTGGATATTGGCAAAGCGCTCAACACCACTCCTTGCAAAGACAACTTGATTCTTGGAGCCAACAGTCTGTTGCTGGAAAATCAGGACTTCGAAGTTCACGAACTGGCTCCTGTGAAGCCATTCGCTTACGTTCCCTTCAAGATGCAGCGAGCTTTCGACTTTATCGAAGGTTACGAAGGGAATGGAACAGTTCGAGGATGGCGCAAGTTCGAGAGTATCTACCACGCGGTGTTCGCCTGCATGCGAGGCTCAGAAGGCTACCCCAAAGGCAAAGCTTACGAAGTGGTCAAACAGGGGCTGCTTCTCAGACCGGCCATACCCAGCACTGAGATTTTTGGTCAATCGAGCACGTACGGACCGTACGCGAACTTCAAGATCTCGCTGCGCGAGCTACCCGATCATGGGAATTTTCGAGTCACCGTAACGGCGGCGCGTTATAGCGATGCTTTGTTGTTAGACGAAGCACCAGCCAGCGCAGTGAGCGTGGCGGATACGACGCATTCACTTGAGTATGCATCGGATTCGGAACCGCGAGAGGTCGAATTGGCTGCGGCCGGAGTTTATCAAGTTGATTTGGTCTTCGAACATGCGAGCGACCAGACCGCTAACAAAGAAAAGGCCAAGCGCGAGTACGCTGAAGTGCGCATCGGCGATCTCAGTTTTGCGAATAAAGTAGTACCTAACAAGGCGACGGAAACTGGATTGCTCTGCAAGAAATTCATGTTGATCCGTCTACCAGCCGGCAAGACATCGGTGGCGGCCAGCTTGGATGGTGACGCTCACTTGAAGCGGATTGACTTCAAGCTCTGCGAAGAATCAAGCGAAGCAGCGAAACGGTTTATTGCGTTCGAAAACCGTTCGCCTCAACTCGGGATCAGTGTGGGGTTACGTCGCGATTGCGGTAGCACTCTCAAACCCGTCGGGACGCCACAAGCCGTTTCGAAGAGCGATCTGCAAGCGTATGTTTTTGAGGGCTCTATTGGGGATTTCCCAAGTCCGTTTGTGGAAAAAGACAATGTGAATTATTTGGCAGGTATTCGCGAGATTGGTGTCCGCAGTGAATACACCGATGGTCGCGATATGCCTCGGTTGTTGATTCAATCCGTTGAGTTCGAAGGGCCGCTGTATGAGACTTGGCCGCCACCGTCGCACCGTGGGATCTTCATCGAATCCCCTAACAAGCATGATTCGGCAAAGTACGCCAATGAAGTCCTGCGCCAATTTATGACGCGTGCCTACCGTCGGCCAGTGCTGGAATCGGAGGTAGAGCTTGTTCAACGGGTTTGGGAGAAATCTTTCAAAGAGCACAACGACTTGACACGCAGTATTCAAGACGCACTCTTGGTCGTTCTCACTTCGCCACAGTTTTTGTTCTTGGTGGAAAATAGTGCAACTCCAGAAGCGGAGGACTTAGACGATTACGAATTGGCCTCGAAGTTATCCTACTTTTTGTGGAACGCGCCGCCCGACGATCAACTGCTGCAGTTGGCCGCCAAAGGCGAGTTGCGTCAATCACTTGACCTACAGATCGATCGTTTACTGGCGGATAAACGCTTCGATCAGTGCTTGCAGCCTTTCGTATCGCAGTGGTTGAGTCTCGATAAGTTTGATGTGGTCGAGATAGATCAGAAACGATACCCGCAACTGACTCGAGATACCCGAACGCAATTGCGTGAAGAGCCGATTCGATTTATCAAGCATTTGATCGATAAGAACTTGCCACTGAGCAATCTTGTGCGGTCAGATTTTGTAGTGGCAAACGATACTGTCGCGGCTTACTACGGGTTGGCGGACCGTGTGGAAAACGGCTTCGGTTTTTCGCCGATAGAACATCGTGATCCCAACCTGGGCGGCCTGCTGTCGCAGGCCAGTATTTTGTCGGGGTTGTCGGATGGACGCGAGTCCAATCCCGTGAAGCGTGGGGCTTGGTTTGCGAGAAAGATCATCGCCGATCCACCGGATGACCCGCCACCCAATGTTCCAGAACTGAAAGAGGCGGCGGGCACCGAGCTAACGCTCCGCGAACGACTGGAAATGCACCGAAATCAAGAGGGCTGTGCCAAGTGCCATTCGGGAATCGATCCGTGGGGCGTGCCCTTTGAGTCCTTTGACGCTGCTGGACGATTCAAGCAGACGCCGGTAGATGCGCGCTCGACTCTGCCTGATGGAACGGAGATTCGGGACCTGAATGCGCTGAAGGAGCATCTTGCCAACGACAAACTGGACCGAGTTGCGTTCAGCTTCATGAAGCATTTAGCCGGTTATGCGACTGGCCGGACGCTCAGTTACAATGAGGTTGAATTTTTAGACGAACAGGCATTAAAATTGAGGTCAACGCAGTATCCTACGCGTGATTTGGTGCGTTTGATCGTCAACAGCGACATCTTTTTGAAGAAGTAAGTATTGCGTTGTCGACGCACCAGTCGGCAACGCAGCACTCGGCGACACAGCACTCGGCGACACAGGTGAGTGTTGCTGAACAAGCGACCTGACAGTGTCCATTGAGTATGGTTGAATAAGTAAGAAGTCCTATTCATAGTTTGAGGCAGAGCATGACCAATTTCCGCTTTGATCGCCGGATGATGTTGAAAGGGATCGCTGGAGTATGTTTGCCATTGCCAGCCCTTGAAATCATGGGCCGCGAGGCGATCGAAAGCCGCCCACGCCGCTTCTGCGCGATGTACACAGCCAATGGCATGTGCTTGCCCAACCCAGCTAACAAGATTGATGATTGGAGTTGGTTTCCAGCGCTTAAGGGCCGCGAATTCCAGTTCAATAAATCAACTGTACCGCTCAGTCCATTTCGTGAGCAGTTGAGTTTCATGGGGGGGCTTCATCATCCAAGTGGGACCAAAGCGGATCCGCACGTCTGTTCGGATATGTGGTTAACAGGTGCTCCTCTGCACAACCCCAAACCGGGAACATACAACTCTGTGTCGCTGGACCAAGTTGTGGCCTTGCATACCAAGAAAGATTGCCGGCAACCCTCGCTAGTGCTGTCCATCGACGCTGGAGTTGGATTCTTATCGCGGACCGGCACCATCTCCTACAACTTAGAAGGCAAGCCGATTCCGGCCGAAAATAGCCCTCGGCGAGTGTTTGAACGATTGTTTCGCAACAATCAAGATTCGCTGGCTGAACAGCGCGATCAACTGAAGCGTCGAATTCGCCTCGTGGACGCCGTGCTCGAAAACTCGAAATCGCTCGACAAGCAACTGGGGAGGTCCGATCGCGAAAAGATGGATCAGTACCTGACCTCGTTGGGTGAAATCGAATCGCGTTTGGTCGCTTCAGAGCGCTGGATCGATGTTCCGCTCAAGAACCAAGATTACTCCAAGCTCAAGTTGGATGCCTCGCCCGAAGGTGAGCCGGCAGAGTATTATCGCAATATGTTTGATCTGATTGCGCTTGCTTTTGATGCTGATATCACACGTTCTGTTGCGTTTATGCTCAACCGCGAAGATGGCATGGGCATCAGCGACACTTTCCCAATCAAACTGGGATTGGAGAGAACGCATCACAACTTATCTCATGCCGGCGATAAAGACGGGCAATTGTTGTTTGCCAAATACGATCTGTTCCTGAGCGAACAAGTCGCCTATTTCCTCGGTCGATTGAACGAGTTTACCGAGTTCGGCGAAAAAGTGATCGATAACACGATCGTGCTCTTTGGTAGTGGTGCCAGCACGACTCACAATCCAACCAATCTACCAACTTTGGTGGCCGGCGGAGCCAGTATGGGGTTGAAGCATGGGACTTACTGGCATCGCGACAACTCGCGGATGTCAGATTTGTATTTGAGTATTCTGCAAGCCATGAAGTTGCCAGAGACATCCTTCGCAGATAGCGTTGGAGTCTTGAAGGACTCGATCTTTGGATAGCTCGAGGATGAACGTTGCGCTATTTTGCGGCGTTGTAGCTATTTGCGTCTACACTTTCAGTCGATCGTTTTTGTTTCACGAGTGATTTCTACCGTCATTCATGTTCTTGATTTGCCATTCGGGTGATCCTAGGCGTTGAAATCGGCAAATGTCGACTTCGTGAAGCATCGCAGGCCGTTTGCAAGCTTCGGCACAAGTCTTGCTAATAACCATACTAATGTTCGGACATGAACAGTCATGCGATGCCAATCTCACGACGACTCAGATGAATAAGTCATCAACCGCCCTACTTTTTCAACAGATTTTGCTAGCACGGTTTGATTAAGGCAAATAGAATGCTGTGAGCAGGAAAGCAATTCATCTGCGTCAGGACTGGCGCAAGTGCAACCCAACACGCGTAAGCGGTGTTGGTAAGGTTTGATAATAGACCAGATCTGATCCATCTCTTCTAAAACTCTACCGAAACTGGTTCCTCAGTCTCTTCTGTTTTTGGATCATTGCATCTCCTCGGGGCGATTGTGCTTCTCCTTGGACCTTTTGGAGTTGGATACTATGCGATTTACAAGACCACTTTGGGTGGTAGTTGCCGTTTTATTTGCACCTTTGACTTCGTTCGCTGTGCAACAGCCTGGAGGGGATGATCCCTTCGGCGGCCCAGAGGCGACTGCGGTTGAACCGACGGCAGTTGCACCGGCAACCGATGCAACTCAAGCACCGGCTTTACTGGCAGAGTCTTTTGCCGATGGTAGCTTGCTTGCACGTGAGGAAGAGTTGCGTCGAGCTTCAGCACAAGCTTTGGAGCAAGACGTTCGCAATCAATTGAACGAAGCCAGCAAGCTGCAGAAAACCAACCCAGGCGGCGTCAAGAATGCGCTGAAAGCCAGACTGGACGACCTCGATGCGGCCGTGGATCTAGATCCAGCAGTTCGGTCCCAACTGCGCGATCGACTTCGATCTGCAATCAAACAAGCGGCCGCCGAAGAGGGCAAGTATCTTGACCGCGTCCAGAGAGCCGAAGTGCTGAGTGCTCAAGCAGATGCCAGCCAACGTGCCCTGGCGGAAGTTAGCCGGACTGACGAATCGGTAAAGCAACTGGTCGAACAGTTCAATTACCTGATCTCGCAACGCAAATTCCTGGAAGCCAGCAAAGACATTGCACCTGAAGTTGGCCGACTTTTGCCCGATACACCGATTGAAAACACCATTCGCGAACAAAGTTCATTGCTCGCCAACTATTCGCTGCTGCGAGAAGTTTACGAGCGTCGAGAGCAAGGTTTGGTAGATGCATTCCGAGGCGTTGAAACCTCAGCCGTGCCGATTGATGAGCCATCGATTATCTATCCGCCTGCGGAAGTTTGGCAAGCACTTTCGGCACGTCGCAAAGAACGCTACGGAGCGATCAACTTGGCGGGTGGTGCCGGTGGTTCTAAAGCGGAACAAAAGATCACCTCAGCTCTGAAGCAAGTCACCAAAGACATTGATTACCAAGGCACTCCGTTACGCCAGGTGATGCAAGAGTTGCAAGACAGCTACAACATTCCTATTCGTTTGAATACTGTCGAATTGGGTGTGGTTGGTATCGATCCAGAATCGCCCATCACCATTAGCCTGCCATCTGAGTTGAGCCTAAGGAGTGCGCTGCGTCAAATTTTGGCTTCGGTCGAAAATGCTGATGCAGGTTTGACCTACACTATTCGCGACGAAGTTCTGCTGATCACCAGCACCGAAGACGCTGATAAGGAACCGCAGATCAAGGTCTATCAAGTCGGTGACCTAGTAGTGACACCACAAATGCTGCGCATGTCAGGCGGCGGCGGTATGGGTGGTGGCATGGGCGGCGGAATGGGAGGAGGCATGGGCGGTATGGGTGGTGGCATGGGAGGCATGGGCGGCGGCATGGGAGGCATGGGTGGTGGCATGGGAGGCATGGGTGGTGGCGGCATGGGTGGTATGGGGGGCGGCGGTATGTTTGTCGTGCCTGACGATACTGCGAAAAAGCCGACTAAACCTGCTGCACAAGCTACTTCACCAGCGATGCCCAAGAGTCGCGCTAGCGCAGAAACGCTGACGGACGTTAGTGCGCTGATCGCTCGCTACGCCAAAGCGACTGAAGAGGAACGCAAACAACTCGATCTCGAAGTCGAAGGACTCATAGATTCCCGAGTCAATAAGGCTAACGGTCTGTACACGGCAAAGAAGACCGGCGAAGCTCAGGCAGAGTTTCAACAAGTCATTGAAATCGTGGGTGGACTGCTAAGCGCTGGTTATCCTCAAGCCTGGATGTACCAAGCCCTCAGCCTCAGTATGGAAGCTTGTGAGTATCCTGAAGCAGACATTAAGCGTCTGATGCTCAGTGGTCTCGATTTCGATGGCAGCCCCAATGAGGCGGTTCGAATTGCCAAGCACTTCATTCGCAAGGGGATGAAACAGGAAGCGCTCGAACTACTACATGATGTCTCGAAAGTAGAACCTTATCGCTACGATATCTTTGCGTTGGCATTGCCACTAGCTACCGAAACAAAAGATACAGAGAGTCTTAAGTGGGTTTGCTTGGGCGTGCTGAGCAAGGCTTGGCCGAAGGAGCAGGCTCAACTGTTCGACGAAGCCAGTGTGGCGGCACGAGCAACAGCGATTCGCTTGGCTCAAACAGGTCGTATCGTAGAATCTAAGGCCTTTGAAGAAGCCATGAAGACCGCCATGTTGCGAGACATCGTGGTACGTATCAACTGGACTGGCGATGCCGATTTAGACATTCGTGTCCGCGAGCCCGCTGGAACCGTTTGCTCATTGAAGAACCCACAATCGATCGGTGGTGGAGTATTGCTTGGCGATACATCCAGTGTGAGTGAGTCAGCCAAATTAGGTGGTTACTCGGAGTATTATGTCTGCTCGCAAGGGTTTGCGGGCCAGTATGACATTCTGGTCCGTCGCGTTTGGGGTGAAGTCACCGGTGGCAAAGCCACAGTGGAGATTTACACTGATTATGGTACCTCCGACCAAAGACTAATCGTCAAGCAACTGGATTTGAGCGAGAAGGACAGCTTGATTCAAGTTGCCGTGAAGAATGGGCATCGCAAGGAGCCGATTGCTTCAGCCGAGATAGCTCAAGTTCAGAAACAACGACTCGAGGCCAGTCGTGCTGTACTCGGCCAAATTGACGGAGGGAGCAGTTCCAGCGGTGGCAGTAGCAGTTCGAATTTCGAATCTTGGCAACAACTGCGCCAGCTGATTGCAAACAACAACCGAGGTAGATTTCCAGGCGGTGGCGCTGTGGGTTACCAGCCCGTGATCACCACCATTCCATCGGGAACATTTTTCAGCGTCGCAGGTGTTGTGTCGGCGGACCGCAGATATGTCCGCATCGCTCCCTCGCCGCAGTTTTCTGATATCGGCCAAGTTACGACATTCAACTTCGTTTCTGGCAGCACCGGTGCGGGCGGCGGCCAACAAGGCGGCGGTTTCGGCGGCGGAGGAATTGGCGGCGGTGGTGGTGGTGGTGGCGGCGGATTGTTCTAGCAGTCTGCTAAAAAGTAAGCCGAGGCGTTAGTTTTGATGATGCGCTATTGGTTGCTTTGAAGC
>JANRMD010000611.1:0-25652 GCA_033761895.1 Pirellulaceae bacterium | reverse complement strand
ATTTAAGTAAGCCCTTGTGCTACCGTCTCGAGTAACCATTGAGAAAGTCGCTTACTCCAGACCGGGCGCCCCTCACCCCCCGTCCCCCTCTCCCCGGAGTACCGGGGCGATGGGGAGTTCCTTCGTTCGTGACTGTGTTGCTGAAGACGAACAAAAGTTACATAATCGGATTCTGTCTTATTGCTATTTGTCGCACAGCCCAGGCGGAGCCTCCAACGCAGTGCGTTCCCAGGCAGAGCCGCAGAGCCTGGGAACGAGGGGCAAAGGGGGGCAGGCTATGGGGATGGAGCTTCCTGACACAAAATGCACACTTTCTGGCAGGCGGAGGGTTCTCGGTTGGACCGAATTCGCGATAATTCGGCTTACGCCGCGCAATTTGACGGCGATTCGAGGATCCCTAGGAGTTAGAAACTGATGACTACCCAGCTTGAAGCTGCCCGTGCTGGTGATGTAACCGCTGAAATGAAGTTCGTGGCCGAACGCGAGCAACTGCCCGTGGAGACGATTCGCGCCGAAGTTGCGGCTGGACGGATGGTCATCCCGGCGAACACAGTTCACTTGAAGGGGAACCTCGAACCGATGGCAATCGGTATCGCCGCCAAATGCAAAATCAACGCCAACATCGGCAACAGCGCCGTAACCAGCAACTTGGCTGAGGAACTGGAAAAGCTCCACACGGCGGTTCATTATGGCGCCGACACCGTCATGGACTTGTCGACCGGTAAAGACATCGACGGCATCCGCACGGAGATTATTGCGAAGTCGCCGGTGCCGATTGGAACTGTGCCGATCTACCAGATGCTCGAGGAACTCGGCGGCAACATTGAAGACATGCGTCCGCAGCACTTCCTGGACATGGTCGAACATCAAGCCAAACAGGGGGTGGACTATATGACGATCCACGTCGGTGTGCTGATGGAGCATCTGCACTTGACCGTCAATCGCGTGACGGGCATCGTCAGTCGCGGTGGTTCATTGATTGCCAAGTGGATGATGGCTCATCGCAAACAAAATCCGCTTTACGAGAGCTTCGATGATCTGTGCGACATCATGAAGCAGTACGATGTGACTTGGAGTCTCGGGGACGGATTGCGTCCGGGCTCGATCGCCGACGCCAGCGATGCGGCACAGTTCGCGGAGCTCGAAGTGCTCGGTCGTTGCGTCACGCGTTCGCTCGAGAAGGGTACGCAGTGCATGGTCGAAGGTCCTGGTCACATTCCGATGCACCAGATCGACATGAACATCAAGAAGCAGATCGAAGTCTGCCATGGTGCACCATTCTATGTGCTCGGGCCGTTAGTAACCGATATCGCCCCTGGATACGACCACATTACCAGTGCCATCGGCGCCGCGCTGGCTGGTTGGAGCGGAGCGGCCATGTTGTGCTACGTGACTCCGAAGGAGCATCTCGGCTTGCCGAATCGCGAAGACGTCAAGCAAGGTGTGATCGCTTACAAGATCGCGGCTCATGCTGCCGATTTGGCTCGCGGTCGTCCCGGTGCTCAGGACCGCGACGACGCGCTCAGCAAGGCTCGATTTGCCTTCGACTGGAACGAGCAATTCCGTTTGTCGTTGGACCCAGATACCGCTCGGGCTTACCACGACGAAACGCTGCCGCAGGACACGTTCAAGTCGGCTCACTTCTGCAGCATGTGCGGACCCAAGTACTGCTCGATGCGCATCACCGAAGACATTCGCAAGATGGCTGACGAACAGCAACTGGTAGCGATCAGTACTGGTGAAGCTCAGTAGTGTGTCGACTCAGTTTAACTTTTGGGTAACAGCTTTATTGTCGCACGATTGTCCCAATCGTAGCTGCAACAATTGAGATAATTGTGCGACACTCAACCTCTCGAACTGCTTGAGAACGATTGAATTACTGAGGCAGCGTGAGTGAGCCGACGGCGCTAGTAGTTTTGATGCTGTGCGTTTCGAGCTTTCGCAACCCGAAGCGTTAGCGAGGGAACGAGTTAGCGCGTCGACTTGACGAAGCAAAAAGGTCCCTCGCTAACGGTTCGGATTATGAAAAGCCAAGCAAAATGTCATCCGGATCGCTTCAAAGCAGCCAACAGTGCAACATCAAAACTTGCGCCGTCGGTTCAGTAGCCAACTGCGAAACGCAAAAAGCGCGGCTGCGTAGAGTAGAAGGAGTGTGGTGCGAAATACAGGGATCCCGAAGGAGAAGGCTTCGCTAACTAGGGTGCTGCGATAGCCCGGCAATGAGCGGGAAATGACATCCATCCAGATGTCGACACCGATGGATGCAGCCACTGAGAGGAGCAGGCATACTCCGAATGGAATGCCCCATGCAATGCGCCCTAGCAATAATCCGTTTCCGATGAAGCCGAAGAAAATAATTGCCGCACTGGTAGCAATACCTGAAATGATGGTTGGTTCAAACGCTGGGTCATAGCCCATACTGTCCCCTGACAGTTCCAACACAAGCAAGGGAAGTCGCAGGAAGCAGAAGAGTAGACTGGCAACAAACGTGGCAATGCAAAAGGCTGGCGGCCAGTTGGAGGTTACCGGTGCAGCCGAGCTGACCACGGGTGGATTGTATGGATTTAGGTCATTCATGCTGAAACTTATTCATTCTGGCAAATCTGGATTGATGCTCGATACTTCGCAGGAGTCATGCCAACCATGGCTTTGAAGTCCCGAATGAAGTGGGGCTGGTCAGCGTAGCCAAGTTCGAGGGCAACTGCCACATAGTCGATCGGTGCATTGGCCGTTCGAATTTTCTCTGCGGCTTCAATTAGGCGATATCGCTGAATGACCCATTTGGGACTAACGCCAACATAGTCAAGAAATAGCCTCTGCAATTTGCGTAGGCTGTGCCCCGTGCGCTCGACAATCGTTTCGGCACGCACTAGCGAACGGTCATCGGCAATTGACTGGACAATTTGATTGACCGTTTGCAGTTCGTTCGTCGCAATAGGATTTCTTGCAAGTAAGTAGGAATCCACAAGCTCGAATGCGGATTGAGCGGACTTGAGGGGGACTACTTGCGATTCAAGTTCCAAGATGGAAGGACGCAAGAGGATCGACGGGTGAACGATTTTGTCAGTTAATGTATGAACGCTGGATTCAAGGAATGCTCGAAATCCAGCGGGGCGGAACTTAGTGCCCAGCACTCTTCCAGTGCCTTCGATCGCACGCGAGAAGCGACGACGATGGACGCCGTGCAATTGCGACGCGTTGGGCTCTACGACTAAATGCACCGCTGGATGGGGAACGGTCTCGCGCAGGACGCCTGGCTGTCGTTCCCAAGTGACCGCCCAGTAATGTTCGATGAATGGACGCAGGGGCTCCGTGGGTTCGAATCGCTCTAAACCTACGAACGGCTCGTTTGCGGGAATATGCAAAATTCCACGAGGCGGAACCTTTTTTTCGTTCAACATGTCGCGTTTCTTCAATACCCGCGTAAGCTCGCAAAATAGAATAGCAAACTCACTTACTCAACAATGCTCGGAGAAGACCATGGTTAACAGAATACGCTCTTCGATCACTTGCCAAAAGGCTATCCGCGGCAGTGTGTTGTTTGGGGTCGTTATGGTGCTGTTGAGTTTCGAGAAGGTCGCGGATGGCTTGCATGGTGCTGACGATTTGAAAACTCAGGCCACAGAAGGAAAGAAACACATGAACACGATAACAGGTGAATTCGACGTGAAGCTCAACCCGGTTGATACTGGGGATACACAGATGGGCATGATGCTGCTGGATAAACGCTATCGCGGTGACTTGCAGGCGACTGGATCGGGCCGCATGTTAACGGGCATGACCAGTGTCAAGGGATCCGCGGCTTATGTGGCCATAGAACGCATTGAGGGTGAACTAAAAGGCAAGCAAGGCAGCTTTCTGATTCAACACTCTGGCACGATGACAAGCGCGAAACAGTCGCTAGTGATCACCGTTGTGCCCGATTCTGGCACTGGAGATCTGGTGGGCATCGAGGGGACGATGAATATCCGCATCGTCGACAAGAAGCATTTTTATGACTTCGATTATGCGTTCAAGTAACGTGCGTTGAAGAACTCGCGTGGGTGTTCGCAGGAAGTGCTCCTTTTGGGGCGAGAAAACTACGATTGGGAAAAGTCAAATGGTTTTGTCGGGAATTCGGCGAGCTATTGCGCTAATTGGTGCTTTGAAGCGATCCGGATAACGTTTGGCTTCGTTTTTCATAACCCGCAGCGTTAGCGAGGGACTCTTTGTATCGTGAAGCTGACGCCGTTACTCGTTCCCTCGCTAACGCTTCGGGTTGGGAAAGCTGGAACCTCGCCACATCAAAACTAAAGCTTCGGGTTAGTGATCTGCACCACTTCTTGTGAATCGACTAATTCAGCAGCTTGCTAAGGGGTTGGCAGCGATTGCGTTGCTAATCAGTAATCGCTTCATGTAACGACAAGAAGCAGCTAGCAAGAAGCAGCTAGCACTGCGGCTTTCCGACCGCTGACTAAGGCACCTTGAATGGATGAAGTCTCCAGATGATCGCCACACAAAATGGTTCCGTCACTGAGTGTCAAACTGCGATCTTGATGAAAGCCCGCTGGTTGCACGGGAAGAGCATGAGGGATAGTGTAGGTGCGCAAGGGGCGCCATGAGTCGACTTGCGAGCCGAAAAGTTCGCGAAGTTGCTGAAGCACTGTCGGCATCAGCGACTCAGCTGACTCGCTGGGGTTCACCAGTGAAACACTGATGAGCGATTTGCCGGCAGGTGCGAAGTTGGCAACACTATTGCTGGGGATAAACACGTGATTGGCTGGACCGACTGGGTCCGCGAGTAACATCAGCAGCTTCGAGTTACTCGGTGGGCGATCAGCGGCGAAGTACATGCAGATGGTGCTCGACCATGCTCGAGGCTGGATGCGATCTGCCTGGGTAGCTGTTAACTGTGCAGCTGTTAATTGTGCAGCGGATGCGTTGTCGGTGGCAAGTACAACGGCACGAGCGGCGATTACTTCGCCGGTCGAGAGCTGAACTTCGCGATTGTGGATGCGGGTGACGCGGGCTGCTAGTCGAATCGAATCTTGGGGCAGCTTGCTGGCCAGTTGATTTGGGATGGCTTGCATACCGGATCGGGGCAAAGCGACATCACCGGCCGCCAGCATGTGGAACACGAACTGAAAATACGCGGCCGAAGTCTTGAGCTCTGGTTCTAAGAAGATGCCGGACCACCAAGGTTTCAGGAATAGATCATAGAACGCTTGCGAGAATCGCCAGTGGCCGAGCAGGTACTCGCGAGTTGTGCAATCGTTGGTCGCACTGAGCAGTTCGTCGGGTGACTTTGACAAGACGTGACGACGGAGTTGAAAAAGTCGAAAGCGATCAGCGACATTACCGACGGAATTAAAAAGTGTCGTCAGCGCGTGTTGTGGTTGTCGCCATGGATCGGCCATCCGAACCCAAGCCCCTCGATGGCGAATGAGGGCTCCGGTTTCCAACTTGGTGAGATGCAAGTTCGCGTAGTCGAGTGCGAGTTTGGCTTCAGGGTACACAGTTTGAAAAACTTGGAAGCCATGATCGAGTTGAAAGCCATCGACGATGTCCGTTTGGACTCGACCGCCGATGCGAGAGTTGGCATCGATGAGTAGGAAGCGTCGGGCTTGTTCGTGAAGGAGGCGGGCGCAGTTAAGTCCCGCCAGTCCAGCTCCGATGATTACGATGGGAAGTGACATATTCGGACTGAGGCTTTTAAACGAATCGATAGATGACCTGGTAGATGATGTGGTAGCGGAATGCGTCAAGCATTTCGGGTAATCTCGTAGCGGAATGCGTCAAGCATTTCGAGAGTAATGCGGTGACCCTCAAAAGCCTTGACGGCCTCCGCTTTCAAGTATTTGTGTTTGCATAAGCGGCGGGTTCGGCGGACGAGGACGTCCGCGCTCCGTAAAACCGGACAAGAGGCACGGTCAGGAAATCAGTTGCTTTGAAAGTCTAGCTGCTTCCGCTGCCCGGTAATCAAAACACCGTCAAGCATTTCGAGAGTAATGCGGTGACCCTCGAAAGCCTTGACGGCTTCCGCTACCAATCATCAGTAATCGAAGCTATGCGACCAAGCCGGTAACGAATTAGCTTGGATAGTCAGCCACGTAGATGGCTTTGACTTGGGTGTAATCGTAGAAGGTGTCTTCGCAGTTTACGCCGCCGCCAGGGCCGCCGGAGATTCCTTGACCACCATAGGGTAGTCCGTAGGCAATCGAGTTATGGCAATTGACTTGGCAAGTGCCATCGCGGAACTGCTTGGCGAGAGCTACGCCCTGTTCAATGTCTCGCGTCCAAACGCTGGCTCCGAGTCCATAAGGGGAACTGTTGGCTAGTTGCAAGGCTTGCTCGGCTGAGCTGACTGGGCAAATCGTTGCGAATGCATGGAAGACTTCGGACGGATTGCAATCGACGCCGGGTTGTGTGCGATATAAAGCAGGCTTGAGGTAATAACCGGTTCGTCCTGCGACTTCTGCTGTTCCACCTGCCAAGATTGCGTTGCCGCCGCGCTCAATCGTTTCTTGCTGAGCCCGCAAGATTCTTGCGCGCTGCGTGGCATTGACCACTGCGCCTAGTTGCGTACCCGCGTCGGCTTGATAACCGATCTTCAATTCCGAGAAGAAGCTCTTTTGGGCATCGATGAAATCGTCAGCGATCTTCTTGTCCACAAACACGCGGTGAATCGTGCAGCAGGTTTGGCCGAAGTGCTGATTGGTGTAGCGACCGATCTTGCGAGCGACCAGTTCTGGATCGGCATCGGCAAGCACGATAGCGGAGCCGTTGCCACCCATTTCACGCTTCATGCGAGTGCCGTGTTGATCACAGGTTCGCATAATCGATTGACCAACGCCGGGTGAACCGGTGAACGAGATGTAGCGCACGCCGGGATGCTCGGCGATGCACTGACCTGTGATTTCGCCTCGGCCCGGAAGTACATTGACAACGCCGGCTGGAAAGCCAGCTTCTTCAGCGAGTTTGCCGATGTAAAGGGCTGACAGAGGTGTGTCTTCAGCCGGTTTGATCAGGATGCAGTTGCCCGATAGCAGGGCAGGGAACATGAACCAAGCAGTCAGCACGATCGGGTAGTTCCATGGAATGATGCCGGCGACAACACCCCAAGGTTCGCGATAAGTGAAGCCTTTGACTCCGTCAGCTACTTGCATCGCAACGCTGTCGCCCATTTCAGCGCCTTTGGCAACTCGGCAGAAGTACTCAGCGCATTCGCGGATCTGAGTAAAGTCACCTTCAGCCAACTCGGAGACTTTACCGCCGTCAAGAATTTCGCAGGCGAGCAGCACGTCGCGATCGCGATCGCAGAGTTCAACAAGCTTCATGGCTAGGCGGCAGCGTTCTTCGATCGAAGTGTTTTTCCAGCCCTTGCCTGCGGTGCCGTGGAAAGCGCGCGTGGCTGCGGCGACGGCATCAGCCACTTCGGCTTGGCCCATTTCGCAAACGGTGGCGAGGACTTCCAGCGAGCCGGGGTCGGATGTTTCAAAGGTCACGTTCATCGAGCCCTTGACGCTCTTGCCGCCGATTAGCCCGCCAAGTGGCTTGCCGCCGTTTCTGCAGAACTCAACGAACTTGGCTGGAGCGGTGAACTTGGAGGCTGTGAAGGCGCGGATTTCAGTGGCAACTGCGGACATGAATTCACCTGTAGAGGAAGGAGGGCAAATGGGTTACGCGAGGTATGTGCGTTAGTATAGCCGATACGCGAAGGGCTGTTTAGCGCTCAGCGAATTGGTGGGGGATGTTCGGGACCCCATCATTGGCCCGGCTATAGGAAACTTGACCATTCGATTACACTCGAAGCTGACTACACTCGCTGTTGGCAGCGGTGTTGACAGCGTGCAGGCTCGGCTGGCTTTTTACAAAGAGCGGGAAATCCTCGCGCTCTTGAAAGTAACTTCAAAATACTGGTTCCGATGTCCAATCTTGATTTAGCAGTTCATTTCTTTTTTCAGATCGCGGTCATCCTGTTGGCTTGTCGCGTCGTCGGAATTGTTGCGGCAAAGTTGGGGCAACCGCAAGTCGTGGCGGAGATGATTACGGGCGTATTGCTGGGGCCTTCGTTGTTTGGGCTGTTTGCCCCTGAATGGCAACAAGCGATCTTTCCGTGGGACAAATCGCAGCAAACTCGCGATTCGCAAAGCTATTTGTTTCCGGCTTCGCAGTTGGGGTTGGCTTTGTATATGTTCATCGTGGGGTTGGAGTTTCGAGTCGATGTGATTCGCAAGAACTTTTCGTCATCGATCGCTGTATCGATGGCAGGCATGATTACGCCTTTCGTACTTGGAGCCGGGCTGGCTTATTGGATGTATTACAACACGAAGTTGTTCCCAGAAGGGACCTCTTTGTTTGAAGCGATGATGTTCCTGGGCGCTTCGATGTGTATCACAGCGTTTCCGATGCTTGCGAGAATCATTCACTTCAAGGGTTTGGCTGGAACGCTGATGGGCACGGTGGCGATTGGTGCTGGGGCGATTGATGATGCCATGGCCTGGTGTTTGTTGGCGTTTGTGTTGGCTAGTTTTGATAACGATATGTGGCGTGCGATTGGGAGTATCGGTGGTGGAGTTGGCTTTGTGGCAACCGCCATTTTGGTCTTCAAGCCCGCTTTGAATTTTGCGCAGCGGTGGCTGGTCGGTGCGGATGGGAAGATGACGGATGCGGGTGTCGTTATTGGGCTGGCGTGTATGGCACTTGCGTCGTGGTTCACGGACAAAATTCACTTGCATGCCGTATTTGGGGCCTTCGTGATGGGGGCGATGATACCGCGGGGAGCGATGCAGCGGGACTTGATTGAGCGAATTCAACCGTTGACGGTCGCGCTGTTGTTGCCCCTGTTCTTTACCTACTCAGGGCTGAACACACGCATCGATCTGCTGAACTCAGCGTATCTGTGGGGGATTTGTGGCGTTGTTTTGGTAGCGGCGATTGGTGGTAAGGGAATTGCGTGTTGGTTAGCGGCTCGCGCTTCTGGAATAACGAACCGCGAAGCGCTGGGGATCGGGGCGCTGATGAATGCGAGAGGCTTGATGGAGTTGATCATTATTAACATCGGGCTTCAGCGGGGGATTATATCGCCTGAGCTGTTTGCAACGCTGGTGGTGATGGCGGTGATAACCACGTTGATGGCTTCGCCGATCTTTGACAATCTCGTCAAATCCTCCAGCGAGGAGTTGCCGGTGGAGCCTGTCGGTAACGCAGTTAGGGCTTAGTAGGTCGCATCTGCCAGATGCGACGGGGGTTCGCTGAGCGCCTTGTTGCGCACCGAGAGATTCTGCAAGGTCGCATCCGGCAGAGTGCGACCCACGGTGAGCCCAGCGGCGATGAAGATCTTGTTTGTTTGCACGTCAAGCACCAGACGGGTTGTGTTGGCACCAGCGGCGGGTTCAGCGGACGAGGACGTCCGCGGTCCAGAAAGCCTGACCAATGGACTGGAACATCGGGCTGGAACATCGGGCTGGGACATCCGACTGGGACATAAGTAGACACGGGGCTTCTTCACCCGTATGCGCTTCTTCACCCGCACGGGCGTGCATCGCGATTGCAGGTTGAGGCGCAAGTTAAGTGGGGAATGGCGGAACGGTTGTTCTGGCGGCACAATGCTTCGCAGCCAACAGCACAACTGGGTCAGCACAACTGGGTTAGCACAACTGGGGTAAGGCGGCTAGATGCAGGTGCGTGCGGCGCAGCTGATTGCAGTCGAGCCAGCGCAACTGTGGCATCAGATCCGTTGCCACAGAGCTGAGAAAGCCAAGAATTACGTTGGGATTGTCCGTACCGGCTTGCGCTTTCAAGAGTTTTTCAACTTCGGGATGCTTAAATTTTGGACTCCGATACATCTATTAATCCCAAACTATCCGACGACTTTTCGGCTGGAAATATGCTTAGTCCGGCTTGGCAGGATCGTGCTGAGCGGGCGGCTATTTCCGACTATTACAACGAGTCGGAGATCGACTATCGAGTTTGGAGCGTCGAGGGGTATCGGCACTTCGGCTACTGGCATTGGGGCATTTGGCCGTGGCAACGTCGCCGCATGTTGGAGGCCATGAATGACGTGGTTTTCGAGCAATTGGACGTTGCAAAACTAAAGTCGGGCAATGTAGGTGACCTAGGTTGCGGGACGGCAGCGGTGGCACGGTATGGCTGCGATCATTTGCCGCAGTTGGGCTGGCATGCGATCACGATTTCGCGTGAGCAAGCCAATCAGGGGCGTGAAAAGTTCGAGGAAGCGCGGCGTTTGCACGCCGAAGATCGGACTGGGATGGACAGCGTTCACCACGGAGACTATCACGTTCTTCCCTGGCCGGACAACTTCCTGGACGCGGCGTTTTACTTCGAGAGTTTGTGTCACAGCACCGAGCCTGAAGTGGCGCTGCGAGAGGCGGTTCGAGTGCTAAAACCCGGTGGAAAGCTGGTGATTGCGGATGGATTTGTGAATCATCCGTTTGCAAGTACTTCGAGTTGGTTCCGCTGGTTGCATGACGAAGTGGCTCATAACTGGGCGGTTCCTCGCTTCCACGAGATCGCTTTGGTGCCTGACTGGCTGGAAGCGACTGGGCTGAAGTTGGTCAAGCAGAGAGAGATGGGGTGGCGGATGGCGATGAGCGCGTCCCACTCGGTGCCGTTAGTGTTGACGCATACGATCAAGATGTTGCTACGCGGAAAATCGACCGCATGGCAGTGGAAACACTTGCGGGGAAGCGCTTTAGCGATGTTGCTCGGTATGCAACGCAAAAATTTCGGGTACTATTTGCTGACGCTGCAAAAGCCGTTCGAGTGAGCGAGAGTTATGCGACCATTTGTCGCGTGCCTCAGAGTGCTATTGAACAAATGGGGTTGCGGGTACGATACTGACGCAACTCGCACACTGGTGTGACAAGAACTGGTAAATGAACACTGGTGATTGAATGTAGAGAAGCAGGCAGCTTTGGGGCTGCACGAAATAACTGAACTGTATATTTGATATTTGAACTTTTCCCGTGCTCAGCCTTCCGCAAGATGCTCTGTCGAGCATCAACGCGTGGGCTGTATAGGCAAGAAATCAACATAAAGCCATGAGTCGATTTCTATTTCCGCGATGGACGAACAAGTTTCTACCTTTGCTGGGTTTGTTTGCTCTGGCAGGTGGTGGCTATGCCGCGACCTTGTTGCTGGGTGCGACGGACCCTGTGACATTGAATCTCGGTTATTCACCGGATCAGCCAGTTCCGTTCAGCCACAAGATTCACGCTGGCGAGCTGAAGATGGATTGTCGCTATTGTCACGTCAACGTTGACAAGGCGGCTCATGCGACTGTGCCCCCTACGGCAACATGCATCAACTGCCATAGCCCGATGGGTGCGGATGGTGCTCCAGCGTTGTCAGCTGTGCATCCGACGAGCAAGAAATTGCGTGCAGTGCATGAGAGCTGGGAATCGGGCGAATCGATTCCATGGGTCAAGATTCACCGTCTGCCGGACTATGTTTACTTCAACCACGCTGCCCACGTGAATCGTGGTGTGAGCTGCGTAAGCTGCCACGGTCGTATCGACACGATGGAAAAGGTCTATCAAGCCAAAGAGTTGTCGATGGCTTGGTGTCTTGAGTGCCATAACAACCCGAATCCGAATCTTCGACCAGTAGAGTTCGTTACCAAGCTCGACTGGGAGCCTGAAGAAGGCAAGACCCGCGAAGAGATTGGCACACAGTTGCGTGAAGAGAACAACATCAATCCGCGAGCTAACTGCGCGGTGTGCCATCGATAGTTCATTAGATTACGTTCTGACAGAATTACAAATCAACCATCCAGCGTATTGCTGTTCCGCAGATGCAGGCAAATAAGACAATGTCGGCGAATAAAACTTATTGGCGAAGTCTGAACGATTTGCATGAAACTCCCGAGTTCGAGGAGATTGCCAGTCGCGAATTCCCCCAAGCTGCTTCCGAGTTTCCGGAAGGTGTATCACGCCGCAAGTGGTTGAAGCTGATGAGTTCCTCATTGGCTTTAGGTGGTTTCGCTGGTTGCCGCTACGGCCCAGACGAAATTGCGGCCTTTGTGGTCCGTCCTCCCAATGATGTCGCCGGTGTTCCAAAGCACTATGCGACCAACTTTGAGTTGGCGGGACGTGCATGCCATCTGCTTGTCAGCAATATGGATGGTCGACCGATCAAGATCGAAGGCAATCCGCAGCATCCAGTGATGCGGGCCAGCGAGCCCAATGAACTGGGTGAAGCCGGTGATAAGTCACGCTTTGCGAGCGCGGGAAGTGATATCTTCGCACAAGCTTGTGTGCTTGGGTTGTACGATTCGGATCGTGCGAGCCGAGTCGCTAAGCGAACTGATGACAAGTTGGAAGCGTCGACCTGGGAAGATTTCGCCGCTTATGCCAAAGCTCAGCTGGAGAAGCTGAAGGCCAACGGTGGTGAAAACCACGCGATTTTGATGTCGCCTTCGCTATCGCCGGCCGTCAATCGCTGGGTTGCAGAAACTGTCAAGCTGCTGCCGAAGACGACAGTCGCACAGTACTCGTCCATCGACGCCTCAGCTCAATCGCAAGCCTGTGAGCAAGCCGCTGGTAAACCCGCTGAACTGATCTACAAGTTGGATGCAGCTCAAGTCATCTGCGCCATCGATTGCGATCTACTTGGCAACGATCCGAACATGGTTGTCTATACTCGCCAATTCTCCAAAGGGCGGGTGCCAGAACCGAGCAAGATGAACCGACTGTACGCAGTTGAGTCGCGGTTCTCGGTGACCGGCACTGCGGCTGATTCGCGGCTGGCCGTTCGTAGTTCGCAGATTGGTGCGTTCCTACTGCGGGTGTCGAAGAAGGTTGATGACCTGCTCAAGAATTTCCAGCCGACACTGGCTGCCGAAGGCGAAGAGCCATTTGAAAAGATTAGCTCGGAAGAAAAGATTAACCGCTTCGTGGATGCGATGGCGGAAGACCTGGTCAAGCACAAGGGGGCTGGAGTAGTTGCGGTTGGCCCGCACCAGCCGCTGGAAGTTCAGTTGTTGGCTTTGAAGCTGAATCAAAAGCTCGAGAACTTCGGCAAGACTGTCATGTTGATGCCCAGTCGTTCTGCGATCGAAGGCGTGAAGCCTGTGAGCTTGGTTGACTTGGTGAGCAAGCTGGACGCGGGCTCTGTCAACAGCGTATGGATTCTGGGCGATAACCCTGTATATGCAGCACCCGGTGATGTAGCTCTGGGCGCTTCGTTGAAGAAGTTAGAGAACACAGTTTACTTGGCTGAGTTTGAGGACGAGACCGCTCAGGTTTCCGGTTGGAGCGTGCCCCTGGCACATCAACTTGAAAGCTGGGGCGATGTGCTCGCTATCGATGGCACTTACGGTATTTCGCAACCACAGATTCTGCCGTTGCTAGGTGGCAAGGCTGCAATCGATATCATGGCCATGCTGCATGGCGAAGAAGTGAGTGCGGAAAGCTCCGAGCAGTTGATTCGCAAAGTCACCGATGCGGTCGCAGGCAAGCCATTGACAAGTCGCCAGTGGCGCGAAGTGCTGCACAGCGGTTTCTTGGTGGGTCTGAAGTCGGAGCCATTGGCTGGACCGTTCAACGTTGACGGTGCTGATCCAACTGGCTCAATTGATTTGGATACTATCGATCAAGGTTCGCTTGAGTTGCTGCTGAACGTCAGTGATTCGCTTTACGATGGTCGGTTTGCGAAGAACGTGTGGCTGCAAGAGTTGCCTCAATCGGTGACTAAGATTTGCTGGGACAACGCAGCACTGGTGAGTCCAAAGACCGCTGAGACTTTGTCGCTCAAGCAAGGCGAAATGGTTCGGTTGGTACACAGTGGCAAGTCGCTCGATCTGCCTGTGTTCGTGATGCCTGGCCAAGCTAATGGTGCGATTTCGGTTCAGCTGGGTTATGGCCGCATCTGCCGCGATGAGGCGGTAAGTAGCAACGCAGAAACGGTTATCGGTCAAGACGCCGCACCGCTGCGTTCGTTTAAGGCCATGCACCTGGTATCTAGCATCGAAGCCAAGCCGCTGCCACGCCCTTACAAGCTAGCGACGACCCAAGACCACTTTTCGATCGACGAGTTGGGGCTTGAAGAAACTAAGATTCGTGCAAAGCGGTTGATTCGCGAAGGCACCCTAGAACAGATTCAAGAAGGCGGCTCAGATTTTGTCGAGCACCTCGGCACTCACCATCCTCCGTTGGAGTCGATGTGGAAAGAGCCGATGGCGACCTTCAAGACCGATGAGACCGTCAATCACCAATGGGGCATGACCGTCGACTTGAACAAGTGCACCGGCTGCAACGCGTGTGTGCTGGCCTGTCAAGCAGAGAACAATGTGCCGGTCGTGGGCAAGGAACAAGTGACTCGAGGTCGCGAGCTACATTGGCTGCGTATCGACCGTTACTTCAGCGGCGATGTTGATACTCCCAAGATCGTCAATCAACCCGTGGCTTGTGTGCATTGCGAAACTGCTCCCTGCGAGCAAGTTTGCCCAGTGGCCGCTACGGTGCATACCGAAGAAGGCATCAATGCGATGGCCTACAACCGCTGTATCGGTACGCGCTACTGTGCAAACAACTGTCCTTATAAAGTTCGCCGCTTTAACTACTTCAACTACCAAACCGAATATGGTTACTTCTATGGTTGGGGTCGTAAGGGTGAACTCGAGACAGCCAGTCGCAAGTTACAACAGTTGGTGCTCAATCCGGAAGTGACTGTTCGTGGTCGCGGCGTGATGGAGAAGTGCACCTACTGCATTCAAAAAATTCAAAACGGCAAGATTCAAGCTCGTACTGAAAATCGAAACCTGGAAGATGGTGAAATTCAAACTGCTTGCCAAATGGCTTGCCCATCGCAAGCGATTGTGTTTGGCGATTTGAACGATCCAAACAGCCGTGTTTCGAAAATTCAGAAGAGCGAACGCGCTTACGAAATGCTGTCGGAGTTGAACATCAAGGCTCGTACGTTGTACTTGGCTCGAGTTCGCAATACCCATCAGCGACTGAAGACGAGCGATCAATTGGAAGTTGCCCACCATGAACATGGTGATCATTCAGAACCCCACGTAGAGTCTGGCGAGGCACATGTCAACCATAGCTAGTAACAAAGTAATCGATAACACGATTGACACACCGGGCCGACGTACAACGTTGGTAACGGGCAACCAGACCTATGGTTCGATAACCCATATGGTCTCGAGGATCAGTGAAGAGGCGCAACCACTTGCGTGGTGGGTGACCTTTATCCTGGCAGTACCGACGTTGGGCATGTTCGGTGCCTTGATCGTGTACCTATTCCTAACTGGGGTAGGTGTGTGGGGTAACATGTCGCCGGTGTTTTGGGCTTGGCCGATCGTGAACTTCGTGTTCTGGGTCGGTATTGGTCACGCTGGGACGCTGATTTCCGCTATTTTGTTCTTGTTCCGTCAGAACTGGCGAACGGGTATCAACCGTGCCGCTGAAGCGATGACGATTTTTGCGGTGGTATGTGCCGGAACGTTCCCTGGGATCCACGTCGGTCGAGCTTGGTTGGCGTTCTGGTTGACCCCATACCCGAGCTTGAACTTGTGGATGTGGCCTCAGTTCCGCAGCCCATTGTTATGGGACGTGTTCGCGGTGGGAACGTACGCTTCGGTTTCGCTCGTGTTCTGGTACATGGGTATGATTCCGGACTTGGCGACTTTCCGTGATCGTTCGACCAGCAAGTTCCGCCGCTTGGTGTACGGTATCCTTTCACTCGGTTGGAGCGGTTCGTCGCGGCATTGGATGCGGTATGAAAAGGCGTACAGCTTGCTAGCTGCTTTGGCAACGCCACTGGTGTTGTCCGTGCACACGGTCGTTAGCTTTGACTTCGCGGTCTCCCAGTTGCCAGGTTGGCACACAACGATTTTCCCACCTTACTTCGTGGCTGGTGCGATTTTCTCGGGCTTCGGGATGGTGGTAACGCTGCTGGTACCGGTCCGTGCGATTTATAACCTCAAGGACGTCATTACATTGCGTCACTTGGACAACATGAACAAGATTATTCTGGCGACTGGATCGCTGGTTGGTTTGGCTTACGCGACTGAGTTTTTCATGGCTTGGTACAGCAAGAACCCATACGAAGTGTTCACATTTATCAACCGTGCGTTCGGTCCTTATTGGTGGGCGTACTGGATCATGGTGAGTTGCAATGTGATTTCGCCGCAATTGTTCTGGTTCAAGTTTTTCCGCACCAATACGATTGCCATGTGGATCGTTTCGATCTTCGTGAATATCGGCATGTGGTTCGAACGGTTCGTGATTACGGTTACCTCCCTTAGTCGAGACTTCTTGCCCGCGAGCTGGGGTTACTTCAGTCCAACGTGGGTTGATATTGGCATGCTGGTCGGCAGCTTTGGTTTGTTCTTCACTTTGTTCTCGCTGTTCTGTCGGTACTTGCCGATTGTGGCGATGGCTGAAGTGAAGGGTGTGATGAGTCAACATGCTCACGCCGAACATCGGCATGACCATTCGCATGGCGCGTCTCACTAGTTCACCGCAGTCGGCTGAAGAGTTTCCCAATAAGTTTCATTACGATTCATAACAACTGTTCAAGAGTTAGTCAGGTTGCTGAAAAATATGAGCGATCATAAGCCTGAGAAGAAAGCCAAGCCACCAAGAGCCTTTGGTTGGGTGGCCGAGTATGCGGACGACAACAAGCTGCTGGAAGCGGCGCGAAAGGTTCGCGATTCCGGCTACACCCGCACCGATGCGTTCACTCCCTTTCCTGTTCACGGGATCGATGAGGCGTTGGGGATTAAGGCGACAGTGTTGCCCTGGTTCACGCTGTGTGCTGGTGCTACGGGAACTTGCATCGCTTTGATCATGCAGTGGTGGATGAACGCGTTCGACTATCCCTACATCATCAGCGGTAAGCCGTTTGCAAGTTGGCCCGCGTTTATTCCAGTTGCGTTTGAGCTAACGATTCTCTTCGCGGCTTACACGACTGTAATCGCCATGCTGGGATTGAATGGACTGCCGAAGTTTAGCAATCCTATGTTCACCAATCCAAAGTTTGACCGCGCAACCGATGACCGTTTCTTCCTGTGGGTTGATTCACGCGACAAGTACTTCAACACGGAGAAGGTCAAGAGCTTGCTTGAGAGCACGGGACCGATCTCGGTGGACGAGGTTCGCGAAGACGATAGCCCGTCGGAAATTCCCAAGATGATCTTCTCCGCTGGGCTTGCATTGATTCTCTTGGCGTTAGTACCAGGAGCGATTGTGCTGCGAATGCGAGCTGCTCGCAGCGATCAACCACGTTGGCAAGTATTCTTTGACATGGACTTCCAGCCTAAGAAGAAGCCCCAGCAAACCACGACACTGTTCGCTGACAAGCGTGTGCAGCGTCCGCCTGTACCAGGTACGGTCGCACGAGGTGAACTCGAATTAGCCGATCCTTACTATTTAGGTTACGACCCGGATAAGACGGCCGCCTTGGAAGCGACTGAGGCCACTCGCATGGTGGCATTTAACGCACAGGATGGCGCTGCGGCTGCGGCCGCCGCACCTTCTGCGAACCAAGCTGCGGCGCCTGCACCTGCCGGTGCGGCAGGTGAACCCAACTACGCATGGTTAACAGAAGCCCCGATCGAGGCGACTGAAGAACTGTTCGCATTGGGTAAGAAGAAATTTGAAACCAACTGTGCGGTTTGTCATGGCTACGCTGGTTACGGCGATGGGCTGGTGTCCCAGCGAGCTACCAATTTGGCGCAAGGATACTGGTTGCAACCAACCAGCATGCATGAGGATCGCATTCAAAAGCAGAGCGTTGGAAGGATCTACTACACGGTCACCAATGGCAAAGGCAAGATGGCGGGCTATGCTTCGTCGTTAACGCCTCGCGAACGTTGGGCAGTTGTGTTGTACGTGCGTGCTTTGCAGAGAAGCCAGAACGCAAGTATCGAAGATGTCCCAGAACCAAAACGTGCTGAGTTGTCGTCCAAGTAAGAAATTAAGCGTCTAACGTATCACGCTGTAGAATTCAGGTAAATGATGGCTGCGAATACCCTAAACGACAATGTGACCATGCCCGCTAGCTGGCGCGCTAAGGCTCCGCTCCTACTTGCTATAGGTTTGTGTGGAGTTTTGGTGAGTCTCGGATTGTTCCATTTTGGATCAAGCCCCGAGAATGAAGCGACTGGGTTCCGAATGTTCTTCCATTCGTACTTGGCAAACTACATTTACTGCCTGAGTTTTTGCTTGGGTGCATTGTTCTTCGTGTTAGTGCAACACGTTGTGCGAGCGGGGTGGAGTGCTACGGTTCGGCGAGTTGCCGAGTTGTTGGCGTACACGATTCCCTTCTGGGCAGTGCTCTTCGCGCCCATTCTCGTAGCGGTGTTCACCAATCATGGCCACCTGTATGAGTGGAGCAAGGGTGCAGGTGAAATTCCGGCGATTGTGGAAATGAAACTGGACTACCTGAACCCAGGCTGGTTCTTGTTCCGTGCGGTGGTTTACTTCGCGATTTGGTGCGTTGCGGCTAGGCTTTATTTTCGCATGAGCCGTGAGCAGGACGAAACGGGTAGCACCGAAATCACGCTGAAGCTTCAGCGTTGGGCCGGGCCTTTCATCATCATGTTCGCTTTGGCACTTAATTTCGCTGCCTTCGACTGGGTCATGTCAACCGATGCAGAATGGTACAGCACGATTTTCGGTGTGTACATTTTCGCGGCTGGCATGCTGAGTTTCTTTGCGGTAATGATCCTGACCTGCTACATGATGCAGCGTAACGGTCGTATGGAAAAATACGTCAATACCGAGCATTATCACGATTTGGCGAAATTCCAATTCGGCTTCATCGTGTTTTGGAGTTACATCGCCTTTTCGCAGTTTCTACTGTATTGGTACGCGAACATTCCCGAAGAGACTCTGTGGTACAAGCATCGTCTTGACCTGAGCACCGGTTGGCGACCGCTGGCCTACCTGTTGATCGCTCTTCACTTTGCTGTCCCGTTCCTCGGAACCTTGCCTCGAGCGGTTCGTCGGAATAAGAATCTACTGGCTGGCTGGGCCTGCTTTATCTTGGTTGTGCACTGGCTGGACATGACATTTTTGGTGATGCCAAATGTGGGACCTGCCAGCTTTATGATGCTGCTGGGGCACTTTGTGTGCTGGATTGGAATGGTTTCCATATTCTTGGCGTTCTTCATGTACCGTGTCGGAGAAACGCCAATGGTCGCTACCCGCGATCCATGGTTGCCGGACTCATTGGCCTACCAGCAAATGCCAATGTAAAGTTGAATTTCGGTTTGTGAATTAACAAAATTATACTCGGTTATGGAATAAGTAAGGCGTCTCATGGCTCGCTACGACGACTTGAACACAAGCGCGATCGCATACGCGACGTTTATCAGTGCGATTCTGTTGTTCGTGATAATCCTTTTGGTGCAGTCACTGACTTACAACTGGATTCTTGGCGAAGATGAGCGAAAGCTCGCTGAAAGCCACTACACAGAATCGGATAATGAGATAGCTAAGCAAAAGGCCAAGCTGGACGCTTACGCTAAGGAAATGATTGAGGTGATTCCGCCTGCTCCGAGCGGTGCTGCTCCTACGGAGCCGGTCAAGCCGGTTTCTGAGCTGAGAAGGCATATACCGATTAAGCAGGCGCAAACCCTGATCATGAAAGAACTTAACAAGGCCCCCGAAGCAGCCCCAGGAACCTAAAAACGGCTAGTTTAGGACTCGCAGAGTCGATTGGTTTTTGTTCATCATGCACCTCGCTAAATTCTGTTCGCTCACCATCGTTTGTGCCCTGTGCTGTTTCAGCGCAGAGTTCACGGTGCGCTCGTCGACACATTTGCTGGGGCAACTTGTGACGGATTTGCCCGAGGCGGCCCGCGGTATTGCTGTCGAGGACAAGGTAGGCGAGTTTATTCCGCTGGATCTTTTGTTCACCGACGAACGCGGCAATGAGGTGAGTCTGGGAAAGTTCTTCAAGAAGGGCAAACCGATCATCCTCACGCTGAATTACAGCGACTGTCCGGGACTGTGTATCGCTCAGCTGGATAATCTTGTTGCCAATTTGCGCGAGCCTTTTGGGCAGGACCTTGGTGAGCGGTTCGAGATTGTGACCGTTAGCATTGACCCGACTGAGAAGTTTACCAAGGCTCGCGTAACGAAAGCTAAGTACGTTGGGTTGCTGCGTGATACGAAGGCTGAGTCGGCCTGGCATTTTTTGACGGGTGAACAGCGGCAAATCACGATGTTGGCCAATACAGTTGGTTTCAAGTACACCTACGACAAAGCCAACAATCGGTATAGTCACGCGGCAGTAACTTACTTTGTCAGTCCCGACGGCCGCTTGTGCCGCTATTTCGTGTCGCTTGGGTTGGAACCTCAGCAATTGAAGCTGGCGATCGCGGAAGCGGGCAAAGGACAGCTGGACGAATCCATTTCTGACAGCTTTATTCAGCTGTGTTACATGTATGATCCTGAAGCGAACCGCTACTCGGCTGATGCACGCAGTGCGATGGCTCTTGGTGGCGGTGCGTTTGTTTTGATGCTGCTTGGCTTTACCGCGCCGTTTTGGTTTGCAAGAAGTGCGGCAAAAGCGCCAACTGCGCCTACTGAGGCCTTGAAATCAGTCGAAAATGGCTACATTGATGCAGAGGCCATTCGATCAACTAATTCTCCCGAACATGGTCCATTGAAGGACACTCACGAGTAATCGCTATGTCACTTTACGGTTTCCCACTACTACTTGCAGAACGCACCTCCGAGCGCGCACCAGGCTCAAGCTTTTGGTTCCCTCCGCAGGCTTCCACGTTCGCCAAAGATGTCGATTCGCTGTACATGTACATCGGCTACATCTCGGCATTTTTCTTCGTGGTGGTCGTCGCGGCGATGGTTTGGTTTTCGATCAAATACCGTCGCCGACCGGGTTACGAGGGTGATTCCACTGCGTTGCACAACAACGCCCTAGAAATCTTCTGGACGGTTGTACCAACGATTATCGTGGTATGGATCTTCGCAGAAGGTGTGAAGGGTTATATGGACATGATGACACCCCCAGCGCAGACGATTGACGTTAACGTTACGGCGCGGAAGTGGGGATGGACATTCCAATATCCAAACGGTGCGATCAGTGATAAGTTGCACGTACCAATCAACAAGGCATCCAAGATGCGATTGCGTTCGGAAGACGCTCTGCACGCTTTTTACGTGCCAGCTTTCCGATGCAAGACCGACGTGGTTCCAGGACGCGTCACTTACGCATGGTTCCAGCCCATCATGGAAGGTACTTTCGACCTGTTCTGTGCCGAATATTGTGGTGACGAACACAGCAATATGATCACGACAGTAACTGTGCATAGTGAAGAAAGTTACCAAAATTGGTTGAAGGAAGCTGCGAAGCCACCGGAAAACATTGTGGCCCATGGACAGTGGTTGTACGAGCGCCAAGGCTGCAAAGGCTGCCACTCGATGGAGCCGGGCAAAAAGATCGTTGGCCCTAGCTTCGCTGAATCGTTCGGCACCGATCAGAAGATTGTTGGTGGCACAGTAAACGTCGACGCGGGTTACATCCGCGAGTCGATCCTGGAGCCACAAAAGAAAATCCGCGAAGGATTCCAAGGCGCTTCGCAGATGCCATCCTACCAAGGTAAACTGAAAGATGACGAAATCCTGGCCCTGACTGCCTTCATCGAGGCGCTCAAGGACGGCAAGTTGACCGACGACGAGTTGGGTAAGAATGATGAGAAGCCGGCTGCTGGCAAGTAACCGGAAAAGTTCAAAATAAACAGTTGCAAATTCAAAGTTCAGTGGGCGAACGATTTTCAAAGAGGATATAGCGATGAGCGCGGTAGCTACCAAGCCGACACATTCGCACTACGAGTCAAACGAAGCGGACAATTTCTTAATCAGTTCCAAGGGGTTTCTGAGCTGGGCACTCACGCTCGACCACAAACGCATTGGATTGATGTACTTGATCGGCGTGATGTCAGCGTTTTTCCTGGCAGGAACACTGGCGCTGGTCTTGCGTACAGAATTGCTGATGCCGCAAGGATGGTTCCTGACGACGCAGCAGTACAACCAAGTGTTTACTCTGCACGGTGCGATCATGGTGTTTCTGTTCATTATCCCCAGCGTACCGGCGGCTCTTGGGAACTTCCTAGTTCCTGTGATGCTTGGTGCTAAGGACGTTGCTTTCCCTCGACTTAACTTGGGAAGCTTTTACCTGTGGGTCGCGGGAGCGATTTTCTTCCTGTCGGCGATGCTTTACACAGGCCTGGATACAGGTTGGACGTTCTACACGCCATATAGCACGCAGACACGTGGTCCAGTTGTGGCCGCTACCATGGGCGTATTCATCCTTGGGTTCAGCTCCATTTTTACGGGACTGAACTTCATTGTGACGATCAATACCATGCGTCCACCCGGTATGACATGGTTCAAAATGCCATTGTTCCTGTGGGCGACCTACGCAACCTCGATCATCCAAGTGTTGGCAACTCCAGTTCTCGGTATCACCGTCTTGCTGTTGGCTGCTGAGCGTGTGTTCCACATTGGGATTTTTGATCCGCAGTTCAATGGTGACCCGGTTGTGTTCCAGCACTTCTTCTGGTTCTACTCGCACCCTGCGGTGTACATCATGATTCTGCCAGGGATGGGTATCATCAGCGAATTGATGAGCGTTCACTGCCACAAGTCGATTTTCGGTTATCGCTTCATCGCTTACAGCTCGATTGCGATTGCCCTGTTCGGCTTCTTGGTCTGGGGTCACCACATGTTTACCAGCGGTATGGCTGACGTGACCACGATCGTCTTCAGTGCCCTGACGTTCACGGTTTCGATTCCATCTGCGATCAAGGTGTTTAACTGGCTGGCAACGATGTACAAAGGTACTGTGCAGCTGAATACGCCAATGTGCTACGCACTTTCGTTCATCTTCTTGTTCACGATCGGCGGTTTGACCGGATTGTGGCTGGGAGCACTCTCGACAGACCGACACTTGCACGATACGTACTTCGTTGTGGCTCACTTCCACTATGTGATGGTGGGTGGAACGTTGGTCGGCTTCCTGGGTGGTGTGTTCCACTGGTGGCCAAAGATGACTGGAAAGATGTTCAACGATTTTTGGGGCATCGTCTCTTGCTGGTTTGTGTTCGTTGGATTTAATCTAACGTTCCTTCCACAGTTCGTGATGGGCAGCCGCGGTATGCCTCGTCGGTATGCACGCTACTTGCCTGAGTTCCAAGAGATGCATCAAATGTCCACCGTTGGGGCTTACCTGCTCGGTCTTGGCCTGTTCGTTGCACTTGGAGTTCTGATGCACTCGCTACGCCGTGGCAAGAAGGCTCCTCCGAATCCTTGGGGCGGAGCTACCCTGGAATGGCAATGTGAGTCGCCACCTCCATATTACAATTTCCAGACTCCACCAACGGTGAACGAGCCCTACGATTATCAACCGCTTGTTTATCGGGATAGCGATCGGGGTTGGGATTACGTACAGCCTACTTCAGCACCGAAACCTGTTGCCCACTAACCTGTTCTGACGCCAGCGCCCCTCACGTAGCGCAATAGAAATAGAGCTATATCGATGACTTCACACGCACACGACTCGCACGACGCAGGCCATGGACATGGTGATCATGCGCACATGCCATTTCAGGCTCACCACTTCGACGATCCCGAGCAGCAGTTCGATGCCGGAAAGCTCGGCATTTGGTTGTTCCTCGTTACTGAAGTGTTGTTCTTCAGTGGTATGTTCTGCGCATACGCCCTGTACCGCAGTCTGCACCCTGAGGTGTTCACGTTTGCGAGCCAGTACTTGAATGAGACGCTGGGTGCGACGAATACGGGTGTGCTGCTGTTCAGTAGCTTGTCGATGGCTTGGGGCGTGCGCTGTGCTCAGTTGCGTCAACGAACAGGATTGGTGATTTGTTTGGCTATCACCCTTGGTTGTGCGGCAGTGTTTCTGGGTGTTAAGGCGATTGAGTACACGCACAAGTGGGACATGGGCTTGTTGCCTGCGGGTACTTATGTGTCGCAGTTCCTTCAGACCTCCCACCACGAAGGATTGTCTTCATGGTTGTACGTGCTAAGTGCCGTTCCCGCCGTGTGCGTGGTGGGTTTCGGTATCTGGTACGTGATGAGTGTCGTATCTGGCGACAAGGCACGAGCCGAAATTGCGGGACCGTTCTTGGTCACCGCATTGTGCTACTTCCTTGGCGTGTACATTGGTATTGTGTTCCAAAATGCCGAAGCTGCTGAACATGCGAAGCATGAGACTGCAGCCCATGCATCTGAGACGCACGACGAACACGGTCATGCGGATGCGTCGCACGCCGAGCCGGAAGCAACGGCGGCAGCGAAACTGGTTTCGCACGTGGAACCAAATTCACCTCCAGGATCGCCAACGTTGGCCGCGGTTGATCAGGCTGGTGGGGCTGGGGTGTTCTTCAGCATTTACTACTGCATGACTGGCGTGCATGCCATCCACATTCTCGGTGGGATCGCCGTGTTGGCCTGGCTATTAGTGAGGGCCACGAAGGATCACTTCAACGCGGAGTACTTTGGACCGGTTGACTATGTCGGTCTGTACTGGCACTTGGTGGACTTGATCTGGATTTACCTGTTCCCGTTGCTGTACTTGATCAAGTAACGCTGGGTACGTTTTGCGATTCACACTCAACAAAAATTTGCGACAAACGATAGGTCTGATTGAATATGTCTGAACACAAAGGTCACGCTGATGGTCACCACGGATTTGCTCACCCAGCGTCCATTAAGAGCTTGTTGTTTGTGTTTTTCGCACTCATCATTCTGACTTGGTTGACTGTTTACCAGTCGACATTGAAGTTGGGGAGTATTGAGTTGATCGTGTCGCTGTTTATCGCGACCATCAAGGCTTCGTTGGTGATCCTGTTCTTCATGCACATGCTTCACGACAAGCCGCTAAACGCGATTGTGTTTCTGAGTTCTTTTATTTTCGTTGCTTTGTTCCTTGGCTTTACGTTGATGGACGCGCATGGTTATAAGGACTCGTATGAGTTCAAGAACGTGGACTCCGCACCCAAGGTTGCGGCGACGGCGCCCGAGTGACGCCGTAAATCGTCTAGAGTTTGGCAGAATTCAATAATGGCCGATGCTTCGAGCATCGGCCATTTTCGTTTGAGGGTGCAAAATACCAATAAGTATTTCGTCCGTTCTAGCGGGCTGCTAAAAAGTGTGGTCCCACGGATGCAAGAAGCAGACAATTACTAGCGAATGAGCGCCTGCTAGTGCTCACTGTCCAGATTAGGTTTTGGGGTTGCGGAATGCGTCGAGCATTTTGGGAGTATTTTGGTGTCCGTCAAAAGCCATGACAACCGGTGAGTATGTGAGGTGTCGGCGCTAGTTTTGATTTTGCACTATTGGCTGCTTCGTAGCGATCCGGATGATGTTTTGCTTGGCTTTTCATAACCCGAAGCGTTAGCGAGGGAGCTTTTTGCATCGTCAAGTCGACACTGTAACTCGTTCCCTCGCTAACGCATCGGGTTGCGAAAGTTCGAAACGTGCAACATCAAAAGGCGCTAGCGGTCTGTTTTCTTGGTGAGCCGACGGCGCTAGCCCGGATATTGCATACGCTTTTTGATTGAGCCCTGTAGCGCGAAAGCCTTAGTTCTGGTATGTAAAGGAGTTACGACACTTCAAAACAACCAGACCCAAGGCTTTCGACAATGACAGATCGTA
>JANRMD010000610.1:0-14140 GCA_033761895.1 Pirellulaceae bacterium | reverse complement strand
AGCGAACCACGATATACAAACTTTGTTAATGCGGATTGAGCGGGTTGCTGATCTCGCTCCTGATATGTAAGTTGCACTGGAAGCCAGTGTTGCGATTCGTCTAGAGTTACAATCCAGCGTTCGTCTGACTTTTCACGAGCGTCAGATTTGCGGCGAGCGATTGTTGCATTCCACGTTTGCGGAGATTGCTTTCGGAAGCTGAGTGTTTCGTAAGGTGAGTCGTGGCTGTTTTGGAGTACTTCTAACAATCGTGTGCTGCCGAACTGTAGATGTGCTAGTGGAAAATTTGGCCCTCCAAATTCGCGTTTAGAACTGCCAGGACGCAACCCACGCGGAACCCAAGCTTTGCCGACTTCCTCCAACCGAAATGAGGCGTCTGGGCGCCACACAAATACAATACGGGGGTCTCCTTCATATTGATACTCTGATTGAATCATTTCACTGCGGATTCGCATAAAACCAGACACACTTGGCTCACCCCGTAGCTCCTTCCTGTATTTTAACTCTGCATTTCGTAGAGCCAACTCTGCTTTCTCGATTGACTGCAAGCAATCTTTAGGTACATCTGTTCCCATCGTTAGATTCGCTAACCCGGAAACGAAAACAACTGCTGAGATGCTGTGTAGTAAACTTCGATTAAAAACAGACTGCATGGTTAACGCTCAATGATTGAGTTGTACTGCGGATCGTCTGAGGACGAGGTGCTTGATGACAGATTTGGTGCGCTTACGGGTGAGGGCAACGAATCTGCTATCAATAAACATTCATCTGAACGTACTTTCCAAGTAAAGCCAATTTGCTTTGTTGTTGTGGCCAATCGAACCGGTATGTCTACGTTCTTAGCTTCCGTAGTACTAAACTTCAGGGTAAACCCAAGCTTCCCGGTGCCACTTGAAACACAGTCGCGGTCGGTTGGTATCATAGATTTCTGTAAGCATGGTAACGGAGAGAGAATCGTGATCGGTGGATCCCCGTTGAAATCCCTTATTGAGATACTAAAAATTCCAGTTGCGACTAAGCCGCCTCCTGTCTCAGCTGTCCAGTATGTTGCCACATGATGGACTTTAGGACCGGTATGAATGAGGTATGGTAGGCAGCAAGCGCCAATTGTCACGCCGAAAGCAGGTAACGCGATGTACCGTAACGCAGAAAAACTGAGTTTTAAAGGTGCCATCATTCACCCTTACGTGGGGACTAAGCCTTGCGATCCCATCTTGATCAGAGGATTGTACCCAAAGAAAAAGGGGGGGGGCAAGCGATTTCTACACATTTTCGCGAAAAAGAAACGGCCTCCACGCACTTTTTTTGAGTGGCGAGTTCCAGCAAGCAAAACTGTACCCGCCAAACGACGCGGAGATCAGCGGTTGGATTGGCGAAATCCGCATAGCCAATAAAGACTATGCAGGAGCCGGCCAGGTCCTACGAGAACAAACGACGCTGCGAATGCGAATCGAGGAGAAAATCAGGAATCGACCACGAGACCTCCCTGTGTGAATGTCACAAGTCATCAAACGGGCGAATCAACACGGCCATGGAACTCAATCAACTCAACGTCGACGGTTGCAAGTTAACTTGGTGGATGCGCGGACACGGACCAGCTGTGCTATTCATTCAGGGTTGCGGAGTTCAAGGGAGCGGTTGGCTTCCGCAGATCGAGACTCTGGCCGAAAAGTACACGTGCATTTGGTACGACAATCGAGGCATGGGGCTTAGCCAGCCGCTTGGCGCTGCCTTATCCGTTGATCGCATGGCCCAAGATACTAAGGCTATTCTGCAAGCCAGCGGGCACGCGCGAGCCCACGTAGTTGGTCATTCGCTCGGCGGGCTGGTTGCACAGCGTTTTGCAATCGATAACCGTTCGTCAACCATGAGCCTGGCGCTGCTGTGCACCTTCGCGGATGGGCGTCAAGCGGCTCCGCTAACGATGCGCATGATGATGTTGGGCCTGGGGACTGTCCTTGGTACGAAACGCATGCGAAGACTGGCCTTCCTAAGGTTAGTCACCACACCCGGCGCGGTCACAAACCCAGATGCGTTGGCCGCACGCTTGGGAGAGTTGTTTGGGCACGATTTGGCTGAACAACCACCCGTGGTCAAGTCGCAATTGGCTGCGATGCGAGCGACCGATGTGACCGAGCAACTCAAGACGCTGCGTGATCTGCCAACGCTGATTGTTAACGCGAGGCATGATCCCATCGCACCTCCCCAATGCGGCTTAAACATTCTGAAGGTTATGCCACACGCATCTTATGTCGAATTCGCTGATGCTTCGCATGCACTGCCGGTTACACATGCGGATCAAGTCAATCAAATGCTGGATGAACATTTTTGTGAGGTCAAGTAGTTGATCCCGCAGTCACAGTAAGCAGGTCGCAGTAAGCAGGTCGCATCCGGCAGAATGCGACCCACGAAATCCGCAGCTGTGTAAGCCAGTTTGCGGTACCTTACTGCTTTTGGGTGCTAAAAAACAACGAATTGAAATTGTCAAGCAAAACGACTTTTTTTGTCCTGCTAGGCAATCGCCACTTGCGGCGAGCCTGACTTGGCGGCTTCCGGAGCTTCCACTGCGTGCGGCTGCAGCTTGACGACTAAAACGGGGCACGGGGCAAGCCTCGTCACTTGCTCAGCCACCGAGCCGAGCATCAGACGCACCAGTCCCGATCGACCGTGAGAGCCGATGACGATCAACTCCGCATCCAAGTCCTTCGCTCGCTCAGCCACCACGGCGCCAGGATCACCAAATCGAGCATCAATGTGGAGCTTGCCGAACTCGCGCTCGGGTAGCTGCGCTTGCATGCTCTCGAGGGCTTGCCTTAGTCGTTCGCCATCGTCGACTATCCCCCAAGCGACGCCCGGTTCAGTCGGAATGATGAAAGGCAGCACGTGCAAGCAGTGCACTAAAGTCGGATCACTTGCCAGCTCAAGTGCTTTTCTCACAGCTTCCATTGCGTGGTCCGAAAAATCAAACGGTACTACAATCGGTTTGCCAATTGCCCAAGGCATGATGTCCCTTTCGCTTAACGAAAATCTGTGTGTACTGAAGCCGACCGGTTTGCAGAAACCAGCTACAACAATTCACTAAAGAACATTTTCCGTGCCGAAATGCGCAAGTTGAGAATTTCGCAGAATTCTTGGTTTGGCTTTGAGCGTTCGCAGTCGTCAGCATCCCAAAATCGCTCGCAGTGAGCGGTTTCGCACTGACGAAATGCTCGAGGGTTGTTGATTGCTGGGTAGCGGAAGCCGTCAAGGCTTTCGAGATTCCGCTACCGAAATATCGAAGGTTAGCTTTAGCCGCCGCTGCCAAGCGGTGGTTAGTCACCCCCCATCGTGTCCACCGTCTGGCGACGGTGGCTACTATGAACGATTGCTCCGTCGGAAGCCATCGCAGTACTCACGAAATGCTTGAGGGGCTTGTCGATCATTGGGTAGCGGAAGCCGTCAAGGCTTTTGAGTAGTTTCGTAGCGGAATGCGTCAAGCATTTCGAAGGGTGTTGTGTTGGCCGCGAAAGACTTAACTTGTTGACTTTGTGAGCCGTCGGCGGTTACCAGAGCAAAAAAACCGGGGCTAACGCCCATCGGTTAATCCCGCAGATTTACTCTGCGGAGCGTTCGGTTTCTCACGAACTTGAGACGCGGTGACGAATGGCGACGAGGGCTGAGGTTGTTAGCAGCCTACGCTTCGCCGAGTCGCAACATCCCGGCCGGCCGGTCCTCGAAATGCTTGAGGGCTTGTCGATTATTGCGCCACGGGAAGTGTGAGCCAAAGGCGCTAGCCGCGGGTGACCGAAGGAGCAATCTTTCAACGCCTATAAAGCTGCCAAGCAGAATAACCACCAGTTCAACTCTCATTGGTACGAGTCAAGTCCATGCACGCACCAAACTTCGAGACCCGCGGCTAGCGCCAGCGGCTCACAAAACCAACAGCCCTTCGAAATGCTTGACGCATTCCGCTACTGAATACCAGGAATCCGAGATGCTTGACGCATTTGGTTACTGATGGGAATGAGCCGGGTTAACGCTAACGGCTCATTGCATCAACCGCCCGCTCGCGGGGAGCGGCGATGATGTTTTCGCTGTAGGGCGATCCGGTCGCGGGCACAGGTTTGCCGGTGCGAGAGCAGAAGTTGTAGATCGCGTAATCCATTGAACGCAGAACGTTCACGACGCTTTCACAACTTGCATTTTGGAACTTCAACGCTTTATCGTTGAGCTCCAGCAGCACGACGGGCTTGTACTTCGCAAACGTCCGCCGAGCACCCTCCAGAACTTTCTGTTCGGCGCCCTCAACATCCATCTTGATGAAGTCGAGTCGATCGACTGGATTGCTATCCAAGTATTCATCCAGGCTGCATAGCTGAACTACTTGCGTTCCACTTTGTTGAACGTTGTAAGCGAAGTTGCCAAGTGTGTTCTGGCCTTCATGCCCGTACTCACAAATGCGCAATTCCGCAGTGCCACTCGTATCGGCGAGTGCACATGTTTCGACGCGCACATTGCTGATGTTATTCAGGGATAGATTCGCGCGCAATCGTTCCACTTCGCGTCTACTGGGCTCAAAGGCAATAAGCTTGCCCATCGGCCCAACACGACGGGACGCGAAGACCGAGAAGAAGCCTTCATTGGCGCCAACGTCGACAAAGACCATGCCGGATTTGAGGAATGAATCGATGAAGGCGAACTCATTCGGCTCGATGCAACCTCCGATGAATGTCGGGTAGCTGACGTCATTGCCAACATGGAGATGGAGCTTTGAACCGTCGTACCACGGAAACACGATTGGGCTCTGGAGTTTTCGCCCGTGGCAGGTGTTCCAAATGGCTTTTCGAAGTTGCGTGGTGGCGTCGGTACTTTTCTCGCTTGCACCAAAGTACCAACCTGGGCATGTTCCGAGCGGACGCAGTTCAGCGGTCGCTTGTGCGAGCGCGAGTAACTGCGGATCGGTGCATGACTTTAGGCAGTTCATCCATTCGGAGTCGCTTAATGCTGGGGCCTTCAACTTGGCTGGATGAGCGTCTTTTGACCAGGGGTCGAGTTTAAAGAAGGTCAGATTTTCTTCTTGACCATGAGTTTGTGATTGCTCCGAGATCAAAGCATAACCCTGTGAGGTTAAGTGTTTGATGAACTCTTCTTTCGGAGCGCCGCCCACATACAGCTGCGTTGGGGTCGTGGTCACTTCGAGCTTAATCTTCCTGATGTCGTGCAGTCGACTTCCGGCCGATCGAATCACGAAGAAGTCAGCGCCTTGCGCATCGATCTTGAGGTAATCGACTTGGGCGATGCCACTGGCGTTGAGGAAGGAGTCCAATCGAGTTGTAGGAACAAACACTTCTGTGTCTTGCTTCAGTTCTTCGCCACCGATCCACTCATCAAGTCGAGAGCGATCGAAAGGTAGCAACGAGCTGGCGGCTGCGAAGTCATTGAGATGGAACGTAGAGAAACCATCGTGCTCGCCTACGGCCATGGGCAACATTGTAAAGTTGGGCAGCTTGTTGAATCGTTGTGCAGCGAGCTCGATATTCGGCTCGAACGCGTAGACTCGAAGGTTCGGTAGCTTGCGAGCGTGTTCATAGGTCGTTTCGCCCAGATGAGCTCCCACGTCCAGCCAGACTGCTTGCGAGTCATCGGGTACGGTTGGCTGTACAGTGCATGGTAGTTTGCTAAGCGTCGAAAGATTGAGAGCCGACTTGGAGCCTACAAAAACGGCGCGATAGAGTTTTCTTGGTTCAGGCTTCAGCCAATTGCACTCAAAGTCACGATGCTGCGGTTGGGTGACCGTTTGGTAGGCATGCCCAAAGCACTCCGTGAGTCTTCGTAGGACCCAGTTACGAGTGGGTCGGCATCCCAAGCCCGAGGCAGCTTGATTGGCAACTTCGGCGGGTTCGAATTCAGGATGGAGCAGTTCTTCGTCGCCCGGCGTCACGCAGGTTTCGAGCAGAATCATACCATCGCAGATCTCAGCCAGTGCCTTGAGGGCTTCCGCGGGTTTCTTCAAGTGGTAAAGGGTTCCATAGCAGTAAACGATGTCAAATCTACCCAGATGGCTAAGGTCCGTCTCTAAGTCCAAGTCCAGCAGCATGGTCTTGCGATGTGGCTTGCGTTGGCGGGCTGCTACGAGATTATCCGCACGCGCATCGGTGAATAGGACTTCGCATCCGAGACTTTCAAAGAAACAAGTATGCAGGCCTATGCCACCGCCCACTTCAAGAACTTTTTTCCCCGCGATATCCAAGCCCAAGGAGGCCAAGTGGCATAGCCTAGCTTCATTGATGGCGAGTGCATCTTCGGACAAAAACACATCAGCAGCGTTAGGTGCCTTGGCTGCTTTTTTGGGTTCTGGTTTTGGGCGAACTGCAACCGCAGGCTCCGCTTCGACGACAGCCACTCCGGTCGAGTGCGTCCCAAGCTGTGAAGGGTCGTTTTGGCGGTGGTTGAAAATCTTGTTCATGAGACGTTTCATGATTTTTGATTCCGTTAGATATGCGGTTGGGTTGCCGTTGATGGATTCGACAGCCGAATCATAGAGAAATGCTCAATCGGGTACTACGTCAGAAATCCCATTCGGGGCACATCGCAAGTCACACATTGAACCCTACCTTGCAGCCCCACATTGCAGATGAGATTGCAGACCTCACATCGCGTGCCTGATTGCAGGTTCGCGCCGCGCTCAGCAGCTTAGATTGCGAAGTTCGGACACTATTGGGCTCAGAACCAACTCCCGCAGATGTTCCATTGCCATCATTGGCAAGTTGCGGGTGGCTTCGCGTTTTCGCAAGCTGCAGAAAAACCAACCCGAAGCGTAAGTTTTGATGTTGCGAGTTTTGGGCTTTCGCAACCCGAAGCGTTAGCGAGGGACCGAGTGTCGGCTTTGCCTTGACCCATGCAGAAAGGTCCCTCGCTAACGCTTCGGGTTATGAAAAACCGAGCCAAACGTTGACCAGATCGTTACACAGCAACCAATGGACTAACCTCAACACGGACGCTTCGGGGGCTATGCTGAATTCAAGGAACGCTCGGGACAATGGTCCCAAGCTACGACCTGGTGTTGAAGGACTGGTGGGGGCGATTGAAGGTCCGTGTTGCTGAAATAGTTGGTACGGCCTACACTACCGACAGCTTTTCTATTGAAATTCAGCATTTTTGGGGATGATGAACATGGAAGGAATGATTGACCGCGCCAAATTTGTAAAGATGGTCGCAGCGGCGATTGGCAAGCAACCGTTTACGCTTTTGGATGTGGGTTGCAGTGGAGGGATTGATGCGGCTTGGCGTCAATTCGGCAAGCATCTAAGGGCTTTGGGATTCGATCCTAGCCTGTCTGAAGTCGAGCGTTTGAATGCCAATGAAAGCTCTGACAGTGTCGAGTACATTCCATGCTTCGTCGGAGTTCCAGACGACATTCCTGGTGCCGAGCGAATGAAAACGCAGCAGTTTTGGGATCGATCTGCCTGGTCGCGACTCGCGGTGGGCAAGACGTTAGAACTGCGGTCTCAAAAAGTTGAGGCCGACGACGACCGGGAAAAGATGCGGTTAAATCTGTGGAATCAAACGCGGCTGGCGGATATCAACAACCCCGTTGTGCTTGGCAAATTCGTTGAAGAGCGTGGCATTAACGATGTTGACTTTGTGAAGATCGACGTTGATGGTCCCGACTTCTTGATTCTGCGTTCGATTGTCCCGATGCTGGCGTCCAAACGGGTCTTGGGTGTCGGTATTGAAGTCAACTTTTATGGTTCCGATCATCCTGATGTGAACACGTTCCACAACGTAGATCGCTTGCTGCGATCGGCTGGATTCGATCTATTTGATCTGAGCGTCCGACGGTACAGCTTGACCGCTTTGCCCTCGCCGTACCTGTACTCATTTCCAGCCCAATCGAAGTCGGGGCGACCGTTCCAGGGAGATGCACTGTACTTGCGGGATCTAGGCAGCACCGATTCAACCCTGCCGAAGGTGGACGCTGATCCAGTCAAGTATGCGAAGCTGGCGGCGTTGTTCTCTTTGTTTGGGCAACCCGATAGTGCTGCAGAGTTGCTGTTGCTCCATCGCGACCAGCTATCGGAGCTGTTCGATGTATCGGCTGGATTGGATGCTTTGTTGCTGCAATCGCAACCGCAGGTGCAGGGTACAAGCTATGCCGACTACATCTCTGCCTTCCAAAACGATGATCCCATGTTCTATCGAGCCATCGATGGGGCACATGCATTTAACGGTAATGCTAAAGAGAGCCGCATGAGTCACTTGACGCAGGCTTTGGCAGGTGTGTTCAAGAAGACACCGAAGTAAGCGATACTAAGTATTCTCCTAAATGTGGTCGGGAAGAGTCCCGACCACATTTATGCGGAGATATCGCAGAAGTTGGCTTTAGGCCACGTTGACGACAGATTTCTCGGCTCGACCGCTCTTCATTTCATCGAAGATCCAAGCGTAAGTCTTCTCCAGGCCTTTTTGCAAAGCGATGGAGGGTTCCCAGTTCATCTTCTCGCGGATCATCGTGTTGTCGCTGCTACGACCACGTACGCCCTTGGGTGCGGAGAGATTGTAGTTGCGTTTCAGTTTGATGCCGGCGATGCCTTCAACCATGTCCACCAGTTGGTTGATGGAAACCATTTCGGCGCTACCGAGATTGATTGGCTCGAGAATATCGCTGGCCATGATCGATTCGGTGCCATAGATGCAATCATCGATGTACATGAAGCTGCGGGTCTGTTGACCGTCGCCCCAAATCTCAATGTTCTTGTTGCCCGACAGCTTGGCGGCAATCACCTTGCGGCAAATTGCGGCGGGTGCCTTTTCACGTCCACCATCGTAGGTGCCGTGTGGGCCATAGACATTGTGGTAACGAGCGACGCGGGTCTCGATGCCGAAGTCTTCACGGAAGTGACGGCACATTCTTTCGCTAAACAATTTTTCCCAACCATAGCCATCTTCTGGATCTGCTGGGTAAGCGTCCGCTTCTTTCAAGCCTGGATTGTCGGTCGTCTTTTGCTTGTAGCCTGCGTACACGCAAGCCGACGAAGCGTAGAAGAAGCGTTGTGCACCGCACTTGCGAGCCGCCATCAATAGGTGAGTATTGATGAGAACGGAGAGCATGCACAAGCCCTTGTTCAATTCGATGAAGCCCATGCCGCCCATGTCAGCAGCGAGGTTGTAGACCCAATCAACGCCATTGATAGCTTCGTTGCAGTTCGGGAGGCTCTCGAGGTCGAGCGTCTTGTTATCTGCTGCAGCATGGCGTTGGTACCACAGATTTTGAGGCTTTTTGTCAATTGCTCGAACTGTGTGTCCGTCCGCGATTAGCTTCCCGACCAAGTGGCCACCGATAAAACCACCTGCACCACAGACCGCCACAACTTTACCGGTTGGGGAACTTTCGGCTTTGGACTTGCTGGCTTGCGACTTGACCGAGGATTTCTTCTTTTTCTCGTCTGTAGAGTAGGTCCCAGGAGCAACGCGAACCGTTACTTTCTTGGACGCGGTTGCCGTCTTGCGTGGCTTTGAACTCATGCTTTCCCTTTCCTTAATCCTTAAGTAGATAAGCTTGATGATGGTCGCTTAGACAATAATTGGGGTGAGGTAGTTACCCAGGCAAAACGCCTAGGCTTCGAATGACCCAGGCAGGATGCCTAGGCTACGAATGACCCAGGCAAGATTCCTAGGCTACGTGTTACCCGGGCAGGTTGCCTTGGTTACGAGTTACCGTGCAATTGAGCCCAAAAATCGCGTGCGAAGTTCATCTGCATTAAACGGGCATCCACTTGCCCACAACGCAACTTAGCAAATTGCAATATTCCAAGCAACGTCGAATTCGAGGGGGTAAATCTATCTTGACATTCAACTTTCAAAAGGAATAACATGCTCGACTTCCACGACCCAGTAAGTGGACCCAATAAATGCGCATGTAGGACAAGGCTGTCCGGCGCTGGAAGAAATTCTCAGCTCTTGCAAGGAGGTTTTAGCGATTATGACAACCACCAAAAAGTTCCCTTCACCTTCTGAGGCCGCTCGCCCAAAACTCTCCGTAATCGGACTGGGCAAGCTTGGTGCACCTATGGTGGCGGTATTCGCCCACAAAGGTTTTGACGTACTTGGTTTGGATATTAACCGAGACTTTGTCAATGCCCTGAACGAAGGTCGCGCTCCAGTGCAAGAGCCGGGTCTTCAAGAGCTGATCGACCAAAATCGAGAACGCATCACTGCCACGCAAGATTTTCATCAAGCAGTACAGAAGACTGACGTAACGTTTATCATCGTACCAACCCCCAGCGGGAAAGATTACTTCTTCACCAACCGCTATGTAGTTGATGCGATCCAAAAAGTTGGTACCGCGCTACGCGGCAAAACGGGCTATCACCTGGTGGTAGTGACCTCGACCGTTATGCCAGGTTCCACCGATGGTGAAATCAAAGCTGCTCTCGAAAGCGCTTCCGGTCGTTCGGTTGGCCCACAACTCGGACTCTGCTACAACCCGGAGTTCATTGCTTTGGGTTCCGTTGTGCGCGATATGCTCCGCCCAGACATGATCCTCATCGGTGAATCCGATGCTAAGGCAGGTCAGATCCTTGAGGACATCTACAAGTCATCTACGGAGTCCAACCCCGAAATTCATCGTATGAACTGCGTGAATGCGGAACTTACCAAGATCTCGGTAAACACTTTTGTGACCACCAAGATCTCTTACGCCAACATGATCTCGGACTTGTGTGACCATCTCCCTGGTGCCGATGCACATGTCGTCAATCGCGCTGTGGGGGCAGACAGCCGAGTTGGCAAGAAGTACTTGAAGAGTGCTGTCGGTTACGGCGGACCATGTTTCCCTCGCGACAACAAGGCGTTTGCGGCTCTTGGTCGTCGCTTGGGGGCTCGCTGTGATCTAGCCGAAGCCACTGACCTGATCAACGACCATCAACTGGTTCGTATGATGAGCGCGGTGGAAGACAACATCTCCGAAGGGGGTACTGTGGCGGTACTAGGTATGTCTTACAAACCCCATACAGGCGTGGTCGAAGCCGCCCACGGCGTGCTCCTCGCTGAGCGACTGGCCAACGCCGGTTATGAAGTTGTCGTATACGATCCGCTGGCCTCGACAAATGCCAAAGCCATTCTTGGGTCTTCGGTGGAATATGCCGATTCGGCTGAAGCCGCGGTCCACAAGGCAGAGGTGGTGGTTGTCATGACCCCTTCACCTGAATATGCCGCGATCACTAGCGAGGACTTCATGGAAGGCGACTGCCAACGTGTTGTCATCGATCCTTGGAATGTGATTTCCAAAGAAGTCGCCGCTTGCGTAGCGCAACATATCGTGCCTGGTGTTTCGCCAGTCGAAGCAGCCCCAGCTAGTCAGCGTAGACGTTTAGCCGCCTAGTGCGATCGCGACAGACATCGCGTTTACATTTCACACTTTTCTGAAAACGGAATGTGACCCAATGATTTCAGTAGTGCTTTACGGTCGAAACGATAGTTACGGATACAACTTGCACAAGCGAGCTGCACTGAGTATCAATTGCATGTCGGAAGTCTTGACGGAAGTCGACGACGAGTTGTTGTTTGTTGATTACAACACTCCCGACGACTTCCCAACGTTTCCTGAAGCAATTCAGGATACGCTGACCGACGTTGCAAAAGAACGACTCCGTATACTGCGTGTCAGACCAAGTGTGCACGAAAGGTTCCGAAGTAAGTCGCATTTAATCGCACTTGAGCCGATTGCCAGAAATGTGGCTGTTCGGCATTCGAACCCTAATAATCGCTGGGTCTTGTCGACCAATACTGACATGATCTTTGTTCCGCATGAGGGAACATCACTTTCCAAGTACGTAAAGGACCTGCCACGCGGATTCTATCATCTTCCGCGTTTTGAGATCCCCGAAACTCTTTGGGAGACCTTTAACCGCCAAGACGCGGTTGGAACCATTGATATGATCCGCGAATGGGCGCAGATCGCTCACCTAAATGAGATCGTAACCGGTTCCGAGTTCATTCGCTTTGATGCGCCTGGCGACTTCCAACTGATTGAACGCGATGACCTGTTTCGCATCCACGGTTTTAATGAGTCGATGTTGTTGGGCTGGCATGTCGATTCCAATATTGCCAAGCGTCTGCACCTGATTTATGGCGAAACACGCGATCTGATGAATTGCGTTTTTGGCTACCACTGCGACCACACTCGGCAAGTTACGCCGATGCATCGTAAAGACAGCAAGTCGAACGATCTGGGCGTGTTTGTCGACAACGTCACACGCCCCGAATGCCCTGAACAAGCGACGACTTGGGGATGTGCTGAAGACGAAATCGAAGAAATTCGGCTCTCCAACACTCGCAATCGAATCTACTTGAATTCGATTAAGGCCTGCATCCCTAACAAGATGACTGAGCCCACCTATTCGCATTACATTATGAATTCCTACAACAAAGTTTCCTATGACGAAGGGCACATTCTGCCGTTCCTCGCAGACATCTTTGTGAACGCTCCTCCCAAAGTTCGGCTAGGGTGGGTTGGCAGCAACCCGGAACTGTTCAAAATGTTCGCCGCGCTATGGCCAGACATCAATCCCGGCGGAACAATCCTCGCCTATGAGCCTACCGAAGGCCAGCAGTTGCCGACCAGCAACAAGACCAGTGATCTCGAAGAATTTGCGAACAGTGTAGATGCCTTCGTATTCGATTACAAAGCAACTCCCGAATCCGCATCAGCTGTTGAGAAGCAGTCGTTGCTGGCTGAGATTCGTTACGCATTCATCAAACTGGCTCAGATGGAACAAGCTCTGGCGGCGCCCATTCCGCGCCGCTTCGTCGTGGTCAACGCCATCCATAACGCCTTCGAACAGATCGCTAACGCCTACCTGCACACTGCTCGTACTCCGTTTAGTTCACGCATTCGTCAAGGCTTCGTTGTTAAGGTTTCCGAAGAGGCATCGGCATGGGCCGATCGCATGCAAGTCGGTAATGCTGGTCAGAAGGAAGGCGCCATAATTCGGACACTCGGTGCCAAATCTGGCTTGGTGACTTACGGACCTTACGCCCCCATTCTCGAGGGCAAGTATCGAGTCGACCTCCAGATCGCAACTCGCAAACTTCTAAGAGCCAGTCGCGTCAAGGAATGGCTTCAAGGGCCCGCCAAGATCAAATTGGTGGCCGGTGATCAAGTTCTCGCTAAACGCTACCTGAAGAGTGAAGAACTGTACGACGGCAAAATCACGATGCAGTTCTCATGCAAAGAAAAAGCGTTCCTCGAAGTCAAAGTCTGGACTACCGGCGCTCATGAGTTCGAAATCCGCAACATCGCCACCGAACGCATCGCCTAGTGGATGGTCACAGCTTAATACTAGGGTTTGTACATCAGCCCGAACGCGCTAGAGAGCGTCCCGCTTAGGACCTTGAATGAGTGGTTGATTTTCCATGGATTGATTTGATCAGCCGGAAGGCGTTAGCCTCCGGTTGTGTCGAGAACCGAGGCTAGCGCACTGCGGCTGATAAGGCGCGGATAAATCGGAGTTTTTCGATGTTTACTAGGATTAGCCGCAGTGCGCTAGCACTTGTTTCCGCGGCGCAAACCGGTGCTAGCGCACTGCGGCTAATCCTTATATCTAAGTTTGACGCTCCACAAGTGCTCTGTCCACATCAGATTTGGGGTTAGACACATTAACCGATGTGCGTTAGCACCGGTTTCCGCAATGTGAAAACCGCGGCTAACGCCGTACGGTTAATAATACTCGAGTGCGATCAACCCAAAAATCTAATGTGGACAGAGCGCTAGTGGATTGTCACAGCTTAATTTTAGGGTTTGGAACATCAGCCGGAACGCGCTAGCGTCGCGAATCGTAAGTTCTATACCGCAGCTTTGCCGCAAGCGGGCGAGGACGCCCGCGCTCCGGAATACCGGATGTCCCTCCGCAAGAAAATCCAGGTGAGTTCCAAAAGTCACCATGCTTTGTACGCAATCGGAGGCGTTTTCGGGTGCGCCACCTGTAGTCCGCTATGATTCAATAATCTGGTCCTCACGGAGCGCGGGCGTCCCCGCCCGCTGCCCCACTTTTTAGCATGGCATAGAACTTACAATTCGCGACACTAGCGTCCGGTTTTCGCCGCGGCAACCGGTGCTAGCGCACTGCGGCTAATCCTAATATTTAAGTTTGACGCTCCA
>JANRMD010000609.1:0-37038 GCA_033761895.1 Pirellulaceae bacterium | reverse complement strand
CAACAGCTCCGTTCCCTTCAAGACTGGTACATTCGCTATCAGTTACAAGCCGTTGAGGGAGTAACGGAAGTTGCGACGCTAGGCGGCTTTGTAAAGCAGTACCAAATCGATGTAATTCCAGAAAAGCTTCGAGCCCATCGTGTTAGCTTGACTGAGCTTTATGAAGCCGTGCGACGAAGTAATGTGGATGTCGGCGCCCAGGTCATCGAGAACAACCGGTTTGAGTTCTTCATCCGTGGGAAGGGCTTTGTAAAGAGTGTGACAGACATTGAGAACATCGTAATACGACAGGAATCGGGCATACCTATTTTCGTGAAAAATGTGGCCACCGTGCAGCTTGGTCCTGAGTTTCGACGGGGTACGCTCGACAACGGTGGCCGAGAGGCAGTCGGCGCTGTAGTGCTTATGCGATACGGCGAAAATCCACGCGAAGTCATCCGACGCTTGAAAGCGCGGATCGCAGAGATTGAACCTGGTCTGCAGGTACTGCTAACATCCGGCAAAGTTTCGCCGGTGAAATTGGTGCCGTACTACGATCGAACCGAAATCATCCATGAGACGATGGCCACCTTGCAAGACAACTTGGTCGAGGAATCGATCGTGGTCGGATTAATCGTTGTCCTTTTTTTGCTACACCTAAGGAGTTCCATAGCGGTGCTGCCAACCTTACCGTTGGCATTAGCCATGAGTTTTGCGGCCATGTATTGGTTCGGAGTCGACAGTAACATCATGTCGCTGGCTGGGATTGCGATAGCAATCGGAGACGTAAGCGACATGGGCATCATCATGACGGAGAATATTTATCGACGTTTGGCAGCCGAACCAGAGCGACCCTATCGGGAGGTGGTCTACGAAGCTGCGTGTGAAGTGGGCGGAGCCATCGTCAGCGCGGTGTCAAACACGGTCATTTCCTTCATACCAGTTTTCGCGCTAACCGGTTCCGAAGGAAAGATGTTTCAACCGCTCGCATACACGAAGACATTCGCTGTTGCTGCTTCGGTAATTCTTGCAATTACCGTCGTTCCAGTTCTCAGCTACTACTTACTCCAACCGGTCGTTTGGTCAAAACGGCGCTCTCTTTGGATTGCTTGCGTAGTCGGATTGCTCACGATCATCGTCTTCCGCTTCGCGGTATCCTGGGGGCTCGCCTTGGAAGGTCATTGGACAGGTTGGCCTGCAGCCATTGCTGCGGGATTGTTCGTAGCCGCTGTTGTATACAGAATGGCCCGCGAACGGCTGAAGCCGCTGGAAGAGAACCGTGTCTCGCGCGCAATTTTTGTCGTCTACAAGCCTGCCCTGCGATGGGTCCTGACACACAAAGGGACGTTTTTGATTTTGCCGGCACTGGTGATACTGCTCGGCGTGACGATATGGTTGGGTTTCGAACGAATGGCAAAGCCCATTACAGTTGTCGCGAACAGTGTCGGGCTTAAACCAACTGAGTGGTCAACCTGGCAATCACTCGACCAAACATTTCCCGGGATCGGCCGGGAGTTCATGCCGCCACTGGATGAAGGTTCTTTCTTGTACATGCCGTCTTTGCTGCCATCCACTTCATTGACGCAAGTACAAGAGGTCATATCTCAGCAGAACACGGCACTTAAGACGGTTCCCGAAGTTGAACATGTTGTTGGCAAAGCGGGTCGCGCAGAATCCGCTATAGATCCAGCTCCCATCAGCATGATTGAGACGATCGTAACCTTGAAACCACCAGAACAATGGCGGCAGATTAACGAGAAGCGGTGGCACAGTGATCGTGTGTGGCTGAACTGGTGTCGTCCGCTTTTAACGCGGATCTGGTCGGAGGAACGTCGAATCCGCAAAGACGAAATTCTTGTTGAACTGAATCAAAAAGTGGCGATTCCAGGCGTGCTGCCTACTTGGTTACAGCCGATTCAAACACGCATCGTTATGCTTCAATCGGGCTTTCGTGCCATGATGGGCGTCAAGATCTTCGGTAACGACCTGCATGAAATTGAACGCGTGGGACTTCAAATGGAGCAACTGCTCAAAAAGGTTCCCGGTGCAGTTGACGTGGTGTCCGACAGGCTCGTTGGAAAGCCATACATTGAGTACGAAATCGACCGTCTGGCTGCGGCGCGATATGGAGTCAGCATTAGAGATATCCAAGACATCATCGAAGTCGCTATCGGCGGCGAGCCTTTGACGACAACAGTAGAGAAACGCGAGCGATATCAAATTCGAGTGCGCTATCCGCGCGAACTTCGCGAGCGTTTTGACGATCTACAGAATATCCTAGTTCCCACTTCGACCGGTGAGCACATTCCAATCGCACAGGTCGCAAAGCTGACTTTTGATATAGGTCCGCAAGAAATAAAGAGTGAAAACGGTCTGTTAGTTGGCTACGTCACTTTAAACACGCGTGATCGCGATGAAATCAGCGTGGTGGAAGACGCAGAGCGACTTTTGCGTTCTGAGAAAAAGAAGAGCGATGAACTCATTCAGAATGGTCGTGCCTCTGAAGCATCACTGGTTGTACCCACTGGATACTACTGGACCTGGTCAGGCCAATTCGAGAACCAGCAACGAGCGATGGCGCGACTATCGATGCTCGTCCCACTCGTACTGCTATCGATGTTTTTTACTATGTACCTAGGTTTTGGTAAATGGTGGCTTGTATTCCTGGTATTCATCGATATCGCCATTTCATTTTCAGGGGGCTTCATTGGACTGCTCTTTTGGGGAAGCAATCTAAGTGTGGCTGTGTGGGTTGGGTTCATCGCTTTATTTGGGGTAGCTGACGACGACAGTATTGTGATGCTGACTTATCTTGAGGACCTTTACCGAGATGCCCCCCCCAAGACGAAGTCCGATATGCGAGAGCTTGTAGTGCAAGCGGGCATGAAGCGTATCCGGCCGTGCCTCATGACTTCAGTCACAACGATACTCGGCCTGGCGCCGATTTTTCTTGATAGCGGCAGAGGTTCTGACGTTATGCAGCCAATGGCGATACCTAGTGTGGGCGGCATGGCAGTGGCACTTATCACGTTGTTCGTGATTCCATGCATTTACTGCATGGTCAAGGAATGGAACCTGCCGGAGGCATCGCCCTCTCCATCGACGGAAGCTGACCGATTGTAGAGATTGTGCGGGCAGTGATGGATCTCTTGTCCGTCCCTAGCAGTAATTCCGATAAAAGGAATTGTGCAGCCAAGCATTGCAAAACGGCTGCGGTACAAGTGCTTCGGGAATGGAGTCCGAGATGTCTCGCGAGCCGATTCAGACAAAAACGATCAGGCGTCGGATAGCATTTACCGCAGCTTTGCTAGCTGCGTCGACAGTGGGTTGCAAAATTCCCAGAACGCACCTCAATGGCTCGGCGTCCCTGACGCCCGCTACTGTACCCCAGTCAGAGTCGGCAACGGATGTCAAATCGGCCAGATCGCCCGCGAAAAGGTCGGCTTCGAGCGAAGAGCGAGTCTCGGCTACCGTGGTATACGCGGCGGCAGCGCAGGAATTGTCATTAGAAAAACAAACCCAGGCGCCGCCAAAAGACAAATCAGGCGTGAGTGCCGCTTCTGAAAAAGACCAGGAAGAGCAGTCGAAAGAAAATTCAGATAAGGTTACTGATCAAGGAACAAAAACGGCTACAGACAATGTCAGCGAGGATTCCCAACCGAAAAAGGAAACTGTGCAAACAAGGGAAAGTGTAGGCGTGGAATCGCTGATTGCGCAAGCAACGGCGGTGCATCCGAAGCTACAAGCTGCTCGGTCGCGCGTCGCTGCCGCGCAAAATCGCATACCTCAGGCCAGCGCACTGCCCGATCCAACGGCTGAAACGATGTTTTGGCCGATCGCGAAAAACGCTCAGCAACTTGCCAGTGGCCGAATGACAAACCAACTCGCCTTATCGCAAACCGTTCCCTGGCCGGACAAACTGCGTACACAGGCAGAAGTTGCCATTCGAGAAGTTGGAATGGCTCAGGCAGAAATGCGAGAGATCGAACGAGAGATCATCGAATCGGTCAAGCTGGCGTACTACGAGATTTGGTTCTCGTCCAATGCTCTACGAATAGTCAAAGAAAATCGTAGGCTGACGGAGCAAATTGTTAAGATAACTCAAAATCGCGCTCGTTCGGGCGGTTCCCAACAAGACGTCCTAAGAGCAGAGTTAGAAGTTGAGAAGCGCGACCAGCAAGTTCTTGAAATCGATCAACAACTACAAGTCGCACAGGCCGATCTTGCAACACAACTTCAGCAACCGATAGATCTCATTGTTCAGCCAACCGAATCATTGCGACTGGAAGATGTGAGTAATCAACTCGACTCACTCTTGGCGACTGCCCAACAGTGTAACCCCACACTCCAGAATCTTGCGTCACAAATTCAGCGAGACCTGCAAAAGCAACGGCTCGCAACTCTTCAAAAGTACCCAGACCTAACTTATGGTGTTCAATATGGAATGATGACCACCAGTCAAGCGATCAGTCCTGTAGCGGACGGCATTGACAACTTGAGTTTCACTGTAGGTACGACACTACCTGTTTGGAAAACAAAGATTCGTGCTGGAATCTGTGAGGCCGCCTCTGAGAGGGCCAGTTCTACGCAACTTCACCGGGCCGAATGGAACTCAATCGCAGGACGATTGCGGAGACTTACGCAGCAAGCTCATTCATTCGACCAGCAACTTACGCTTTACCGCGACAAGCTAGTTCCTCGGGCAGAACAAACACTGAAGATTTCCCAATCAGAATTTGTGGTAGGAAAAACAAGCTTTGTGCAGCTAACGGACAATATCACTGACTTGCTAAATTTTCAAGTCGAAATCGCCCGCATCGAAGCTTCTCTTGCAGGCGTTTTAGCGCAGATTGAACGAACCATTGGATGCGAAGTCGATGCTGGCGGCCAGGCAGGCACCAAACCAAGTCAATGATGACTAGTTGTCTGGCCTTTCACTGTTCCAAAATCAATTACGAACGGAATGGTGAACACTCGCGAATCTCTTTGGAACTGCCCCCACATTTTGTAGATGCCTGGCACTGTGAAGTGCGCAGCGAATGCAACCGTGCCGACTGCGGCGACTTTTGAATGTTCGAGCGGGTGCGAGTGGACGTATTGACCTCCATCGGCGCTCAGAATCACAAGGTGCCCCATTGCACCCAAGTAGGGCTGCAAGTCCGACAGCGGCTTGTCATCCGGAGACATAAGTTGAAACGTGATCGTTGATTCCTCTGCTTTAAAATTGGTCGTGACCTTTGCGCGGACACCGTCGACATCAACGACAGGAGATTGATTGGGTTGAAGCTGCGGAGCGGGTGGCGTATTACCCACAGCGCTTAACTGGGACTTGCCTAGAGCTGCCGTCCCGCCTTGAGGTTGGTAATCCGCAAACAGAAAATAGTCGCCGCCCACTGGAAAGGTAACCTCTGCACTCAACTGACCCTTGGTAGCAACGTCCGGATGCACATGATCGAAGTGATCGAGGCCTTTGTGGACGATGATGAGATGCACAAGCTTTTCATGCAATGGAACAAAATCCACGACAGTGGCATGGTTGTCGTCTTCAATGTGAAACTTCAGTTGAATCGTTTCTCCAGCTACGATCTTGTCACGATCGCCATCTATTACTATTCGCGACGCCGAGCTCGCATGATCCTATGCATTTCGTGCTTGGTTGAAGTCGGGGGCTCTTTCATAGACATTGATTCTCTGCAGCCGATGCCAAGCAGCAGCAAACAGCTGAGGCAACTTCCCATAGCTAACTGTCGATGAGTGTGTTTCGGTGCGTTCATGGTGGCGAACGATCTTTAGGAGGCTTTGTAACGAAGCAATAGCTATTCGTGTGGAACAGCGGTGGTGTCCAGGATAAAGTCGCAGGTACCCCCGTGATGCTGCCGAAAGTCGTAAGATACCAAGGTTTTGACTATTTTGTTCGACAGTGCTGTGAGCACTCACGTCGGGCCGTGTTGACACCCTTCTAAGGCAGAATGTATGCCGGTTTTCCACTCCGTCCGGCGAATCTAACGGTTCCAATTAAATCTCGGAAAAAAATGTAGGAAGCGTGAAGGAACCGCGGCAACTAAGCATCAAACGCAGCCCGCGAGGGAAACCACCCCTTCCGGGTGTGCGAATTGCGTGCAAAGAATTCCGCCGCTGCGAGGTGGCACCAAACCGGCCGCATTGTTGTAGAAAAGTGCACCTTATGGTGAAGGAAACGCATTCGCCCTGCATCTAAAGTACGTGCGTCGGAACTTCTTCGACGCCGTTCAACTGTTAAGAAAGATAATACCATGAAGTTGTTAGCTGCTATTGGCTTGTTGATGTTTGCTGGCATTGGAATAGCTCTGGGAGCCAACTGGTCCAATAAGACTTTCGGCTCATGTGCATGTACCAGCTGTTGTGCTGACGGTGGGTGTTGTTGCGACTCAGGTATTTGCAGCTGCGCCGTGTGCACATGTGATTGCTGTGATAAGGCCGCTCCGGCTTGCAGTGCTGGATGTTGTTTGCAGAAAACGGTTACAAGCACAACTGCAGAGAAAGCCAATTGCGAATGCGCCAGCTGCTGTCCTGACGGCGGATGCTGCTGTGGATCCGGTGTCTGCGGCTGTGCTACTTGCGAATGTGATTGCTGTGCGGATGGATCGGAATGCTGCGCTGCAGGTTGCTGCGATAAGAGCGACTTGCAGTTGAAAACGAAACAAGCCGCTGAAGCTTGCCCCAAGTGTTCAGGAAAGCAGTCTAACTAAAAAGCCTGTACTTACTTGAGCTGGACCTGTTAGAGTTAAGTTGCCAGAGCCGTCAGCTTTTCCCAAACCGATAGGCGAATCATACCACTTGTGCTGCGATGCTTGCGAATCTTCTCGGCGAAGACCAGCTATAAAAATGGCCGCAACATCGGCGCTCTCATAAGTTCAACCAACTTTAGTTACATCGCCCCGTACTAAAATGGCACGTGCATCGTGGCTATTCAATTTAAATGATTTGCTCTTTGAGAACCTTTGAATGATTTTGTCTGCCACATCATCAAACTAAAGAAATGTAAGAGTTCAGTGTTTCGTCCCGAAGCAGCTCTTCCTTTGTGGATTCTCTAGTCCACATGTTTTTCGCTTGTTCTTGAAAGGAACGATTATGTGCTTCACGCAGTTCAGTCGATCATTGGCGGGGCTTAGCCTGCTTGCGATTATTTCACTAAGTACCTCACAACCAACGTTCGCGCAATCTCGCATCAACGACAAGGTTTCACGAAACAACGGAGCAAGCTTTTTTGCGAATGAAGGGTGCGGTCCGCTTCATGCGCCATTCAGGAATTGATTTTTTGTGGCGCATTGGGGCATAAGATCACGGACGGTAGGTTTTGATTGTAGCCATTTATCAAAGACTTTGCTCCAGATGTTACTCAGGAGTATGGAATGGAGCGACATCACTTGCTGTGCTCCTTCTCTGTGCCACCTCATTCCCGACAACTTCATGCGTTCGCTGACAATTTGCTTGCAGGTTGACTCAACGATTCCACTGGCGATCGGAAAGCCTTGCGAACGTGCGCCTTCGTAGTCCATGAAGCGTTTATATCTGCGAAGGTAAGCTTCAGCCTTCCGGCCATCAGCAGCCAATGAAGACTTATATTTATAGGTTGCCTTCATGTGAGCAATTGAACGCAGTACACGTCCATGGCCGTTTGGCTCTAGCAAGGTCTTGCGCATGTGCGTGAGCCATGTGGAGCGAGCGTCCGTATCCACTTTCAGAGCTTCGGCGATTGTGGTCAGACGTTCGCTGGCATGGTAGTAATCGACAACTCGGACAATCGGAATCCTCACTCCATCGACGAAGAACTTGCGAAGTACATTCTTCCAATAGGCCGTTTCAATCTTGCCGGCATCGGTCACATACACGATCTTCGGTAGGTCGCCGCCACAGGCTCTGACAACTTCCGTTAAGAGCGACGTCAAGTTGCGTGATAGATCTTCTTGATTGGATTGCGGCGTGTTGGAAAGATAGACAGTGCCGAGCTTCTTGCCGTTGCTCAAAACGGAAATGCTTGCCAAGCCAGCCATTTCAAAGATGCTCCATGGAGCCAGACCGAGCGCGACTCCATCGCGACTAATGGAAAGCACTGGAGTTTCCCCACTTATCCAGGTATCTTTGATAAGTCGCATTAGCTCCTGCAATTGCGTCGCCTCACGAAGCGGCTCAAACGATTCAGCAAGCAAGCTTGTTAGCTTGCGTAGTTTCTCGTTGCCGACAGACACGCCAGTGCGTTTGAGAATCATCTCTCTGGTACGCCCTTGAGAACTACCACTAGTCGCAAACTGCTTGCCGATCATGTTGGCCGCCGACGGTGTAAAACCAGCTTCGATGCCTAACAACAGTTCAAGAGGAAAGATCGTCTTTCCATCGCGACCTTGCCGATAGCGAGCTCGAGACAGTTCGATGTTGCCGAAGCATGTAACCACACTGCCTCGATCGGTCTTTTCTGCCAGCCGACGAAAGTTCTTTCCTTTGTGCTTGATCACTCCCGGCATCTTCTCAAGCTTCGGCTCCATATTCGCTACCAACCACTGCAGGATCTTTCGAGCGGACTCTCTGGCACACTCGGCCAAGCGATTCTCCAATTTGAGCATACCTGATGCCGATACGCCTGCAGAAAGAAACCCTGCGACAACAGATGTCAAATCTGTCTGCAACTGTGAAATAATTTTTCCAACGATCCCAGAAATTTCTTGATCTACGATTGTGCGAACTAGGCTTCCTGCCTTAACTTGTAAGTCCATGAGGCTTTCCTTTGTAATTGACTGTGCGAGAACTATCAATGCTGGGGAAGCCTCTTTTCGTATAGATCAGTTTTTCAAAATGCTAGGCGCATAGAGCGGACTGCACCCAGACCTTCTTAGAAGGAAAGAAGATTGTTGAGCAGAAAATGCTCGACCGCGTCGTACAACCCAGCGCGGAATTTGGGAAATTTCTGTAAGGTCAAATACTGGCTACTACAGCTAAAGCCTATTGAATGAGGTGCAGTATGCAGCCACTGCCGGAATTCCAATCGGGCGTGTCTCGCTGCTGTTGCCCTTCGGAATTTGGACGCGACGCACCGGCGGTACTCGGTAAGTTCCAGAATGGACATGCTTCAGCAACGATTGCAGATTGGAGACAAGATCGTTTTCGTGTCGGCAGCTTTTGACCGTCGACTCCCGCTGCACCGTCTTTGCGCGTGCGGCGACAGGCTTCGAGCAGCCACTCAATATCAATCAAGTGAGCTAGGTTCTGTTTCTAAACTGGTCTTTTCTTAATTCTATCAAGTATGCAATATTGATGAGGATAAGAAGAAACCAAGATGCGTCATGGATTGACTGATGAGCGATGGCGGGCGATTGAGGATCTATTTCCCGAGCCTGCCGCGACAGGAAGACCTCCTGCGAATCCTCGGCAGATGCTGCAAGCTATGATTTGGATTAACAACACCGGCGCTAAATGGCGCGACCTGCCACGAGAATTGGGCGCATGGCAGACAGTTTTTAAGCACTTCGATCGTTGGAACGAAGACGGCACATTACAGGCGGTGGTTACATGCCTTACCCAACTTGCAATTGAAAATGGCGATTTGGAGAACGACCTATGGTGCATCGACGGAACGATTCTTCGGGCGCACCATTGTGCTGCTGGCGGCGCTAAAAAGGGGATCCGGACGAGTCAGATGATCACGCTTTAGGTCGATCAAAGGGCGGTTTTTCAACGAAATTGCACATACTATCTGACGGGAACGGCAATCCGCTTGGATTTCATCTCACCGGTGGTCAAGTCAATGAATGCACGGTAGTTGACGAAGTTCTAATGACGGCCAATAGACTTGAAGAAAGTAACGGGCAGCCGGTTGCGTGGCCGGTAGCCCTGAGTGGTGACAAAGGTTATCGTGCCAACTGGATCGATGAGTACTTGATTGACCTTGGAATCAAGCCAGTCATTCCTTCGAGATCAACAGAAACTCGTACCGTTCGACCTGTTCCATTCGATAAAGACCGATACCGAGATCGGAATATAGTTGAGCGGCTCATTGGTTGGCTAAAAGAGTACCGGAGGATCTTCTCACGATTCGAAAAATCCGCCAAGAACTTCGGTGGTATGAGCAGACTTGGAATTCTTCAGCGGTATCTCAAAACACTCACCTGGGAAGTTTAGAAACAGAGCCTAGGCTGGTGAATGCCAACTTTGGCGAACGTTGCGCCAGCTCGGCTATCCGAAGCTGTTTCGTTGATACGTTAAGATGCTGCGGAGCCAGGGCCAACACGTCGTCGCCATGGCCGGTGACGGCATCAACGACGTTCCTGCTCTAAGCGAAGCTGAAGTCGGAATTGCCATGGGGACCGGCACGGACGTCGCAATGCAGAGCGCAGGAATCACACTGGTTCAAGGTGATCTGCGCGGAATCGCCAAAGCAATTCGCCTCAGCCGCGCCACGATGTCCAATCATTCGGCAAAATCTATACTTCGCTTTCGTTTACAACGCTCTGGGGATTCCTATCGCCGCAGGCGTGCTCTATCCAATGTTTGGCGATCTCCTTAGTCCCATCATGGCGGGAGCCGCGATGAGCCTAAGTTCCGTCTCTGTCATCATGAATGCCTTGCGACTGCGCAAGGTGAAGCTGTGAAGGAGGGACTTACAGCGATCTCGCGAACGCCGTGCGAAAACGCACAGTCCTGCCCCTCTCATGCGCGAAGTAGCTCATCCAATTTATAATTGCGACGTGAAATCCGAGGAAAATTGCGTGATTCTCACAAAAGCCAAGATGGCACGGAGCGTGCTTAATACAAGCGATGTGACCGCGTACCGAGGTACCAGTCGCGAAAACAAATGCGCGAGCACTATCGCTTCAGTTAAATTCAGTTTCCAGGTGAAAGATTAAAAGCAGACATGAGAAATTCAGATGTTTTACGGTTTTCAATTATCGCGGCGACGGTCGTTTCAGTTCTGATGACTGGCGCTTCAGCCGATGCGCAAGCAATTAGGAGCTCTGTCGATCGCCATGCACACCCAGAGGGCGGGTTCTTCGAAACGCAGCGTTCGTCCCGCAGTATAAATCATGCGCAAGATTACGCTCGAGACATATATCGGTACTCATCAGTACCGAATGTGGCTGCGCCAATTATAAAGTCCGAGTCGCAGGGACTGGGCCAGACGATTGTTACTGCGCAGCAACAGGTTAAAGTCCTTCAGGACGCTCATAAGGCGAATCCCTCCAAAGCAGAATCGGTCAAGAAAATTGATCAACACTTAGCAAAGGCGGCCGAGTTGCAGAAAGAATTGCATGCTGAATGCAGCAAAGAAAAGGTAGATGCTAAGGCATGCGCAATGTGTGCAAGCAAAATTACAAAGGAGCTCGATCATGCGAAAGCCGAGCAAGAGGCGATTATTCGCGAAATCGAAACTGAAGTACAGCATGAAGTAGAGCATACTCAATTACCCGGTCCTAAGTAATTGCCGATTGATAGTTTCGGCTTTAACACGAATAGGAAATGTATTTCGAGCATTTCCTATTTTGTTTCTAAGATTCAGACGCGGAGCGAGAAATCGGTGAAATACGTCCCGAATTTGCGACGACTAGTAAATTACAGCGGTACTAGTAAATTACAGCGGTGCAAGTAAATTACAGCGGTACAAGTAAATTACAGCGGTACAAGTAATTCGTGAACTGACCAGCGAGAAGGATTTTATAAGCCATCACTTCGTAAGATGCGGCAGTTTGGAGTTAGCACACATGTTGGATCGCAGTCACATGCGACTAGTGTCTGCATGTCAAAGTCAGCGCTGAAAGCAGTATTATTCACTTATCGACAGGGCAAGCGAAGATATTTTTAACTCTTTGAAGGCGAGCCTTTCTGGAAGCATCAAAATGCAAAGTAAGGACCATGGGCTTAATTTTTGACATAGAACAGTAATTTTTGATTGTATTGCGCACCAGTTCTTGAAAGGAACAATGATGAGTATTGAAAGTTTTGGAAGAGTTGCGGCTTCGATTGCGTTTTTAGCGGGTCTTGCACTTGCCTTTCCGCAAGTGACACATGCGCAATCGCAGATCAATGACAAGGTATCGAGAAACAATGGGGCGGGTTTTTGGGCCAACCAACGGACCTCTCGCAACATTCAACATGCACGAGACTATTCAGCAGGAATCCAACGCTATGCAACTCAATCGCCTGTGATTCAAAACCAGGTCACCCAAGGCGAGTCCCAGATGCTTGGGCAGCAGTTGCAAGCCATTCAGCGTGATTTAGTCATTGTTCGCGACGAGCACAAAGCCAACCCCAAGGTTGTCGAGCAGGTCAAGAAGATCGAGACACAACTCGGACAAGCAACAACAATTCAAAAATCGCTGCACGAAGAATGCTGTAAGAAAAGCCCTGATGGCAAGATGTGCGCCGAAATGTGCAGCAAAGTCCAGGCGTCGCTGGATGAGATGAAGAAAGAACACGACAAATTGCTGAAGGAACTTGGTCATGAAGAGGCAGCGTATGGCCACGTTTCAGCGGGGCACGAACACGGCGCGGCAGAGGTTAAAGCAACGAAGTAATGGGGTGATTTTCGGCGCGGAGATCGTAGCCTTGTGATCACTACACACTCGGTGAGGTGAGGAATGGGCGACTCTTCAAAATTGAGTCGCCCATCTTTAATTTGCGTCGGCTTCAGCAAACCGCCAGCGACTCGTCTGCTGGATTTAGCTAACCGTTTCGCGTGTGCACTCGATACCAGCCGCAGTTTTGCATACAAACAAATACGAGCTACAGCGTCGAGCGGAGAATTCTGCCCGACTGCAAGACTAGAACTGAGACTCAAATCGTCGTGGTGCCTCATTCGATATGCAACATGGACTTTTGGATTTGATCGGCATTCCGGTTTTGATAGTCGATGTAGAATGCATGTTCGTACGTGTCGAGTACAACTAAGGGTCTCGCCTTCCTTCCAGAACTGGAATGTAATCTGGGTTGCGCGTTGAACGAATGGCTTACGTAGTACTTTGGTACGCACCGATAGTCGCGGCAAACTGACAGGCCGAATCTCTGGACTTTTCGCGGCGAGGCCTACTGCTTCGATGTCCCTGGTCAGCATGCTTTTGTGGTGTGCGATTGTAAAAGTGCCAGATAACAAGTGTCCAATGACAGTAGAGCCAAAACGCTCGATCGTTGGGCTCAGAAACTATGCACGAAATGTGCACGAAACGGCGTGAAAAACGGTACTAATTCGTGCACAGCATGCACGCTATGGAACTACCCTGCTAATTCCAAAAGCCGATAAATCAACGACTTATGGCGACGTGAGGAGTTGGAAAACCTGAGTTGGGGTGGTAGAGGTCGTGGGTTCAAATCCCGCCAGCCCGACTCCGATGAACCCTGCAATTTCCAAAGGAATTGCAGGGTTTTTTCGTTTTTCAGTGCAAGCGTCATCAGTTACAGAATTGTCAGGAGTGGACTGATCTTGCCCACAACCGTCAGCGTTTGTTGCAACCACTGGTGCAACAGTTCGCGATAGGCAGAGATTTGGTAACGATTCAACCGCGGCCGCCGTATCAAGCAGTACGCCAGTGCCGAGTACTGTGCTGAATGCCATGTATTGCATCGTGAGCTAAAGGACGCTCCCTTGACCGAATGCGCTCGAGGGACGAACATCGATAAACAACTTTAACCAGTGCGACTTTTGCTCCCGAATCTTCGACGCCAGCCGCCGATAATCGAGGACTTTACCACAGAATGAGCAACTGATGGATGTGATTCAACGAGACAGCACGACCGCATTTGTTACTAAAGACGGTTCGATCATTCGCGAGTTGCTGGCAAGTCGCAATTCAGCGATCCGCAATCAGAGTCTGGCAGAAGCCACGGTTCCGCCCGGCGTCAGAACACAGTCGCACTACCATCCTCAGTCCGAGGAGATCTACTACGTCTTGCAAGGTGAAGGGATCATGCATTTGGCTGGCCAGTCACGAGTAATTCGCCCCGGTGACGCAGTGGCTATCCCTCCTGGGCAGATTCATTCCATCGAAAACGTCCAAGAGGTTGAGTTAGTATTTTTGTGCTGCTGTGCGCCGGGTTACGAGCATGAAGACACGATTCTCGCTCACTCTCCTGGCTCCGCGTAGATCAATCACGATTTAGAACGCGTCACTCGATCGCCCCATGAAAATAGGTTATAGCTGTCACTCACGTATTGCAGCACCATCAGCGATTCGGTTTCGAACATGATGTAACCGCACCAAGCCGATTCGTCAGAATCGCTGCGACGTTCGATTTGTACCAGACGCAACTTCATAATTCTAAGCGGATAACGAATGCCCGCCGTAACTGAGCACGCGCCAGCACAGCTTTGATTTCCAATTCCTCAGATCGCGTACTCCAGTTCACGGCATTGCTCGTCGCGTTATTGTATCAATTTTGAAGCCTTCTCATTTTGGCCTTGATGTCTTCTACCGATGAACGAAGACGATCTATTGCCGCTTCGGTTGGAATTCCATCGTTGTCGCAGGGTACGTCCTTCGCTGTTGTTTCAAACGTTTCGCCCCCGAAATGAACGGAGATCAAAAAGTCAGCGACCTTTTCATTCGATGTCGATTCTGAAGAGCGAACATCACCGAACTTTTTAACAGTCACTTCGCTTTTGTTTAGGATCCAACCCGTTCCTTCGTGCAGAAACACAATGACTTGATTTACTGCTGATGGAATTCCAAGCCACGGTGCCGGGCTGGAAACTGAACTATTGGATAAGGGGGATGTCTGATTGTTACAGCCAGCTAATCCTGCCAACGCAACTAGGACCAGTATGAGTCGGCTTAAATGAGGTTGAGTCATTGACGGATCCGTGCTGTTATTGGGAACTGGCTTTCGCGACGAGCGACGCGGTTAAGCGGGCGAGACCGAGCAACCGTTGCCAAACGCTGGTTCGCCCGCTCCAGCTGCAACCTTTTCTTCGACATGGTACGACTCAGCTTATTTTTTATTGGGCCTTTACTACGCGGACACAAACGTCGTAAGTGAATTCGCTCTCTTTCGTCGCAGACCAAAAACGAAGGAGGCGGATTTCGTTGTCATGCCATGAAGTCTGCGAGGAGGGCGAGATGCCTGCATTCTCACCCACAACCAAGTTCGCATCGCACCTTAATTGGCCAAGCTGCCCCGCTACATTAATGCCTCCAACAAGTTTAATCGGATTCTCAGCTGGAGTGGACGTTGAGTAATCACGTAGGTCAAGAAGTTGCAGTGAAACACGTGCCCGATCATTGGATGACTTGAGCTTAAATGCCGGACCTGAGAAAACCTGATCTGCCTTTTCAACGGGCAATCTTTCTTGACCGCGTATTCCTTTATCAGCTTCGTCGATCAAGAATCGACGAACCTCCAAGCTAAGTACCTCGTCGGTTGATACATCGTCAGGTAGCACCAGATCATATTGCCATCGCTTGCCATCCGGCAATAAATGGTCGTAGCCGACATCCTGTGGATGAATTCCAGGCGCAGACGACCCGCGATCGCATCCAAGCGAACATATGGCAGCTACCAACAAAATCGGATACATCTTTAGCAACATAATTCGACTTATCGCAGAACGGCCGCGTTGACCGATGCCGAGGCGAGTGATTTTCTATCAGCAAAATGCTAGCCACCGTGGCTTCGGTCGAACGCTATATTCGTCCACCAATACGTTGTTCTATGAAGCAGGATCATATTGTTTGCCAGCGCACTCAGTCGATATCGCTTTATAGGACTCGTGTCGTGCCGGCCACACGCAGTTCGGCCAAACTTTGAGGTCACCGTCAGGTCGTTTGAGAAGCATCATCGTCATATTGTATTTTTGATTTGGATCGCCATACCAAAACCCCAGCCCGGTGTTTCCAGGATAGTAGCTGTCCGGGATCTCAGATATTGAATCGCACGGAAGGGAGATTTCGAACAGTGATTCTGCAGTGAATGGATACCTCTGATCGCCAGATATCATTACGAGGTCTTCGTGTACGAACAACCAAATTGAATAGCGGAGTTGCCTGCCGACGTAGTCGACGCCCCACACGCGATCTTTCGGTTCATCAGCGCTATACATGGGTTCGGGCACGCTGCCAAAGAATCGGGACAAAACGTCTTCTCGCCAGGAAATTGACACCGCGGATGATACCTCATATCGTGGATGGAGGAACAGTAAAAATGATCGACGCTGCGCGGGATTGGGCAACCATTGGGAAATAACCTTACTCGCAATTTCAGTCCATCCTCTTGTTCTTCGCGGCCCCTTGGAGTTCCGCGAAGCGTCAGTGTACAGCATCACCAGTGGCCGTTCAAACAGAATGCGGTTTTCGAATCGTTCCAATCAGTTTGATTTGGCAGTTGGTTCGGAAATCGTACCAATGCCCACCAAGCCTGCAGCACGTGATGAAGCTGCGGCTTCGAACCCGCCGGTTGTCTCGTTACCTGGCGATGATTGTTTCAATGGCAACACAACCATACAACTTCTGGTAGATAGCCACTAGAAATCCTGATACTTGGCTTTGGCAACTTCAAAACATGTGCACCCATATGTTTTGTAGCTCTGTTCTTTACAGCCTTTCGTGTACTTCGTGTATTTCGTGGTTCTACTATTCCAGGACTTCGGCGTACTTGTTTACCAAGCACCGAGTGGCCTTATGCCTGTGCTGCTCGTTAACGCCAGGTGAGCGCGGCGAGCCTCGGGGCGAGCCAAGCGTAACCTGGGGGCCAGCGAAGGGAAAGGTTTGGCGGTGAGGGCTTATGTAGCCATTTCAAATGTCATCGTTAGAACCGCAACATCAGCTACGGATTTGTCGAAGTCGTTGGCGTTTGTTCAGCGTTATTCGCCCCTACAGAATTCAAACGGCCGACCGAGCACTGGGCTGCAATTTGTCGAGAAAAACCAGCTAAACGTCAAGAAAACGAAGGTCCACCAGCCAATTGTGTGATTCTAATCTTTACTAGAACAGCCATCGCTGCGCAGCGAGTATTCCGAAGTGTGGAAAAGTATTTGACGCGTAAGCTCAAGCTGGTAGTCAATCGCGACAAGAGTCGCACTCGCTCTACGAACGAAGTCGAGTTTCTGAGTTATCAGTGGCTGACTGATCTAGGACTCTTTAGTCTATCGAAACGTTGGAGCGAGCTTGCTCACATGAGACGAACCGCCTAGTGCGGATCCGCATGCTAGGTGGTGTGGGAGGGTCCCGCAGCAATGCGGGCCCTATCCCGATTTTCTGGTTATCCGCTCAATCCACTCAGATGATACGGACGAAGCCGCTCGATGTATCGTCTATCGTGTTCGGCGGATTCGAGAAAGAAATGGTACAGCCATTCTTCAATCGAGCCAGCGCATCGATCCACAGTCCATTTGCTATAGTCGGGTAAAGAGCCAGGCCAAATGGAGCGAAGGCCAAATGGATATTCGCAAGATACCATGGAATGAGACCCGTCCCTCGCTAACAACAAGTGCCAATGGCAGCATCCCTGGCCTTCCGTGAAGGCGAGAAACACCAAGAGTGACCGATCGCTTGGCAGTTGCCAAAGCTCTTCAGGCATTTGTAGCCAGATTGTATTGTGGTGCAGTCTATCCACATAAGCGTCAGTTTCAACAAGCTCACGGAAGATGCCTGGAATCACGAATCCTTCTGCTTCCGCCTCTGCAACCCGCTGGCGGAACGTATTGCGGCGTTTTTGGTGAGAGTCTTGCGACCTTGGTCGAATGAACGCGGCTGCCTGCATTGCCGCATAGTCTGGTCCCGTGATTTGCCCATTCAAATACTTCTGAGCCAAGTCCTCGATCACCGGGGTCATTGGCACGGGCGGGGGAAGATAGTCGAAGATCGTTTCCCGCAATTTCGCCGGTAGGATATGGGGCGCATTTTCAAGTGGTAATCCGTTCCAATCCACACGGTTCATTGTGTCACTTCTGGCGGATAACGCATGAAATCACGTAGTCGCCGCGCATGATTGACCATTGCCACAGCACGCGAACGGCGACTTGCGTGCATTTCTTGGTTCGTCTGTCTTTATTCTGTTTTGAAAACGGTAAGCTCACCTCCGCCTACTGCCACAATGAAACCATTAGGCGTATTCGCGTTCCAGGCTTCGTAGCCGGAGGAGTCCGGAATGATTTGCAGGACCAGTGAACCTTCTAGAGTGAATGTAAGATCAAGCGTGCCTTGAGTCAATTCGATCGAACTAATTGCGCGACCAGCGAGTTGTATGTTGCAAGAGTTTGCTGCATCAATCGGAGCCGCCATTCCGAATTGAAGCCCATGATCCTCACCAGTCAGAACAATACGCCCATTGCGAAGCAATCGCCAAAGGCATTCAATTTGAACCGTCGAGTGATCTTCGAACGTCAACACCCAGTCATGCTCGCGACGTGTCATACAGGTTATGTAAGTTCCGACTAGGCAATCAAAGAAATCCAATCGGTGCAACCTTACTGTCGAACTATTAATTCTCTTAACTTAGTGGGCGGATATTTAGCGCCCAGGCTAATTACCCTAACTTGATGTGCGGATAATTGCTACCCCCAAAGGAATGGGGTAGGGAATGCTAGCAAATAGCGACTTACTTCGGGACCCAGATACTCTGTGAAGGGCATGGACCAAAGCGACACTCTCCGGGTCATTCGCAAAGCCTTTGAGCCGTGTCCTTGATCATGCGTTCGAACCATTCAAGCTCGGCGGAGTCTGGGCCATGCCAAAAGTTAGCGAAGATTGGCGAACATGAATGTTGCCTGCATGGAACACAAGAAGATGCTAACCACTAATCTGCACTAATCGACACTAATTAAAAATCGTGGAATATTTGACTTTCCGCAATTCTCGTTTTCTCGTACCTAAAATGGGTAGTTTGCCTTGGTCAGTGAGAGAGCAACCAAGAAAAATGATCGAATTAGAACCATTCGGAGATCCGCCCTCTGAGCATGAAGTGAGGCGTGTGGAGTGTGAGTATTTGCGGATGATCTACCAAAAGGGCTGTCGCATCCAGCAGAAGCGACCCATCGAATCCTAGCAGGTGGAAACATGGAAAAAGACAATGTAAGCGTGAAAGTCTATCAAGCAAGTGAAGAGGAGGTCGAAGCATTCCGAGAATCGTTGGCTGATGCGCTGTCGGGTTTTGGATTGACAGACCTGAGTGTTGTTTGGAATCACAAGAGTAGAGAGATTGAAATCGCATTCAATGTGCTTTCGTGCCATCTCAACGAGAGTCTCGAATCAATTCAGCATTTACTATCTGCGAGATCACTCGAACCCGATATACACCCTGAGTTTTGCGATCCAGAGCTTGGTACCTTCCGTTGCCACCATGAAATCTACTGGCGATCATCCGCGGTAAAGATTGGTTTGCTAAAGCTTGAGCTGGAAGTATGTGGTGAACCATTCGAATTTCCCATCGCCGCACTCGACCACTTAAAGGTGTTCTTAAGTAAACTTCCTGAATCGCAAGCAGGATTTCTCGAAGACGTGATTAAAGAGGTTTATCCACAACTCTCGAATGAAACCGTTCAATTTAACGTCGGACTAGTCAGAGATGTAACCGAAAGCGACTTTAAGGCTGGCTTAGTCCCAATCGAAATCAGGGCTTGGGACGATGGTTCCATTGGATTGCGTTATCAATCGAATGCCTTCTCGAGTAATTACATCGTGTCATCCATGTGGGAAGAGGGGTTTGGTTTCACGTCTTCTCTGCAACAAGCGGCTTACAATGTGCCTTGATACTGACAAGCGAACTCAACAAGTCCCTCAATCTCAAGAGCACGTGCTATGTTGAGACGGATTGTTTCAAAGCAGTACATGATCGCATCCGGCAGAAGCGACCCACCTAAATCCACTTAAGCACACGGAGACTCACGCGAAGCCGCAGAGACGCCAAGGATACGACAAAAATCAAATGTGGACAGAGCACTTGTATTTCTTTGATGTTGCGCATTTATTCAACGTCTGCTAAAAGGTTCCAATGTCTGAGTGAGATATCACCATCACTGGCGGTACATGCCGTCCTTTGAGTTCGGGATAGTGCTTCCAAGGTGTGAACAGGCGTTCGGTAAACCAATTGTCCTGCAGCACTCGGCTTACTACTTTGTTGTCGGGAAGCACTAGCGTGAATAGTTCTTCGCCGGGCAAATAGGGCATGTAGTAGTTGGGTGTGCCGGGACCTTTTACGAAACCTTTGCCGCCCTGATGATGGACGATGCGCCACTCTCGCTCCTCTACAAACTGCAGGGCTCTGCCAAACTTGCGATTGAAGTTCTGAGTTTTGGTGGGTGCGGTGGGTGCTTTGGGTTTAGGTCCGGTTGGCTTGGGCTTTGCAGCCGCAGTTGTTGTTCGCTTGGCAACCTTTAGTCGAATCATCTTGGCGAAATGAATCATGTATCGCAGTTCTTCAAAACTGGACGCACCTGGTTTCGGGCTCCAGTTTCCGTCCTTATCACAGACGCCCTGCGATAAAAGCAGCTTGAATATGGACTGCAAGAACCTGCCTTTCTCATTGTGACGGAAGTAGGTAACCGACTGTCCGCCACGTTCAATGACCCAACGTTTCGGGAAGCCTAGGCCGATACGTCCATACTCGAAAGTGTGAGGAAGGCTTTCACCGAGTGACCACTCTGTAAAGCAGGTTATTGGCAAATCGAGTGCGAAGGATTTGCCTCGAAGTTCCAGCTTCTCGGGAATTCGCGGTGACTTTACCCACAAGCCGTGTTGTAGACTGCCTTTCAATTGCTTTAGAACTTCGTCCACCAAGTCGTCTTTGAGCAACTTACGCTTACCGTTGCGCTCATCGATGCTTCGCCCCATCCAATAGAACAATTGCTGTCGATGTACATTCCCTTGGGGTTTTTCTTCCTTGCCGGTTTTCATGGTGGCGGTCAACGAATTGCAAGTCCTTGTGTATGGCTCGTTTCCGAGCTCAGTAGGTATGGGAGCGTTGCCACTATTGTACTAAACCGGAGCTGGGTTGCGTTCCATGGAGCCTTTCGATGACTCGCCTTTCGTGTCCTCCTGTAAGCGTTAAGATAAGTAGGTCTGTGCGACACTCTAGGTTTTCAGATTACTCGCTCAATCATGACTTGATTACCGCCCGATTGCTTGGCACTGGTAAGCAAGTTGCGTGCTCTGTCGAGCCAGGTCAATTCGTCATCGCTCGCGCGCAACACGGCGCAGCCGATTGAGACGGTGATCTGCTTGAGTTGCTCGCCAATTCTCTTTGAGACGAAGGCTCTTCCCGCAAACTGCTCGCGAATCAAGGCTGCTTGCGAAGTTACGGTTGCGTGATTGTCATAATTTTGAATCATCACAAAATCGTCACCGCCAAACCTAGCGAGTGAGGCGTGGGGGAGCAGCGTTTGGAGCACTTGTGAAGTGTGTCGGATGACATCGTCTCCCACCGCATGCCCGTACGAGTTGTTGATCCCCTTGAGGTTATCTAGATCCAAAAGAAACAAGTATGTATTCGACTCCCCGACCTGCCTTTGGATAATGGCATGCTTGATGGCAGATTGGCAATATCGGCGATTCCCAATTCCCGTGAGCGAGTCGGTAAGCAGTGATTTCTGTGAGTCGAGCAAAGTCGCTTTCAGATGGTTGACTTGCGCTTGACTTTGCTCCATCTGAACTCGAGTCGTCATCAACTGGTCTCGCATCGCATCATTGCTCGCCAGCAATTGTTCAATACAAGTGCGAATCATTTGCGGAGTGGGCGTTAGTTCCTTGATCGAGTCACGCGTTGAGATAACCGATTCTTCGATTCCCTCGCTTGCCTCCAATGAACTGGAGAGCAGTTTCGTGAGACTGGAGATTTCCTCCGCCAACTTGTTACTAACCGTCTCCAAACTTTCGGAGCCGGAGACGTCAGCGATTTTCTGTTGATAGCAGTACTCAAGTAGATCTTTGCTGACGGACCTACTGACGGTTACCGCATGCTCAAGTTGCTCATGTAGATCTTTATCCGTTCCCTCGACATATCGATACCAAACGTCGTAGACGCCCGGAGTTGGGGGCGTGCGGAAGACACCGATATATTTGAGAGCCTCCTTTGCAACCGTAAGCACTCGCGCATACTCTTGTTCAGGATCTTCAACATCGTGACTTTCCATGGTGTACTTTCGATATACGCCTCTATCTCGATTTCTTCGAAACAAACGTGACTCTTGATGCGTGTTAGCAACGGTTTCTGCGGTATAAAACCAGTCGCACGGACTTTGCTGGCGACGCTTCGTCACTGCGCGGCAAAACCTTTAACTTACTTGGCTCTAGTTGCGGGGAACCGTCATTCAGCTATATCGATCCGTCTTCGGCTCAAGATGATAGTATCTGGCGCAGAAATGCAGGCGCGAGTGCGCCAAATAGAGGGTGGAAGCGGTGTGACCGTTATCACCGCTTGCATGAAGCACTATTGCTCCGTGTAAACGTATGTAAAGCTCAAGCTGTTGCAAAATGCAAAAACTGGAGCAAGCTCACTTGAGCTCTTTCTCCGCATTAATTCTTGCGAGCGGAATGCGTCAAGCATTTCGAGAGTGTTGCGTTGGCCCTCGAAAGCCTTGACGGGCTATTGAGCCGTCGGCGCTAGCGGCCTGTTGATTTAGTGAGCCGACGGCGCTAGCCGCGGGTCTCGAAGTTTGGAGCGTGCATGATGTGGCTCGTTCCAATGCAAGTTGAGCTGGAAGCTTTTCTGCATTTGCAGGGTTATGGACGATGAACGATTGCTCCTTCGGTCACCCGCGGCTAGCGCCGTCGGCTCACTAAATCAACAAGCTAGCGCCGTCGGCTCACTAAATCAACAAGCCTCTAGCGCTGTCGGCTCACAAGCCTGCCGCAGTAATTCAACCATCCTCAAATGGTCCCAAGCAACGGACTAGGCCAGTATGCCATCGATCACTTGCCCATGAACGTCGGTGAGACGTCGGTTGATGCCGTTGTGGTAGTAGGTCAGCTGCTCGTGGTTAAGGCCAAGCAAATGCAGAATCGTGGCATGAAAATCTGGGATGGTTACTTTATTCTCGCCCACAAAGTAACCGATCTCATCGGACTTGCCGTATTGGAAGCCCTTCTTAACTCCGGCACCTGCGAGGAAGCATGTGAATGCGGTCGGATGATGATCGCGGCCGGGGGAACCGATGCCTTGGGTCGCTGGACTGCGACCAAACTCGGTGTTCCAAACGAACAGAGTATCTTCCAACATCCCACGCTGCTTCAAATCCTGAATGAGCGCGGCCACGGGGCGATCCATGGTGGCTGCTTGAGCATCATGGTTTTCTTTGACATTCTCGTGACCATCCCAGTTAATGCGCGGAGACCCAAAAGAGCCGCCATTAAGAATCTGCACAAAACGCACACCACGTTCGAGTAAACGTCGCGCGGTGAGGCAGTTCCGGGCAAAGCCTTTGTTCGTCGGGTCATCGATACCGTACATCCGCTGTGTCGTTTCGGATTCATCGGCCAAGTCGGTTGCTTCCGGAATACTCATTTGCATCCGGGCAGCAAGTTCGTAGGAGCGTAGCCGAGCTGCGAAGGCGGTGTCACCTGCATGGGCAGCCGAGAATTCGCTGTTCATCGACGCCAGCAACTGCATGTCAGCCTCACGCGCGGCGGCCGAGGTACCTTCCGGCGTTCGTAGATCGGGTACAGGTTCCGATGAGTTCGTGCGGAAGGCGACCCCTTGATGATTGGCAGGCAGAAAACCGCTGGTCCAATTGATCGAACCACCAGCCGGGAGGCCACGCGGATCGGGTAAAACCACAAAGGCTGGCAAGTTTTCGTTCTCGGTCCCCAACCCATAGCTCAGCCAAGAACCCATGCACGGAAAGCCGTTTAAGGTGAAGCCGCTATTCATTTGGAAAGCGGCTGGCGTATGATTGTTGCTCTTGGCATACATGGAGTGAATGAAGCACACTTCGTCGACGCACTTGGCAAGATTGGGCAGCAAGCTACTAACCCAAGCCCCCGATTTGCCGTGCCGTTTGAAGTCATAGACGTTCTTCATCAGTCGTCCGGGCTGGCCGAAAAAGCCGAGGTTCTCGCCTTTGCCTTCCATAGTTTGCCCATCCAAGCGCTCCAACTCGGGCTTGTAGTCGAACGTATCGAGATGACTCACCCCACCAGCGCAGAAGACTTGCACGACGCGTTTGGCCTTAGGCACGAAATGCGGTGGCAGAGCGGCTCCCAAGCGCGGCTTAGAAGAATCTGCCAACGCTTCGCGATTGAGCATCCATGCAAGTGCGATGGCACCTAGGCCACCACCAGCGTTCCAGAGAAAGTGACGGCGTGGAAGTGGAATATGGTTATCGGACATAAATGAACTCCGTTGAATTGAGCAAAGCCCAGCAAACACTCTTCAAGTCACGTTGCTTCGCGGCCGCCATTGCGCGAGCCGCTTCTTCAGGATTGGGTGCACGACCCAAAGTCAATTTATAAGCATACTCTATGGCACCGCCAATGTCGTTCGATTCCCGCTGTGATCGCTCAGAAAGCCGTCCGCTCATGCGCTGCACGAAAGCATTGTTCATCAACTCGAGAGCCTGCAAAGGCGTTGTGGTAACGCCCCGTCGCGGCGTCTTGACGCTCGGTTCAGGGCAGTCAAAGGAATCGAGCAACGGATCTTTGCCGCTGTTGACATTGATGCGATAAACGGTTCGGCGGTTAAACTGCGGATCATCGCGATCGATGGGCGTGTAAAATGTCGCGTTGAATTCTGTCGTCGTGAAGGGTCGGAAACTAGGACCTCCGGCTTGAGGATTTAGCTGGCCACTGGCAGCCAGCATTGCATCCCGCACCGCTTCAGCTTCCAGTCGACGCGGCGCATAACGCCACAAGAATTGGTTGTCCGCGTCGATCGCAGCAGCTTTCGCGTTGAATTGCGAAGACTGTTTGTAGGTGGCTGAGTTCACAATCAAGCGATGCAGGGCTTTAATGCTCCAGCCACTTTCGATGAAGCTTGTCGCGAGCCAATCGAGCAGTTCAGGATGCGTTGGCGGCGCACCGCTGGCACCAAAGTCATTGGGTGTAGCGACGATGCCCTGCCCAAAGTGTTGATACCAGATTCGATTGGCCATCACTCGAGCGGGTAAGGGGTTGCGAGTGTCTGCTAACCAATTCGCAAACTTAATTCTGCGTTCGGCTTCTGGCGCATCGGGGGCAAGGCCAAAGTTCGCGTCAAGGTTTGGAATTGCAGCCAGCGCTCCTGGAGCAACCACTTCAGCAGGCGAGGTTACTTCACCACGTTTCAAACGCTTGGTAGGTTCAGGTTGCACGCGAACACCAACATAAGAGACTGCGACGGCAGATTTTTCGAACGCCGCAAGTGACTCGCGAGCTCGATTGACTGCGGCGATGGCCTGTTCACGTTCGGCAAGTTGTGCTTGAGTCAGGCTGGCGAGAATCTCTGACTGCGTCAGCGCCATTCCGCCCGAACGGTAAGACGCAAGCACTTCTGCGGGAGACAAGGCGCGGTCATAAAGGGCCGCTTGCTTGATATCGCCCGTTAACCATGGTCGTCCGCCGCCAGTGTGACGCATACCAAGCACCACATGAGCTTCACCCGCTTTGAAGGTCTGCAAGCCAGAGGCTGGTCGATAGGCTTTTCCCAGCGGCTCGCCGTTGCGATAGAAGGTGATGGTATTGTCACTGCCGTAGACCATCGCGACATGCACAAACGTATCACGTCCGGCTGCTTCGTCTGGCAGTTCGAGGTCCTTTGTGCGAGCAAACCCATCACTGCCCGCCAGCCACTTTCGAGGTTTCTGTTCGCCGAAGACAATCGCATCAAAGATCTGTCCCGAATTGGTCTGCAAAGAGATTGCCGCGCCGCCAGCTTGCTCGAGAGTTGCGAGTGCCACCCAAGCCTCCAGAGTTTTCTCACTGATGTCCTTGGTCAAAGGCGCCGACTTAAAGTACGCGCCTTCTTTGTTCAGTTTCAGCAAACCTCCAGATATTTCGGCGCCGCCTAAAGTTTCGCCAGGCATGACGGAAGCTGGTTCACCAGCGAACGACCACTTTGCAAATGGTGCGGGCCCCAGGATGATTTTCTCACTTGAGCGTTTGTGAGTGGCGACCTCGCGACCGAGCGCTTCGATTTCAGTCACTTTAGCGGACGCCGCCGTAACCGCTTGCCGCAGCACGGCTAGCTGCGCCTCGCGTGCCTGTTTTTCATCATCGCTGGCAATGGTGCGTTCGCCATGCTTCACTCCTTCGAATACCGATTTCACGCGATAATATTCTTCCTGCGGAATCGGATCAAACTTGTGCGCATGGCATCGAGCACAGTTGATCGTGAGGCCGAGAAACGTCTGACCCACGACGCCAATCACGTCTTCGAGTTCATCTTCACGTGTGATGGCACGCTGAGTCGCATTCTTTTGGTTGTTGCCAGCTTGATCGTAAGGGCCGCACACAAGTAGGCTGGTCGCAACGATCCCATCGCTGGTCGTTGGCTGCATAACATCACCAGCGATCTGTTCACGCATGAATTGATCGTAAGGCTTGTCTTCATTGAAGCTCTTGATCACATAGTCACGGTAATGCCAAGCATTGTCGCGGACTCGATCGTATTCAAAGCCTTGGCTTTCGGTGTAGCGGGCGGCATCCAGCCAATGCCGAGCCCAACGTTCGCCGTAGTGTTTGGATTCAAGCAGGCGGTTGACAAGTGCTTCGTAGGCGTGCGGTGAATTGTCGGCAACAAATGCCTCAATCTCTTGTGGACTGGGCGGCAATCCGATTAAGTCAAAACTCAGGCGTCGAATCAAAGTCCGGCGTTCCGCTTCCGGGGAGGGCGTCAATTGCTTTTCTGCCAGCTTAGAAAGCACAAAGGCATCGATCGGATTTTGGGATAGCGTTGGCACAGCTGGCTTGGTCAGTGGCTGAAGCGACCAATGCGAAGGCTGCAGTGTCCCAGCAAATTCTTCGGGCCAAGTTGCACCTTCTTCAATCCAAGCTCGCAGTGTTTTCAATTCCTCGGCGGTTAGCGGTTCTTTGCCTGAGTCTTTGGGAGGCATGACAAAGTCTGGCTCGTCACCGTTGACGAAGCGAAACAGCGGGCTTTTCATCGCATTGCCAGTTACGATCGCTGGTTCACCCAGATCACCTCCCTTGAACGCGCTATCACGTACGTCCAGTCGATAGCCGCTTTCCTGCTTTTTCTGTGAGTGACAGTCGTAGCAATGCGACTTGAAAATCGGCATGACATCCTTCGCGAAATCGACTTTCGCGAAGGCGTTCGTAGCAACGACGCTCCAAATCAACACGAAACAGCATCGGTTTGCATTCATCGTATATCAAGCAGGTTAGAGAGGTGGGATTGAGCTAGTAATTTCTACAAGCCGGCGGGAGGCGGCACCTGTTTGAGATCAGCAAATACAGCAAAGTATATGGAGCACGCGCATCAGGGGCTGGCTTTGGCCTCTTCTGGAAAAGCGGCCGCGAACATTTCGTGCGCCTGCCCAGCGGGAGCTTTCCAGCCTAAGCCACGCAGCAGGTCACGACGTTTTTCAAGGTACCAACGCGCTTCAATGGTGCTGGCGTTACGTTCGAGCAACTGCAACGCTCGGCCGAACCAATTATCGCGTCTCAGCATTCGAATCTCAAGCAGCACGAACTCGGGATGGCCCGCGCCAACTAAACTCACGATCTGTGCATAAGCCCCCGCCAGTTGCGCGTCGACTTGCTCACGTTCTTCTTTTTCCAAAGGTTTCTTCTTTTCGAGATCCAGGTCGAGTCGATAGCCGAGCGCTCGCGCCTGACGATACAGGGTCATCGCAATCGCTGCTTTCTTGACCGCCGGATCAAGCTTCTTGTTGTTCTCAAGCAGTCCACGCAAGCGACTAGCCGCGTCCGCGATTTCCGCTGGATATTGTTCGCGGTATTGAGGTTGGTCGAGCCAATGGAGCTGCAGTTGACGTAGTCCAATGTCGCTTGGCAGTTTCTCAAGTGCGGCACGCAGCTTCTCTGTGTCTGCCGAAGTTGGTCTGGCCTTTGCTCCCAGTAGTTTGTTGCGGAGCGCACCGGCTTGCTTGTCAGGATCGACGATCGGATCGTCAATCGAGGCGATAGATTTTTCCGGCGATGCCGCTGGCTGCGGACTCAATTTGTCGGTCGAATAATTGGTCAGCCACTCTTTCTGAGCGGCCAGTTCTAGCTTCAATTCTCCCTTGGTCGCTGCATCCGATAGTTGCGCTTCGATCTGCGCAAGCTGCGCCTTACGCCATTCCGCAGTCGGATTCCCCTTCGACAGGACAGTCAATTGCCCCACAGCAGTACCTACGTGGAGCACAACTAACAACGCCGAGCAAGCTGTCGTAAGGTACGCGGAAAATCGCATTCCCATAGCCTTCATTTCTCTACTCTTCAATCAAGGACACGTTGGTTTCCTCAGTCGGTCACCGTGAGTAGTAGTCTAGTCTAACAAGCGGATTGCTGGACTCCCATGCTATCAACTAATTGGAAGTCTGCCGATATTTTGCGAACCAGCAGTTGTGGTAGCGGAATGCGTCAAGCATTTCGAGGGCCATCGCAGTACTTTCGAATGCTTGAAGGGTTAGCGGCGGTTACCAGAGCAAAAACCGGGGCTAACGCCCATCGGTTAATCCCGCAGATTTACTGATTTACTCTGCGGATCGTTTGGTTTTTCACTAACTTGTTCCGGTAATCTCGTAGCGGAATGCGTCAAGCATTTCGGGAGCATTGGGTCGGCCTCGAAAGCCTTGACGGCTTCCACTACCAATAATCGACAAGCCCTCAAGGGCCTTGACGGCTTCTGCAACAGCGATGCTCGCGATGAAAGCAATTGATCCCCAAAATCTGAATTCCCCCTCATCTAATTTTGGCAGAGCACTCGCCAAATGCCAGCAAAATCCCGCACACTGGCTCAGCATGGCAATTCTTTAGGCATTGGTCTGTTCCTTGTGAATCGGTTTTGCTACGGTCCGCTATCCCGTCGGTGTGTGGCATCGATGCCACATATCAAAGCTCGCAGAAAGGAATTCTCTTGGGCTCACGACTTAAGCGAACCATGCGCCAGCGAACTACAACAACCGCATTGCTTGCAGCACTATTCTGTGGGGTAGGCGGCTGCATGGACGGGCCATTCTATGCCATGAAGCAGATGAATCCGTACTTTCGTAAGCAGTGGCAAAAGGATCAGGAGCTAGGGCCAACGTACACTCAACGCATCGAGGAACTCGAACTGCTTGAGTCGCAATTGGCATCTTACGCGCCAGATGATCAGTTGCGTTGGGCAATGCAACTGGAGCAATTGATTCAATCTGACCCAAGTCCCGAGTTTCGTGCGAGGGCAGTACAAGCCATTGCAAACATTCAAAATGACACCGTGACTCGGGCTCTGAACCGTGCCTCGGGTGACGACATCGAAAAAGTACGCATGGCAGCCGCCAAGTCGTGGGCCAAGCAGAAATCAACGCCAGCTCGCGACATGTTATTGAGCATGGCCACATCTGATGAAAGCAACAGCGTCCGTGCCGCCGCAATTAGGTCCCTTGGAAACTTTGAAGATCCTGAAGTGCGACAGTCCTTAGCCGGGTTGATCGATGATCGCAGTCCCGCCATTCAATACGAAGTCGCTCAGAGTTTAGCCAAGCTAACAGGACGCAACTACGGCGGTGATTTTGCAAGCTGGAAGAAGTTTCTAAACGGCGAAGATGTCCCCGAGCCCGAACCGAAATCGATGACCGCTCAAGCACTCGATTATGTCAATCCATGGCGCTGATCCTCTCGATTCGATTGCCTCGATTATTGGGTAGCGGAAGCCGTCAAGGGCTTGTTGATTTAGTGAGCCGTCGGCGCTAGCCGCGGGTTTCGAAGTTTGGCGCGTGCATGGATTTGGCTCGTGCCAATACAAGTTGAACTGATGGTCGTTCTGCATTGGCTGGTTTATAGGTGATGAGCAATTGCTCCTTCGGTCGCCCGCCGCTAGTGCCGTCGGCACACGGCTGCGCATGGGGCAATATTCAACAAGCCGTCAAGGCTTTCGAGGGCCATCACAATACTCTCGAAATGCTTGACGCATTCCGCTACGAGATTCTTCGAAATGCTTGATGCATTCCGCACCCAAACTCTTATTGTCGCACGATTGTCCCAATCGTCGCTGCAACAATCTTTGCTGCAACAATTGAGACAATTGTGCGACACTTATGCTTACAACATCAGCTTGCCGAACAGTGTCGCGTCCGACGCTAGCGGCTCGCCCAGAGTCTGAAAGCCCTTCTTTGCATAGAGGTTTCGAGCCGGGTTGTCGGAGCGAACCTCGAGAGTGACTGCACAGCAGCCTATCGACTTGGCAAAGTCAATGACAGCATCGAGCAACTGAGATCCAACGCCCCGCGCACGATAGCTTTCATGCACGGCCAGATCATGAATATTGACCAGCGGCTTGGCTCTAAAGGTTGAGAAACCAATAAAGCAAACTGCGATGCCAATGGCTCGATCGTCGTCGAAGGCCAAGAAGACTCGCGACATGGGGTGCGCTCGCAAGCCATCGATCAGTCGGCTTTTCACATCTTCGGGTAGCGGTTGGCTGCACCCCATTTCATGCTGTGAATAATGATCGAGCAAGGCAACCACGGCGGTTTGATTTTCGGGTAACGCAAGATCGACCAAACGCACGCTGATATTCATAATCAAATGTCCTGAGTGGCTGAAATCCAAACTATTTCCTACGATTCTGTTAAACCACCTGTACCGATTGTGCCGAATGAGACAATAGTGCCATGGGGGGTGCCTGGCGCGAATGCCTGCGCTGGGCTGGTGTACTGAGTATCTTTCGAATCGACTCGGTCCGCTACCCATAAGGATATCCGGCGTGCTCTCGACCGGAACATTGAAAAAACTAATTCAACGCTATCGCGGTATGTCCCGACCGACCTTCGTTTCTACGATGGTGCTGTTGTGGTTACTGACGGTCACTGGCTGCAGTCTTGTGCCTGATATTCGGAACAAGCCGCAGTTGATCAATCCGTTTCCGCAGATTCAACGCGTTGCCGTTCTGCCTTTTATCAATCAAAGCGAAGAACCGACGCTTAGTGGTGAGCGCGTGGCGATGGCCTACGCCAACGAGATTCAGTCCATACGAGGATTCGAAGTTCTCCCACTTGGCGCTGTGAAGCTAAAGCTAGCCGAGTACAACCAGCCCCTCGCGAGCGGCGAGGACTTTCAGAGTTTTGCGCGCTACTTAGGCGTTGATGCGGTGGTGTTGGGATCGGTCACCGATTTCACTTCCTACTATCCTCCGCGCATGAGTATGAAAGTGAACTGGTATGCTGCCAATCCAGGCTTCCACCCGATTCAACCCGGTTATGGCTTGCCTTGGGGGACGAGCGAAGAGAAGAAGATACCTCGCTGGGTGCACAACGAAGCGCAGCGAGCCTTGGCTGCGGAACAGTTGAAATCGCAAACGCCATCCATGCCGGAACCTGTACCGATCATGCCGGAAGATCGGTTGCCTACGTCATCAACAAACGGTGAAGGCCTGGATGGCAGCATCATGGCTGAGCCCGCGCAGTACCTTGCTGGCGGAGCAGACCAACAAGAGTTACCTGCGGATTGGCCCGATCCGCGGGGGTTTATTCCGGATGGACCGCAAGCGCAGCGGCCGCCTATGCTTGCTCAACATGAACCAATCATCTCGCATATGCGCAGTTTTAACGGTCATGACGAAGATCTCACCGAGCAGTTAGAAGAGTACTTTTACTTCCGCGACGATGCTCGCTTTGGTGGGTGGCAAGCGTATCTTCAACGCAGCGAAGACTTTATAAGATTCTGCTGCTACCAACATCTCTCAGAAACGCTCATAAGTCGCGGCGGACAAGATAAAAGCCGCTTGATCTTTCGCTGGCCTATCGACCGATATCAGCGGTAACGCACATTGCTGAGCCTGTAGGCACAAGAGGCAGCATTAGCAATGCAGCGGAACGGATTCGAGAGCACGGCGAGATAGCATTCTGCCATCAGTGTATTCAGACCCTGTACTGCATGCACTGATTGCGCACATCAGTTTGACCCACTGATTGGAACGCGACATCGTCGACATGAGAGACACATCATGCGGCATGGAGGCAAGGCATGAACAAAGAAATCAATGTGCTTGCATTGATCAAAGGGGAAGAGCGTTACATCTTCTTGTACGACGACAACAATCGTACGGAGACGTTGCGAACCTTGGGCCGATTTGCTGCTGATCCGCAACTCAGCTTTAGCTGGTACGACGCGGCAGTGATGAGCAAGAAAGTTCGCGAGATGGCGGCAGCTGAAGAGGAACGCGCAGCACAAGAACTTCCCGAATCGGTCTTGCGAGGCAACTCGCAACCGCGATTCAACTACAAGCACGAAGAGGACATGATCTAGGACACCACCTGAGGCGCGGATGCAAAGCGAAATAGGCCAGTTTCTACGTTATTTGAGTGTTGAACGGAACGCCTCCGAATTGACCGTCAAATCGTACCGAGAAGATCTATTCGACTTGGCTGAGTACCTCATCGAGGAACTAGGCGCCGATGTGCGACCCGACGGCGTATCGTCTCGCGATCTGCGCGGTTATGCCGCGGCACTGCACGAGGCTGGTTATGCCCGAACCAGCATCTCGCGGAAACTCGCATCCCTGCGTAGCTTTTATCGATTCGCTCAACAGCGTCAGCTCGCTAGTTCGAATCCGGCCAAGCCATTGCGCAATCCCAGAGGGCAACGCAAGCTTCCTCATTTTTTGACGAACGATGAAGTCGCAAAGTTGCTCGAAGCGCCCGCGACGCGCACCGTGATGGGTCTGCGTGACCATGCCATCCTTGAAACCATGTATTCAGCCGGCTTGCGCGTAAGCGAAGTGGTGGGTTTGAATGATGGCGACCTTGAGTTCGAAGAGGGGATTGCGCGGATTCGCGGTAAAGGTCGCAAAGAAAGGCTCAGCCCGCTGGGCAGCTACGCGATCGACGCGCTGCATGAGTATCACAAGGTGCGTGTACTTTCTACGAAGGAAGCCACTGGCCGCGAAGCACCCGTGTTCGTCAATCGCTTTGGCAATCGATTGACCACTCGCAGTGTTGGACGCATGCTGGAGAAATACATCGCTGAGCAAGGCCTAGATAGTCGCACGACACCTCACACCCTAAGACACAGCTTCGCAACTCATCTGCTTGATCGCGGCGCTGATATTCGCAGCGTACAAGAGCTGCTAGGTCACAAGAGCCTGGTTACAACGCAAATCTACACCCATCTCTCGACCGCCAATCTTCGCGAAGTGTACTTGCGAGCTCACCCGCGAGCCAAGATGTAGAATTGCCTTAATAAGGATGATTCGTAGCGGAAGCCGTCAAGGCTTTCGAGTAGCCACCGTCGCCAGACGGTGGACACGATGCGGGGTGACTAACCGCCGCTTGGCCGCGGCGGCTACCGGTAGCCTTCGAACGCCTTGACGGCTTCCGCTACCTAATGATCGACAAGCCCTCAAGGCTTTCGAGGGCTGCGGCAGTACTCTCTAAATGCTTGAGAGCTTGTTGAGTATTGATTTCCTGACAGTGCCTGTCGATGTCCAAGTCCGCTAGTCCGGTTTTCTGGAGCGCGGACTTCCTCGTCCGCTGAACCCGCCGCTTATGCAAACCCAACCGCCTCATGAATACGCAGCGGGAGCCGTCAAGCATTTCGAGAGTATTGAGGCGGTTTATCGAAATGCTTGAGGGCCTGTCGATGGTTGGGTAGCGGAAGCCGTCAAGGCTTTCGTGAGCCAAGATACTCCCGAAATGCTTGAGGGTTTGTCGATTGTTGTACCACGGGCAGTGTGAGCCGACGGCGCGCTAGGGGCTTGTTGATTTAATCAACCGTACCGCGTTAGCGGCGGTTGCCAGAGCAAAACCGGGGCTAACGCCCATCGGTTAATTGTTATCCTTTTGCTTTGACATTAAATGAACAACCCCCTAGCCGCGGGTGACTGAAGGAGCAATCGTTCACCACCGATTAATCCTTCCAATGCAAAATAGCTTGCAGCTCAACTCGCATTGGTACGAGTTACGTCCAGGCACGCTCTAAACGTCGAGACCCGCGGCTAGCGCCGTCGGCTCACAAATCTACAAGCTGCTCGGAGCTTTCGGGGGCGACCGCAGGTCTGCCGAAATGCTTGACGCATTCCGCTACGAGATAAGCCGAAATGCTTGACGCATTCCGCTACCAGGTTCCAAACAATCGCTCTGCGTTGGCGGTCGTCTGTGCAGCTAACGCTGCGTAGGCTTCGCCGCGCACGTCTGCAAGGCATCTGAGAGTATGAGCGACGTTGGCTGGATGATTCGGCTTCTTGCCGCGAAATGGATGAGGCGTCAGATACGGACTGTCGGTCTCGACAAGGATTCGATCTGTCGGAATTGTCTTGGCAATGGCTCTCAGGTCGTCCGCATTCTTGTATGTCACCATCCCCGCGAAGCTGATGTAGAGACCAAGTTGCAAGCAAGTATCTGCCACCGCTTGAGGACCCGTGAACGAATGCATCACACCTCGCAGCGGTCCTAGATTCGCTTCCTGTTGTAAAATCTCAACCGTTTCTTCGGCGCATCCTCGGGTATGAATGACTACTGGTAGCTTGGTGTCGCGGCTGAGTTGCAGATGGCGCCGAAAGTAATCGACTTGCACATCCCACGGGCAATCATCCCAATAACGGTCCAGCCCCGTTTCGCCGAGCGCGGCAACGCGCGTGTGCTTGCAGAGTTCGTTGATGGCATCCCAATCGTCTGCAGCTGCTTGGCAACAGTAATTGGGGTGAATACCGACAGCAGCCCGCACACCTGAGAATCGCTCTGCCAATGCCAAGCAGTCTCGCGAACTTGCAACCGTAGTCCCGACGCATAACACAGCCTTGACATCTGCCGACGCCGCTTCTGCTAACCAATGCTCGATGCGATCTGCAAGTTGCTCATCGGATAAATGAGCGTGGGTATCAACTATCAATTTTGATTCCAAGTCTCGAAAGTGGCGCCTTAGCCGTTCAGCAGGGCTTCAGACGGTGAAGCGTCTTCCGGCGACTTCTTCTGCCTACGGACTCGACGCTCAATCGCGGCTTTGATAAAGCCGGCAAACAACGGATGCGCCTTCGTCGGCTTTGACTTGAACTCTGGATGGAACTGTACAGCCAGGAACCAAGGATGATCGGCCAATTCAACAATCTCAACCAAGCCGCCATCTGGACTGGTTCCAGTAAACTTCATGCCATTCGCGCGGAATTGATCGCGATAAACGTTATTGAATTCGTAACGATGGCGATGCCGTTCGGCGATGTTGGTCTGACCGTAAGCGGCCAGAGCATGCGAGCCACTTTCGAGCACCGCTGGTTGGCTTCCCAAACGCATCGTGCCGCCCATTTGCGTGATCTCGCGCTGTTCATCGAGTAAACAAATCACCGGATGCAAGGCGTCTTTATCAAACTCAGTCGAATGAGCTCGCTGTAGCCCGATCACATTGCGTCCGTACTCGATCACGGCGCACTGCATGCCCAAGCAGATTCCAAAAAATGGAATCCCTTTTTCACGGGCGTAACGAATCGCTTGGACCTTACCCTCAACACCTCGCTCTCCGAATCCTCCGGGAACCAAGATCCCGTCGTAGCCCGAGAGCAATCGTTCAGGCCCTTCATTTTCGATGTCGGAACTTTGGATACGCCCAATTCGGATCTGAGCGTGATGGTGGATTCCGGCATGGTCAAGCGATTCATAAATCGACTTGTAAGCGTCCTTATGTTCTGCGTATTTGCCCACGACGGCAATGCTAATCTCGTGCTTGGGATTGCGCAGTCGATGCAGGATTTCGTTGAGCGGTTCGAGGTCGGGTGCTCGCGATGAGAAACCAAACTTCTTGATAATCAAATCGTCCAGCCCATTTGAAACCAAGCTGAGCGGAACTTCATAGATCGAAAAGTCTTTGTCGCGTTCTTCGATGACCGCTTCCGGTGCCAAGTTACAGAACAAAGCGATCTTGTCCCGTTCGTCGCGCGAAATCGGTTGTTCGCAGCGGCAAATCAAAATGTCGGGCTGGATACCGATCTGACGCAACTGACCTACCGAGTGCTGTGTCGGCTTGGTCTTCAACTCACCGGCGGCTTTGAGATAGGGAACCAGCGTCAAGTGAATGAACAAGCAATTCTCTTTGCCTGCCATCAGCGGATATTGTCGGATGGCTTCTAGGAACGGCAGGCTCTCGATGTCCCCAACGGTACCACCAATTTCAGTGATCACCACATCCACATCATCTTCCGCTACTTTGCGAATAACGCTCTTGATTTCGTCGGTGATGTGCGGAATCACTTGAACGGTTTTGCCGAGGAACTGGCCTTTGCGTTCTTTTTCGATGACCGACAAATAGATTTGACCGGTGGTGTAGTTGGAACTTCTTGAGAGTGGTCCGTTGGTGAAGCGTTCGTAATGGCCGAGGTCGAGATCGGTCTCGCTACCATCGTCGAGCACGTAGACTTCGCCGTGCTGATAGGGACTCATGGTCCCTGGGTCGACGTTGATGTATGGATCGAGTTTCTGCATTCGAACTCGCAAACCGCGAGCTTCGAGCAGCATGCCGATCGACGCACTCGTCAGGCCTTTTCCAATCGAACTAACAACGCCGCCGGTAACAAAAATGTGCTTAGTCATGTGCCAAACTGGTGTAAAAGGCGCGGTCGGGACCGAACGCCAGATTCTATCCGCCCCGCCCATTCCCGCAAACCCACCCCTTCGGGCAACGGATTCGGCAGTTATTGAAAAAGCAAGTAAAAGCCAAGCGATTTGCCAAATTATCGATTCAGTCCCTCTGGGGATTCGTTGAGTTAAGCAGCCGTACCGGGTTGTTGGGTAACGGAAGCCGTCAAGGCCCGTCAAGTCTTTCGGGGCTAGCGCAGTAATCCCGAAATGCTTGAGGGCTTGTCGATCATTAGGTAGCGGAAGCCGTCAAGGCTTTCGAGGGCCGCGGTAGCCGCCGCTGCCAAGCGGTGGTTAGTCACCCCGCATCGTGTCCACCGTCTGGCGACGGTGGCTACTCGAAATGCTTGAAGCATTCCGCTACAAGATTACTCGAAATGCTCGGAAGCTTCCGCTACCTGGAATATTCGCCG
>JANRMD010000608.1:0-8263 GCA_033761895.1 Pirellulaceae bacterium | reverse complement strand
GTCACCGCGTCTCAAGTTAGTGAGAAACCGAACGATCCGCAGAGTAAATCTGCGGGATTAACCGATGGGCGTTAGCCCCGGTTTTTGCTCTGGTAGCCGCCGCTAACCCTTCAAGCATTTGAAAGTAATGCGGTGGCCGTCGAAAGCCTTGACGGCTTCCGCTACCTAATACCGCAAGAATCCCCGAAATGCTTGACGCATTCCGCTACAAGACTCAATTGGCAACGCAAGCCATCGCGTTTGCTAAAATCGCTTAACGCTGTACGGTGCGACATCCAAATGAGGTTGCTCGGCGTTGATCAACTCTTTGATCAATCGTCCTGTGACCGGCGCCATGCTCAGCCCCAACATGTTGTGCCCAGCCGCAATCCAGACGTTGCCCCACTTGGGACTGACATCGATAACTGGCAAGCTATCGTAAGTCATCGGTCGCCATCCATACCAGGTCTCTAGTTCGGGTTCGCAGTAGGGATCATGCAAGTAATGCTCGGCACCGCTGCGGAGCAATTGCAAACGCTCCGGTTTAATCGACTCATCGTAGCCCGCGAACTCCATGATCGATCCCAGTCGATAACCCGTGTTCATCGGCGTCACCGCAACGCGATGCTCTGGAAAGATCATCGGAATCTGGGGACAGATCTTAGGCCTGGGCATGGTGATCGAATAGCCTTTGCCGGGCTGGATCGGAACTTTACAACCCAGATGGTCGTGTAACATTGGAGTCCAAGCACCGCTGGCGACGACGAACACATCGGCGGTCAGAGTCCCTTGGTTAGTCTCTATGGTCGTAGCTGATTTCTGCGCCCCTGAGAACCGCACCAATTCACAGTTCTCTTTAAACTGGACGCCTGATTCTTCCAAACGGACGCGCATCGAGTGGACAAGACGGTCGGGGCGCAAGTGCGCGTCATGCTCGTACATCCAAGCCCCCGCGATACTCGGCTTGAGGGCCGGTTCGAGCGCGACCGCTTCTTCAGCGCTCAATCGCTTGGCAGGTTCATTGAACATCTCAGCCAGCAACTTATCGGTCTTGGCATAATCATCCAGGGCGCGTGGGTTCTGATAAGCGAACATCAATCCCTTGGTCTGCCACTCGCAATCGATCTTATCCACATGCACCAGGGTCTCATACTCGCGCATCGAAGATACCAACAAGGCTTGGATCGCATGCGCGGCCGTGATCATCGACTTGTGATTGCAACGCCGCGAGAATTGCCACATCCAACTCCACAGGGCTGGATCGAGGCGAGGTTGAATCCGAAAGGGACTGCCCGGAGAGAGCATGGCCTTAACGGCCGCCTTAAATGCACCTGGCTCAGTCAGCGGCAGCACGTGGCTCGGGCAAACCAGTCCGCAGTTTCCAAACGAACAGGCTCCACCAATCGTCTTTCGATCCACCACCGTAACTTGCCAACCGGATCGGGCGAGATACCAAGCGCAATTTACCCCAATGATTCCGCCACCGACAATTACCACCGAACCCTTTTGGCTCATCACCGCTCCCTAACTTGGACCTGCGTCGAAAAATCTATTTCTATCGCGGAACGTGGCTAACCGAAAGGCGTGATAGCAATTCACAAATTTCACAGTGCAAACGGTAAACTGGGCACTAACGCTAGCTGCTTGCGAGGTTTCGCCAAGATTATCAAGAAAGTAGAGACCGTACGGGAAATCTACGGCAACTTGTATAGCACTAGCAATCTTTATGGCGACTGCATTAAGCGATGGAGCCCTTATGAGAATTAGTCGATAGACATTTGTGGTTACCCAAATAACCGTTTTGGATTCAAGCCCCTCCAAAGCAAGCACTAAAAATGTCAAATTGTAAGCGTCTTCGTCGCCGATTTCTGGCTGTATGCGTTTGTACAGCCGCTGTGAGCCTCCCGCAAACTGGCTTTTCTCAAGAGTTGCGATCTCTCCTTTTCGACGATCCAATTTCGCTGTCACCGAACATGATCGAGAAGGAAGCGTCGCTCGAGTTAGGCACAACATCGCAACCGAAGTCCCCACGCGTGACCCCTGAGATCGAAACTGAAACGATCCGCGAACGTTTTAAGGATGGAAAGGTTCATATCGAACGTCAAGTAACTCTGGATGGCGATCAGAACTACGTCAATCACGGGAACTTTACGGAGTGGTCATCCAAAGGGGATATCGTCACTAGCGGTAGCTACGAAATGGGAAAGCGCCAAGGCGCTTGGATTAAGTTCTACCAGTCCAAAGATGCCGCTCTCTTTGGAACTCAACCATACACAAGATTCAAAGCTCCCTTTCAATCCTCGGTCGAATTCAAAGACGACAAGATGGATGGGTTATGGTCGATTACCGATGCAGACCATCGCGTTGTAAGCCACATTGAACTGCTGGGTGGTATTCGCAATGGTAAATGCACTTGGTTCCACCCCAACGGCCAAGTCCTGTATCAAGCAGATTACAAAGATGGCATTCTGGACGGTCTGTACCTAGAAAAAACGGCCGAAGGCAAAGTCGTTCGCCAAGATACATACGTAGACGGAAGACGCGCCGAGACAAACAAGGAGTACTATCCTTCCAAGGCCCTCAAGAGCGAGGTGAGCTATCTCAGTCCACCACAAATCATCGTCACCAAAGATGAATGGGACACTGCCAAGCTTGCGACTTACTCATCGACCGGAGAAAAAGAGAAGCATGGCGGCTATCGCACCTACTTCGACAATGGCCAATTGTCTACAGTTGGCACCTACGAACATGGCGTGCTGACAGGCAGCTTTGAGAGCTGGCACGCCAACGGTGAGAAAGCTGCATCGGGGAGCTACATCGCTGGTTTCCAGGATGGTAACTGGAATTGGTGGCACGAAAATGGGATGCGCAAGGCCACTGCAACTTACAAGCAAGGTCGCGCCGAGGGCGAAGTCCTCGCTTGGTCTGATTCGGGCAAACGCATCGTTAGTCCCAAGCCCGAATCCAGCTCAGATGAAAAGGTCCAAGCCGAGTTTACCGCCACGCGTATCGTTCCAGCCAATATCCCCAAGCTGCGTTAGCCGGGAACCCTCGCTGGTAATGTACGTGACGGCAAACGACTCAACCACTACCACTTCCAACCCACCTGCAGTTCGTTATTCACAACTGCACCAGTGGGCCATTCATTACGCGAGAGTTTAATGATGCAATCAGCGGCTTCGATCGCCATGTTCCGCTGAGCCAAAGTGTCGGCGCCGCCCAAATGTGGACTTGCCACCAGATTTTCACACTTGAACAACGGATTGTCGGGCGACGGTGGCTCTTCGGCGAACACATCCAATCCAGCCGCATGCAGGTGATTGGCTAATGCCTCGACTAAATCCGCTTCATGGACGAGTTCGCCGCGCGCGGTATTGATGAATACACTGCCAGGTCGCATCTTGTAAAACACGTCTCGATTGAACATGCCTCGTGTCTCTGCATTCAACGGGCAATGGACGGATAAGTAATCGCTTCTGGCCAGCAGCGTTTCAAAGTCGACCAACTCAACCGCATGCTGCTTTACAAAAGCTTGATCGGGGTTCGTCTCAGTCGCGATGACATGCATTCCCATGGCTCGTGCTCGTATGGCTGTGCTGCGGCCAATGCGGCCGAGACCGAAAAGCCCCAATGTCAATCCGCGAATCGGCTGCGTTGGTCCCTTGCGCCATTTTCCTGAGCGTACACGTGCGTCATTATCGATGACACTCTTTGCGATCGCAAACATCAACGCAAACACGGTCTCAGCAACAGCTTCGTGATTGGCTGTCGGCGTGATTGTGAGCGGGATGCGGTGCTTGGTCGCTGCTGCCACATCTACACGATCGTATCCCACCCCAGCTCGCGCGATGACTCGCAGCTTTGGCAACGCGTCGAGCACTTCTGCAGTCAAGAACTCTGCACCAGCAATCAGCGCATCCGCGTCGCGAAGCACTCGAATCGTTTCCGCCTGCCCACACAGTCCACGGGTGAAGGTACTGTCTTCTGGATAGTCAACATGAAAGCCCGCAGCTTGCAGCATCTCGACCCATGGTCCTTTAACTCGCACCAACGCCTCAGGTGTGAACATTACAGTGGGCATCGCCTTCGCCTTTGACAATTACTAACGACACATTGCACTCTACACCACCGAGCTATGCGACAAACCAATCGGTCAGCGCTACACCAAGCAAGCTTCGATGGTGACCGGCGGCAAGTAGCATCCTGTTGTTCAGTGTAACCCCAACCACGTCGCTGGATTCGTGGCCAGCAGGGCTTTGCGCTGCGTTTCATTCAAGCCAATCGAATCGATCAGCCAACGATCTGCGTCACGCATCGAACATGCAGAACCAACAAAGTGTTTTCCAGAAGGATCACGCGCCGCTTTGTCGTGCCCGATAGCTACCTCACGTCCTGCCAGCCGGTACACGCCCGGTCCCAGCCCTGCAGCGCTGATCGCGTCGGACACTACCGCTAATCGCTCGAGCGGGACCCACTGCAGCAGGTTCTCAAAGAGCAGCTTTGGAACATGAAAACCGTCGGCGATCAGTGTGTAACGCAAGCGGTCGCAGCGGCGCAGCGCTCGATAGATTATGTTGTCATGCCGATTCATCTCGGGCGGGCAAGCATTGCACAGATGGGTAAACAAGCTCAGCCCCGCTTCAATGCAGCAGTCCATTGCATCTAGCGATGCGTCCGTATGGCCTGCTGACACAACCACTTTTTGCTCAACTAAGAAACGGGTCATCCTGCCTTCTAGATCCACTTCGGGAGCCAACGTCACGAGCTTGACCAACCCTTGGCCACATTCGACCAACTTCGAAAGCGCATCAAGATTAGTATCTAAGGCGTGCTGGGGCGGATGAGCCCCAATGAAGCCCGGCTTGCGAGACAGAAATGGCCCTTCCAGATGAATCCCCGCAAACAACTGGTGGCACAACTCATCTGTTTCGATGGCGTTTCGTAGACCGTGGATGCAGGCGCACATATCCTCGATGCTGCCCGTGATCAAAGTCGGCAGGGCTTTTCGCACTCCATCGCGCTGCATCGCTTCAGCCGCGAATCGCAACTCGGCCACAGTTCGCCCCGGCTGATTGAAGTCGATTCCCTGATATCCGTTAACCTGCAGGTCAACGTAACCTTCTACTAATTGCCCATTCACTGCCAACTACACACTTTCTAGAACGTTGGTGGATTTCGACAGCAACGTGGCGCTTGCAGCGTCCAACACCAACGTAACATCAGCATGTTGCTTTAGAGCCGAAGCCGGGACTTGCGGTGAGAGTTCCCCTTCAACGGTGTTGCGTACCGCTTCCGCTTTGCGTTGATCTGGCACGCTACAGAGGATCTTGTCAGCTTTCAAGATTTGATGGATGGACATGCTAATGGCTTGAGTTGGGACTTGATCGAGCGAATCGAACCAACCTTCACCCACTTGCTGCCGACGACAGGCCTCATCTAGCTCAACGATCAAATAAGGTTCCTGCGTGGCAAAGTCGGCGGGTGGATCGTTAAACGCCAAGTGACCATTCTCGCCAATGCCACACAACAGCAAGTCAATCGTGCGCGCGGCAAGTTGCTCGGATGCTTGAGATCGCAACAATTCCGGTAACTTTGTACCGTCCAAATAAAAGAAGGACTTGAGTGGAACGCGATCGACAACACGCTTGGCTAAGTAACCACAAAAAGAGGCCGAATGGGAGCGATCAATCCCTAGGTACTCGTCTAAATGAAAGCCGTTTACCCGTGACCAATCGATATCGGGTTGGCTTACGAGACTGTCCAGCACCTCAAACTGACTCGAGCCGGTTGCGATGACGAGATTGCACTCCGTTTTTTGGGACAAACATTGTCGCAAATGGGTAGCCGCTTTCTCTGCGGTGTAACGTCCCATGGTGATTCGATCTTTTGCGACCACTATTCTCATACGATTGCCATCCACTTTCCGCTGAAACTTCGTTTATGCTGCGTGCAGATCCTGGTCTGCGTTTCATTCAGCCGGGTATTTTAGGCGATTTTTAACCATCTTGCTATTCACGGCTTGGGCAAGGTCAATCTTCAACACATTGGCGATCGCTAAGGCGTAGCAAGTTACATCCGCCAATTCATCAGCGATTTCGGCGAAATCCTGTTGCTGACCTGCGACCACTTCCTCAGTCGTCAGCCATTGAAAATGTTCCATCAGCTCAGCGGCTTCGATGGCCAGCGACATGGAAAGATTCTTCGCATTGTGGAACTTGCGCCAATTTCGCTCGTCGACAAACTGCTGCACAACATCCTTCAGCTCTGCGATGGTCGTTGTCGAATCGTCTTTCATGGCCATCTGAATTTCCAGAGTTGTAATATCAGCCGGAACGCGCTAGTGTCCAGTTTTCGCCGCGGGACCCGGTGCTAGCGCACTGCGGCTAATCCTAATATTTGAGTTTGATTGTGTTTGGGTGGCACGCCCTGAGGCTCTGGGGCTTTGGGGCTTTGGGGCTTTGGGGCTCTGCGAAGGGCGTGGTTCCAGCGTAATTCTACACGCCCTTCGCAGAGCCTCAGAGCGTGCCACCCTAAATTAAACCTTGACGCTCCCACTTGGTTTACTTTTGCCAGCGTTCGCGCATCGACTCCCGAAGTTGTTGCAGAATGGGCGGGGAGTTGTTCCATCGACTGCCAGGGGTTTGTTTTTCTGGTTCGACGAATGGCTGTCCGTTGATTGGTTGCTGCTCGTTTGCTGCGGTCTGCATTGTAGACTTGGTTTTTATCGAAGCAAGATAACGCGCGAGGTGGCTGTTGAGCACTTGTTCGGCTGGGAACGCATTGTTGTCACGTAGCTTTTCCTTGGCCAAGAAGATCTGCCCGCGAATCTGGATGCGTTCATCTGGGCTTAGATATGCCTCCTGGGCTTGGATATCATCCACCCAGACTTTGCCTGGCCCCACGAGATCAAAGGCAACATACAGCTCTGCCAGTTCAGCGCTAGGCAAATCGGTAACGTACAACGTCACAGGGCGCTTTCCCCAATCGATGGCTAGCTCCGCTCCGGCGGGTTGAGTTCCGAATTGATGCGAGCGTTGATAGCGACGACCGTCGTGCGTGCGACCAATTAACGACAAACGCAAAACCTGTGGTTTTGTTCCGGCGGAAGGGGCACGCACCCAGGCGTTAACCACCAATCTGCCCGATTCAGGAATTCGAATCTTCTCGCTCTGAATCCACGCAGATACTTGCGATTGATTGTTGTTCTCAATCAAAACGCAGCTTGAGCCGCTGTGCGGAAGCGACTTTTCTTGCCGAATTGCAACTTGTGGCAGTGAAGAAACCGTCCATCCCAACGGACGCACACCCTCGATCCACTTTTCGAAATCACCTCCGGGAACGTCCAGTGATTCCGCTCTCGCATTGTCACTTATCAAAGACATCATGTTCTCAAGCGCATCGATTTCGCGCTTCATGCCATCCACCAAACTGGTTTCAGGTGAATGAATAAAGCTATTAAGTTTGAACTGCGGATCGGATACTTTGAAAGCGATCAATTCGTAAGGCGGCAAATCGAATTGCCAGATGGTGCTTGCGCGAGATCCATTTTTGTCGATCCGTGAACTTGCAGAACTGGAACTCGCGGCACCATTGATTTGCAGATCTTTGCCCCCGAGCACTTCATAGACCCCGGGAATATCCGCGATTTTCACATCCATAGTCACGTGTTCGGTCCACGAGGCATTATTGATAAGCTGCAGATAGGTGTCGTTGCCTACCCTAACAGAACGCAGCCTCACGTTGCTGTCATCGCGATCAATTTTCACAGTTTGCATCGGTATATTGGGAAGTTCAACAAGCGTCTTGCGGAACGTAGCCAGTTGCAGCGAGTCGCCTTGGGTCGGCATCCATGTTCCATCTGCAACCAGCAAGCTATCTTCACGATAGAGTTGTTCGATGAAGCTCTTGCGAACTTGTGGACCAAGGCTAGCCGCGACCGGATAGCACCAAGCCGCTGGAGTGGTGACTGCATTGCTTCCTTGGCTAGCTAGGTTTTGTAACTTGTTCGCCTCAGGAATCATCAATCCCACAGGACGCTGAAGTTGCACGGTACCACCAGTGTTGCCCAAACTGGCGTAGACCATCCCCGGGTCGTTAGCCGCGCGGCTGAGCCAAGCACGTTCCAAGTCGCTCCCCAAGGCACTTTCAAACTGGCCTCGCAATACAGCAATATGTTCATGCTGTTTCAGCCAGCCGACATCGATTCCTGCACAGAGCAGGATGTCACTCAGGTTACGTGAAGCAGCTAGCGCGTCCATGTACTCATGCTGCGAAGGCTGACGCT
>JANRMD010000607.1:0-22100 GCA_033761895.1 Pirellulaceae bacterium | reverse complement strand
TGGAACGCAATGAAGAGTCGAAGCGAGATTTCGAAGAGTCAGCGAGTCTGTGCCCGACGAATCCATGGGTGTACTACCACCGAGGGCTCAGAAAATTCCATCTCAACGAGTTGGATGATGCCAAGGTGCTGCTGGAATTGGCTTTGGAATTCAACGATCCACCATTATCTAAGCGTAAGAAGCAACGCGCAAGAATTGCATTGGACGCGATCGAAAAAAAACGTAACCGCTAAGCAGGCTCGCATCCATTCCAATCCTTGTTGTTTTGGATCATTGGTTGTCCGTCGCGATGGGATTTTTCGCTTTCGCGCGTTCGGCTTTGCGAGCTGCGATGATTTCCTCACCGCGTTTGGCGATCCATGCTTTGGACGCGTTTGCGGGCGTGTCGAATTTCAAATTGCAATGCAATGCTTGATTCCACGGAGGTATCGCATTGGCGTCAATCAAAATCTCGATTGACCGAGCTTCGCCTGGCTTCTTATGGATCAAAGCTTTCTTAACCATGGTTTTTAGCATCCCGCTAACCGACGGCGGCTGCACTTCCAACGCCTCAGCGATTTCAGCCTCAGCCGGAGCTACACCAAAGGTCTCCGTATACGCGTGGATGAACGACAGATACCTGCCCTGTGTCGGAGTATAAAGCGGCATTGGATAGTCCTTAGTGAATCGGCATGATTTGCATTAACGCCGGACCGCGCGGTGTATCCCAATAAATTCTAGACTTTACATTCCCAATCAGGATTCGCCTCATTTCATCCCTCTCAGGCTGACTAAGTTTCTGCCCGAGATGGCTGTGGAACTGTAGATCATGGAGCAACGAAGCGTCGAACTCTAGTTCTCTTATTTTTTACCGCCCGTTTTTTACCAGCTATTAACGATCTCTATACCGTCAACAGGTCCTGCGATATGTTGGCATAGTCGGCGGTAACTTGCAAACGGGATTTGACTTTTGGAAAAGATTGTTTTTCGGCAGCCAAATTGGGTACTTGGTTGCGAGTTTCTGGGCTGCGAATACCGCCGTCTTGCACGGCAGATCGGTGTGTTTCTAAATAGGCCCCATGGCAGCTTAGTGGCCGAACGGTTGAGCAAACCTTGCAGGTCGATAGCTGTGGCCGCAATATCGGGCTAGCCACGCCGTCAGGGATGTTGCGACTCGGCCATGCGTTCGTTGCTAACAGCATAAGCCCTCGTCGCCATTCGTTCTAACGCCTCAATTAGTGAGAAATCCAACCATCCGCAGAGTAAATCTGCGGGATTCACCCGCGCTCTGTTGGGCAGTCAACTGCTTGGCAAACTCGAGAATAACAACCAGAACGATGCTCCTCCGCTTCCTCAACGATATTCGACAGCGTGCTCGTTAACACATCCGCGCTCTCCGTGCGATCCGTGGTATGCGTTGCTCTCGATCACACACGGATAACACGAATGTCACGGATACCACGTGGGGACAGTGAACTAGGTGACGTGCTTCGAATGTCGCAGATGGTGCCAGCCATAAATTGCAAACCGCTGGGTTGGTCCCGCCACGAGCATGGACCGGATGGACCAGTGCATTTTCTCTACATCGAAAGCGGCATGATGATTGCTGAATAGCGGCAGGAAGACATTCGACCCACCATTTGCGACAACTGGAGTGATCCATGAAAAGCAACCATGCAAAACAGCCCGCAGATATGCCTGAGCAAACTCAGGAAAAAGCGGGAGTTTCGAAGGCGTCGGAAAAGGTCGCAAAGCATGGCATGGACACTCCAATGCAACGTCCGGGCCAGCCCGAAGAAGTAGCGCCAGTATTTGTGTTTTTTGCCTCAAATGCCGATTCTAGTTACATCTTGGGCGAGGCGCTTACCATCTTAGTTGGCGAAACCCGCGCATCGTAACATGGCAAAAGCAAAGCACGACCAAGCCGCGGCCCCTTTATTAACGACTGCCAAGAAGAACATTCAAGCAATTGCGAGAGTGGAGCATGAACTTCATGTAAGCCGCTCGCGGGTAGAACGAATTGGCGACGGAATTACCCACTTTTTTGGCAGCTTGCGATTCATCGCCGCTCATGCCTTGGTTCTCGCGGCATGGATTGTTCTCAACTCGCAGGAGCTTATCTACTTGGCACCCTTCGATCCATATCCATTTCCACTCCTGAGTTTTATCTTCAGCGTTGAATTCTCGACCGTTAAAGCGAATCGCATGCCGCAGGGAACTAGTCCCTCAACTATGTATGCCGAGCACTGCAGTACGTCGATTGGGAATTCCTTCCAATTGGGCGGCACATCGAGCACTGAGGTCTTTCTTGGGTGCCTGTCGCCGCGCCATCTTCTTGGTTCTTCATGCGAGCTTAGGCTCTGCTACAACTTCACTACGGTTGGGCGTCGATCATCTTGACTGACAAGAGGTCAGGTGATTGCTGACCACTTACGCGATGAATATGTGGTCGAAACTAAGCGAATATTCCAAAAGGAAAGTTTCACTCACGAGTCGCCAACATCCTCAGCAGTCGAGTGGGCACAGCGCAATCAAAGCTCCCGATGGCGTAAGCCAGCAACGCCTTTCCATGCTATCTAGAGACTCGCGGCTTCGAACGGTATGTAACTTGCGAGAGTTCAGTTCAGCTTGACCTCGCAGACGTTTTTTTCTCAATGCCGGTTGAAGGATCAAATGCGTCACGTCAATTCCAATTTGGAGCAGATTGATGGCTGTTCGTTGGACAGTGCGAGAATGAGCTTACGAGGGGACTTCGAGGTTCGATTGTCGAGCCTCTGTCTTCAAACTTCAAATCTCTTTCGCCATGATCGCGGCGGCAAAAATCTAGGAAAAACAGTATGAAAGCCCTATGTTGGCATGGTATCGGAGACGTGCGCGTTGATAGCGTTCCCGATCCTAAAATCGAGCATCCAAGCGATGCTATTATCCGGATTACTGCAAGTGGTATATGCGGTTCGGATCTGCACCTGCTTAATGGATTTGTACCCACGATGGAATCGGGGGACATACTCGGTCATGAGCCGATGGGTGAAGTAGTTGAGGTGGGGAAAGATGTTAGGAATTTGAAGCGGGGCGATCGCGTCGTCGTACCGTTCACTATTTCTTGCGGAAGCTGCTTCTTCTGCGAGAAAAAACTGTTCTCACTTTGTGATACTTCAAATCCCAACGCTGGACTGGCGATTAAGCAAATGGGGCATTCTCCGGCAGGCCTTTTCGGCTTTTCGCACATGATGGGCGGTATTCCAGGAGGGCAAGCCGAGTATTTGCGAGTTCCATTTGCGGATGTGGGACCGATCAAGATTGAGTCGGGGCTTGAGGATGAGCAGGTCGTTTTCCTTTCCGATATCTTCCCTACCGGTTATATGGCCGCCGAGAATTGTCAAATGGAGAAAGGCGATACCATTGCCGTCTGGGGGTGCGGCCCCGTTGCTCAATTTGCCATAAAAAGCTCCTGGATGTTGGGCGCGGGAAGGGTAATCGCAATTGATTGCGTTGAGGAGCGATTGACTATGGCCGCGAAGGAAGGAAAGGCCGAGACCATTAACTTCGAAAAAGAGCAGGTGTATGAGCGTTTGATGGAAATGACCAAGGGTCGTGGGCCTGATCGTTGCATTGATGCCGTGGGCTGTGAGGCTCATGCGTCCAGTTCGATCGTATCGATTATGGACCAAGCAAAGGAGCAAGTGCGTTTGCAAGGAGATCGAACCTACGTTCTTGGAGAAGCTATCAGGAGTTGCCGTAAAGGTGGGACCATTTCGATGCCTGGGGCTTACATTGGTTCCGCGGATTCGGTGCCACTTGGCGCGTTTATGAATAAAGGCCTGACCCTGAAAACAGGACAGACGCACATGCAACACTATATGAAGCGGTTGCTAGAAATGATCGAATCCAACAAAATCGATCCGTCATTTGTTATCACGCATCGCGTTAAACTCAGCGATGCACCAGAAGCCTACAAAAAGTTTCGTGATAAGAAAGACGGCTGCATCAAAGTTGTCTTGTATCCGTAACGCATGCCACACCAGCCGCTCTTAGCGTCCAGGACATTCGTGCCCTGGACTGCAGAGCGGCCTGTGGCTGATACAGAGCAACATGGGTGACGCAAGTGGAGGTGGAATTGCCCCTGCTTAGAAGTACGAGGACAACGCCATGATTCGCTGAAGCTTAGTCAAAGCCGACAGTAACGTTGTGTTCACTGGCATCGTCTACCAGCTTGAAAGTAGAGCTAACGTCAGAGCCGTTTTTTCGCTTAGCATGCACGTTCCAAGTGGTCATGCCTCGTCGAAATGTAAACCGGAACTCCCTCCAATCGCTTGGAACGGACGGCTTGATTGTCAGCTGGTCCTTAGAGATTTGGATACCTAGTTGGGATTCGATGGCGACACGATACATCCAACTCGCGGAACCTGTGTACCATGTCCACCCCCCGCGCCCACAATGCTGCTGATTACCATAGACGTCTGCTGCCAGAACGTATGGCTCAACTTTGTAGAGATCGACACCTTGGCGCGTTTTTGTGTGATTCAGAGGATTGAGCAAGTCGAATAACTGCATGGCCAAGTCGCCATCTCCAAGTAGGGTGGCTGCTTGAATCATCCAAACGGATGCGTGCGTGTACTGCCCACCGTTTTCGCGGACGCCGGGCAAGTATCCCTTGATGTAGCCAGGATTCGCCTCAGATTCATTGAAGGGGGGATCGAATAGCAAGATGATGCCCGAGTCTTTTTTGACAAGTCGATCGATTGCTGACTGAAATGCTTGCCGACTGCGTGGCGTTGAACCATTAGCCATGACCGCCCACGATTGAGCTAGTGAATCAATTTGGCACTCTTGGCATTCATGCGAGCCCAAAGGCGATCCGTCATCAAAGTAAGCGCGGCGATACCATTGACCATCCCAGGCATGCTCTTCCACCGCGGATCTGAGTTTGGCTACCGTATCCTCATAAATCCTAGCTGTCGATTCATCTCCCAGTTCATGGAGTACCTTTGCAAATTCGCCCAGTGTCACGATTTGAAACCAAGCAACCCAAACACTCTCGCCATGCCCTTCCTCGCCGACTTTGTTCATGCCATCGTTCCAGTCACCGCAGCCCATCAGCGGAAGTCCATGTTTACCATAGCGCATACCGTGGGCCACTGCGCGTTTGCAGTGTTCTAGCAGAGGTGCACTTGTTTCACTGACTGCCGGTTGTTCATACCTTTCTTGCTCTTCGATCGTGAGCAAGGGCGAGGTAACAAACGGTATCCGTTCGCTGAGAATACTGGTGTCTCCAGTGGCGCTTAGGTAGTGCAACGTCACGTAGGGTAAAAACAAGAAGTCGTCTGAGAATCGAGTTCTGGTCCCTTTGCCGCTTGGCGGATGCCACCAATGCTGGACATCACCTTCAACGTACTGCCGCGCGGCGGCCCTCAAGATATGTTCGCGAGCAAGCGCAGGATTGGTATGAACACAAGCCATAACATCCTGAAGTTGATCACGGAAACCGTAAGCGCCACCCGATTGATAGAAAGCGGATCGTCCCCAGATGCGGCAACTGAGAATTTGATAGGGTAGCCAACGATTCACCAAGATATTGAAGGCCTCATTTGGTGTCTGAACTGACAAGCCGCCAAGTGTCTTATCCCACTCGGAAATTGAATTGCATATTGAGTCATTGATCTGCTCGGTATCTTGTTGCTCATTGAGCAACTGGACGACATCCGACTCAGTGGCCCCTGCGCCGAGCAGAAAAAAGAGTTCGACCGTCGCTCCGGGGCTCAAGTCCACCATTCCTTGAAGTGCCAGACACGGGTCAAGTCCTCCACCGACACGTTGGTTTAGACTTTGACCAACACCCATTGGCTGCAAGGGTGTTCCATCGCGACCCAAGAAACTGCGACGGTCTCCGGTCCAAGATAGATTCGATGCGCCCACCAGGGTCAAAACCATGACCTGGTTTTGGAAATCGGGGTGGTAGCCGTTGCGCATCAGTAGAGCTTTGCGAGCGATATCAAAGCTCGAAACCTGATGCAGGAGAGTTTGCTCCCGGGTAACTCCCAACACTGTTTCCGCGTAGTATACAACACTCAAGGATCGAGAACGGGCACTTAAATTTTTCAGTCTCAGTCGCACATACTTCAATGGCTTCTCGCAATGAACCGTTATCAACGTCTCGGATTGAATTTCATCGTATTGCGTTTGAAAACTCGAAAACCCTTGTCCATGGATCGTTTTTTGTTCAACTGCATCCCTAAGGGACAACAGGGGTGACCACTTCATGCCGGTCTGAGGATCGCTAATGTAGATGGTCTCCGAAGGAGTGTCCGAAATGGGATCATTGGACCAGCCCGTCAATTTGTTTTCACGGCTGTTTCCAAACCAGGTGAACCCGCCACCGCGTTCCGTGATCAGCGTTCCAAACTGAGGATTGGCGATGACGTTGGACCATGGCGCAGGCGTCTCCCCATAGATTTCGTAGCTCTTACCCTCATCGACCACGCGACCGACACCATTGTCGAAATGAGTGGGCTCTGTCGCTGTCCGGGACGCTGATTTAGCCTGCACGTGCAGGTCGTTTGTTTGATCAGGCAGGCGAGCCGAACTAAAGACGACGCTATCGCGACTGCGAATCGCGGCTCGCTCGATCTGTTGTGCGAGTGTTCCTTGGTTACCATGCAGTAATACACTGGCGACAGCATCCAAGAGATTTTGATCCGCAGTACTTAGTTGCCCACCACGGATTAAGAACTGGCGTGCTTGCGCTTCACTCGGTTGGTTGTTTACCAGGGCCTGCATCTGGTCCTGGAGCGCGTCGACATAGGTTCCCGGATAATCATTGATCAGAATCAGATCCAGATTAACGTTTCGAGAAATAAGGAAGTTATGGGCAACGATCAACTCTTGGACGAGTTCAATCTCAACTGAGTCGGTGACGCGGGCAACAATCATGGGAACGTCACCGGAAATGCCAAAGTGCCACAAGGCGCGTTGACTCTGCTGATTTGAGGCGATTCGAGCGCTATCGGCGCGTATTGCACCCTCTGGGTACAAGGCAAGCCCACCCAATTGCTGATAAAGCTGAACTTGTTTAGCGGAGAGGTTTAGATGGCGGAGTTCGATCTGTGCAAACGCCCAAGCGAGTTCAATGGCTCTTTGAACACCACGAAAATCGTGAAATGAGTCCGCCAATACCAGGGCCTGTTGGTGAGTCGGAGCGACTGCAGTTGTGAACCCAATGGTCACGGATTCATTGGGCTCAATAGTGACTATACATCGAAGTGAGAATATCGGATCAAGTACAGCGCCCTGGGTTCTGCTCAGCTTCTCGTCGAGGAGCGCTTGGGGAAGCTCTAGGGTACGGCCTCGGCCTAGGAATTTTTCGCGACTCGTCTCAAAATCAACCGTGTGTGCATACTCGCCCGCTGCTGCCAATGTGTGTATGGCGAAGACTGGGGCTTGCGTTGCATCGCGAGGTCGTCTGCGCGCGATAATGGTCGAAGACTGCTCGATAAACTCGGTCTCAACGAAGAGCTTCTGGAAGGCCGTGTGTGAAATGTCTGCTGCGGGACTGACCAAGGCTACTTCGGCATAACTGGTGACTTCTATTGACCGAGGGCGATTGCCGTGGTTCATGATTCGCAACTGTCGTACCTCAGCGTTATGCTCGGGTGACACAACGACCTCAAGTGTCGTCTCGATATCACCATGTTTGCTATGGATTTCTCCTTTATCTACAGCGAAAAGGACTTCGTAGCTGTCAGGCATGACACGCGTGGGATGGTACGCGGCCGACCATACCTGCTCTGATTGAACATCACGCAGATAGATAAACGATCCCCAATGGTCACGCGTGGAATCTGAGCGCCAACGGGTTACCTGCAAGTCTTTTGTTTGAACGTAGCCGCCACCTGCGTGGGTAAGCATCGTACTGAACTGGCCGTTGGACAACAGCAGGACTTTGGGTGCTGTTGAATAAACGCCTTTAATCTGCCGACTTACAAAGGTGTTAACTATACGCGAGGACGGTACTGGTTCAGCCGCTTCAGTGCTGGGTACATCGATGGCAACTAGTTCGGGCACCTTCTCCTGCAGGAGCAATTCATTCGCCCGGACATAAGGATTGGCGTGAAACCACTTTGTAATCACTTGATCGTCCAGTGCGTTCGCCAACGCAAGCAAGATCATACCTTGATGGTGGGCCATGTAGTTCAAGACAACTACTTCGGATTGACTGCGACGCAAACGACTGGGCGTGTAGTCGACAGCATCGTAGAATCCCCACTTCCCAAGGCACTTATCGGATAGACGCTGGAGATTATCGAGTGCCGCTTGAGGCCGCATGGGCAACGCCAACGCAGAAGAATAGGGCGAAACCACTAGGTCTTTGCTCAAACCGCGTTTCAACCCTAACCCAGGGACGCCAAAGGACTTGTATTGGTAATCGGTATTGGCGGATATCGCAGAGAATGCAGACTCACTAATACCCCACGGCTTTCCTGTCAGAGTCCCATACTCAATTTGGCGTTCAATGGCTGTTTCGCAAGTTTCATCAAGCAGCGAACCTTTGTAGCTTTTTTGGAAGAGTTGAGGCATAAGGAACTCGAACATGGTTCCACCCCAAGATAAAAGGGTGTATTTGCCATTGATCGAGGTTGCCTGCCTGCCAAGCCGAAACCAATGTTCGGTTTCCACGTCTCCTTTAGCGATTGCTAGAAAGCTGGAGAGGCGGCATTCGCTACATAGCAAGTCGTAGTGCCCGCGATCTAACTTTCCGACGTCAGCGTTAAAGCCAATAGATAGTAGTTTCCTGTGCGGATTGTACAGAAACTGAAAATCCATTTTGAAGGCAGCATTTTCGCACTGAGACTTAATGGCCAGCAGCCGATTGACGATGGTGGTGGCTGCTGTTGCGCTGGTGATAATCAGTTGCTCAAGATCTGCGTCCGCAGCGGATTCCGACGCCACTCGAGCCGATTCATATTTAATCTTCCATACTCGATGCAGCTGAGCAAGTTCACGGAGACTCGCGCGAGGGCTGGCGAGATCAAGAAGTTGATCGGCTACGTTGTTTGCGGATGTCAGATTGGCTGAGGAAGTGTGTGTTTTTTCGCTACGTAAGGCTTCTTCAGTTTGAGCGACCGCATCAAGCCAGGGCATGAATTGAACCGCATCGTCGTGTAACGCGCGGAATCTTTGGACAACGACGCTAATCGAATCCTTCAGCGAGGCGGCTTGAACTGAATTGGTTGCTTCCAGGTCCCCAGCGACGGCCTGCAGTTCTTTCGCGGCATTGCCGATCGAGTTCAGAAAGTCGCGGATCGTCACAAAGTCATCTCGCTCCCAACGTATCGTGGATTGCAGTTCACTTATCTTACGCTGGACCCGTTCGAACAACGCTAGTAACGGTTTTCCATTTTCGCCTTGCAATCGTTCAGCGCGCGTTCGTTGATCCAACCAACCCAGGGATGTGATGGTGCCATCATATTGAACCTTAGAAAACAATGGCTGCTCGATCAGCGAAGTGATGCCTTCTCCCACCGTGAGATAACACGCCAAGAGATTTCCGCTATCCACTGTCGATACGTATAATGGGCGAAGTGGTTTGAGTTGTGCGGTTTCGTACCAGTTGTAATGGTGGCCATGCAACAACTCCAATGAGCTCCAACTGGCAAGGTTCTTCTCCCAAAGGTCTACGAGCCAATTGACGCCGGCGAAGCCGAAGCGTCTGGCAACCAGTCCAGAAACCAAGAACAATCCTTCATTGGTCGGAGAGATGCGAAACGCAACGGTCTCCCGCATAAAGTACTGAACGTTATCGGGCGGCAGCCAGTTCCCTTCGGCATTGACGTAACGTTCGAAAAATCCCCATGTGCCTGATACCAGTTGACGGAGCCACGACTCGTCGCTGATCGGAAAGTTCTTTTGCACGCGTTTCCAGTTTGTGCTGATCGCGTGTGCAATCAGAGGAGCGAAAAACCAAATCACTAACCAAGGGACGATTGCTGGTAAGGCACTTCGGGGTGCAAAACCACCTATCACTACAGCAACCACACTACTGATGGCTAATTGCTGTATATGAGCCCACTTGTTTTTGCCGAGACGCTGTTCAACCGCGGCCGCAGTTTCCCATTGGAGTAATCGCCGCCGAGTGAGTGTAACTCTCGTTAACGTCCTGGAAATCGCATCCATCATCTGGGCTGCTTTGTGCGGCAGAAACGCGGCATTATAAAAAGCCTGTTCAGTCGTTTTGCTCAGTCGTTCTAGGTAGACCTTGAATTGATCTACCCAATTTACATCGGAGGTCCAGCCGAACAGCCCCATTACAAGCTGTAGCAAGGTGGGCGAAAACATGAATAAGAAGCTTACCGTCGACCAGAGCCAAGCGGTGGAAGGCGCTAAGAACCAACCGACGATCATGAATAGCACTAATGAAGGTGCGACAAGGCTTCTGCGCAAGTTATCGAAGATCTTCCATCGCGAAAGCCAGTTTAGCGGGTTATCCTCCAGCCCGGTTTCGGACCGGACACGACGGAGTAGCCAAGGGCTGATTTGCCAATCTCCACGGACCCAACGATGTATACGCTTGGCATCGGCATCATAGCGTGATGGATAGCCGTCAAAGACCTCGACATCGCTTACCAGTCCGACTCGACCATGGCAACCTTCAATCAAGTCATGAGATAAGATTTCGTTCTCCCGAAACCTGCCCTTAAGCGTCGTCTCAAATGCGCGTAAGTCGTAAATTCCTTTTCCCGTGAAGCTGCCTTCATGAAACAAATCCTGGTATGCATCTGAGGCAGCGGTGGAGTACGGGTCGACCCCAGGATGCACCGCATAGGTACTCAGATACCTTGTTCGGTTTTGGTCAGCGAGGTGGATACTTACTCGTGGCTGGATGATCGTGTAGCCTCGGATCACCTTACGAGAAGTAGGACCGACGTGGGGTACATTCAATGGGTGAGCGAGCGTTCCAACTAGTTTTACTGCAGCCCCTCGTGGCAGTAACGTATCGGAATCTAACGTGATGATGAATGGACGCTTATCAATGTCCCTAAAAGCTGCTAATCGCTCAGTGTCTCCAACAACGGTCGAATAGGAAGTTGCAGCGCTACCGGCAAGAAGATCGCCAAACTCCATAAGTTTGCCGCGCTTGCGTTCCCATCCCATCCAAACGTTTTCGCTCGGATTCCATAGACGTTCGCGATGGAAGATATAAAAGGGAGATACCTTACCTGCTCCGTAGCGACGATTTAGTTCGCGCACACCTGAGCACGCAAATTCCAAAATGGCTCGATCACTGTCCGATGATTTTTCAAAAGAGTCTGTAAAGTCCGTAAGCAGCGCAAATGAAAACTGTGGGTCATTGTTGGTCAAAAAGTGGTTTTCGAGTTTCGCCAGTAGCGTGACTGCATCCCGCTTGCTGCCCAACATAGTTGGAATGACTATAAACGTTGGAAACTCTGCGCCCACTCCTGCTCGAAACTCGATCTTGGGAAGTAGATTTACAGACAGAATATGGGTGATGACTTCATTGATTAAGCGTAACGCTACGTCACTTGCTGGCGCAATCGCGAGCAATAGCAACGGAATAAGAACCGAAAAACCGATCGAAAAAGTCGAAGCCGCCCAATAGATGGCCAAGAGCAGCACAGTGGTGATGGCCGAGAATCCGCCGAAGTAGGAGAGGTGCGCATTTTTCTTGACCAGTTGCCGCAAGCGTTCCATCAATCTTGGCTTATAGCCAATTGCCAGCTCAATTTCGCGGCGTCCTTCATCGACTAACCAAAAGCCGATATGACACTTAACTTGCTGGAGACCGCCGAGCGTTTCGTGCTGTAGTTCACTAGTCGAGGCATGTGCTTCGGCAAACTGTAAAGCCCGCTGAGCTACATTTTTTTCAGAGACTGCGGAGTGTTTTGATAGTTGTTCGACGCTCGTTCGATATCGATTGCGACTGGCAAAGTCCATAGCCTCGTAGTGACCCGAGGGATCGCGACGCAGGATCCGTTCACACCGGTTAGTCCGTTCAAAGAAATCGATCCAGTTAAGCGTGTTGAGTAGACGCATACTGGTGATGATGTTTCCCATCGACACTTGATTGGCGGCAACCCGAAACTGTTCTAGCTTTCGTAGATCCGCCAGATTCCATCCCATGCGCTGTAAGTGACGATTAAAGGAATCGAGAGCGTCGGATGAATGCTGTTCTTTCAGTTTCTCATGCAGTACCAGCAACTTCGACGCATTGAGTGACACACTACTGCCAGGCATCTCAAACCGTCGTTCCGACTTCCAAGTCTCGAACAGAGCTTCGGCATCAATTTCCGATCGATACTCCACCAACAACTGACCGCACAGTGCTCGAAGATTTTCGATTAACACAATACGGAGCATCACTGGGAATGCCCAAGTCTCTCCAATGGTAAGATCGGCACTCTCTTGAAAGGCATCGACGAAGCGTGTTATTAGATCTTCATCCAACGCACTATCGCAATGACAATTCAACTCGCGAGCCAAAACATGAATTCTCGCACGACCATCAGCAAGCTTTGGAAGTTGCCTAAGGAATTTCGGCGGCAAATGCTTCCGAATATCTCGCATCTGCTCGCGAACAACATAAAAGTTGTCCAAAAGCCACTCGGCGACTGGCGAGTAGTCATCTCGCTCCCCGGCCAGTAAGACGGACTGCCTATAGGCCTCTTCAATGACTTTGATGTCACTGTCTAAGTTTGTTCGCAAAAGGGCACCACGGCTCGATGGGCCCTCGACCGTTTTCAGTTCCTCCGCCAAGCGGCGGGCACAGGCATCAAGTTGAGAAGTTCCTAAGGGCTCGTTCCCAATCCAATCGGACAAGGGAACGGAGTACCGTGATTCCTGCGCAGCAGTTGACACTATTTGCACCTGTAGACGTTTTCATGTTCGACTCAACTGCGCGAGACCCGACGCAAGAAAGAAAATCTCGCTGCGGAATTCTGTAGTAGCAGTCTCAGTTTTTCATCCACTACATTCGAACCTGAGCGACTCGAGCGCTGATCTTCAACTAAAGATTCTTCTCCAACTCCATCCGCTCGTTGCAAATAGGCACTACTCTGGCGTGAAACGATCTTTTGTAATTCTGAAAGACGCGGCATCTTCATACTCCCGGATCTATTCACCCTCTCTCGACATCCACTCGAATAAGGGCCGACAACACGCCATACTCCTTTACAACGAACAATCAAAAACTCAAACCATCAAATAGCAACTTTGATGCCAAGGGGATTTAAAGAGTGGGCTGTCAGGCCAGGCTTAGCTTCTAGAAGTTTGAGTGGAAGCCGAATGGTCGTAGACGAACCGCATTGCGCGATTAGGTGCCACCTACACGTAAGGAACGATACGTTCTTCAACGCGAACGGCACCTGCTTCAGGTTTTACCCTAATGAACGTCGAAAACGCAGCAGTAAACTCGGCGCCCAGCAACAGGATACTCGATGAATAATGAATCCAGTGCAGGATCACAACTATCAGCAGGAAGATCAATGGCGTAAGGCAAACAGCGTATAGAACGCAAGGCACACAGCCGAAGTCATGCAGCCATTAATCAAAAATCCGTTTAGGGTGGCTTTGGCAATTTGCCCTACAGAACGATGATAACTCATTGGGCTCAGGCGATGCTCAGCAAAGCTAAAACGGGATGCCATCGTAAAGTCAATGATTGACCGAGCGTTAGCAATGTTGCTGAATAAGTAACCCGATGCGTCAGGTTTGATATTGCGAGTTTCGCGCTTTCACAACCCGAAGCGTTAGCGCCGGACCGAGTTGCGGCGTCGACTTGCCGATGCAAAAAGGGCCCTCGCTAACGCTTCGGGTTATGAAAAGCCAAACAAAACGTCATCCGGAACGCTTCCAAGCAACAAATAACGAAACATCCAAAAACGTCAGCGAGGGAGTGTTAATACGCCTCTCGCTGACGCTCTGGTGCTTTGGTTAGTGTTCTTCCACACTTCGTTGCAAATCGACTTTTTCAGCAGCCTGCTAACGCGTTGAAAATTCTTGGGAGCAATGTCCATCAGGCCAAGTGAGGCGTGAGCCTACCAGGGCTTAATCTTCCAACCCACATAAATTCCTAGCGTAAAGATCATGAGCGCGGCCATCTGTGGTCGATTTTTACAATAGGTGCTAACCGACGATCCCACATCGCCAAGAAGCGCTTGGAAATCCTCGCGGATGTCATTGCCCTCCCTAGCGCCATCGTTCTTCGATAGATTTTGACCTGATGTCTGACCTGAGTTCTGACCTGGTGTCTGTCCTATGCCTGAATTTTGATTAGCCCCTGAATTCTGTTTAGTTTCAGCGGGTCGAGTAGTTGTAGACGACACGGTATGTGCTTTCCTTCCTTTGAGTAACAAGGGATCAGTGAATCAAGTATCACTTTTTGCAAAGTGATAACCCAACCATTAGCCCCACCAGAACGCCGCAGCCCAATGCGATCGCAATTGACTCCATGGGGCGGTTGGTGACAGTTTTGACGGTATTGTCGTAGCCACGTGAGGCGGCATCAGTGAACTGGTCGTAGCCGCGCTGCGCCGCGTCAGAAATGTTCTCATAGTTATCGCGAACCACATCGGCTGCTTGATTGACATACTGAGCGGCAGTGCTTCCCACTTTTTGTGCAGCATCTTTAGCGGTCCCGGACGCATCCGTTAGAAACGCCTCCACCCATTCGCGATTCTGCCCCGATTTGCGTTGGACTAAGCCAATGAGCTTATCCAAGTTGCCTTCCACTCCTGTCAGTTCATCCCCTGTAATCTGGCTGAACTTCTCCTTCACTGCGCCCACGATAGTCTTCCAATTTCCCTGAGCGTGTTCTTTCGTAATCATCTTCTCTCTCTCCTGGTTAATAGTTCGGCTGAATTACCGAGTTACAGGGAATCCTCAAAGCAACTTGGGTGCCAAAGGCCAAGGCAGCTTATAATTGCAAGTTGATTGCAACTTGGATTTTTTTATTTGACTGTCGGTCAGTCACGTGACTCCATAAACGATCAATCAGCTGCACCGAGAGCGCGCATATCAACTCGAGATTGAACTCTATGGCCCCTTGGTCCGAATAGTTAAAAGGTTGTAGTTGACATCTAGCCAACAAACCGGCAATGACTCACCTGACGGAAAAACCAACGCCGATTTCGCGTACTCCATTTTCGGCTGTTCTTCTTCACCTGACTGGCTTCGTCCGATGATCGACGATCTGGCGGGATCCGAGAGCGATTCGATGACGCAAACGTCTACCAAATCGCCTGAGTCTTTGAGCTTTAGATACATGATGGCTTTCGTAAACGTCGTGACACTTCATTTGCCCGCGTTAAGGGATTGGTTTAATGCTTGTTGGCTTCTTCGGGCCAGCTTCGTAAATTGCGACACTGGGTTACGAAGGACTTCGCGGATTCGAGTTGGTCAAGTAAAACCAGTTGAGAACGGTTGCTCGAATCTGCCCCTGCCTTTTCTAGGAGACCTTCCGCGTGTGGGACATAACCAATGAATTTGCGATGGGACAAGGCATCGGCCACGAACTCGCGAACGGCCGGATCCTTCGAGAGGCTGGCAACGCCTTCCTTTGAAGGCAGGATGGCGATGGCATCGTAGAGCACCGAGGGGGCTCCGCCGATCTTCTCGTCGGCAGCAAGCATCTTACCGTTACTTGACTGCACTCCGCCGACTTGTGGTGCAATCAACTTGAATGCGGCTTTCTCCTGCTTAAGTGCATTAACCAGTCCAACCAAGATGTCTGCGTCCACACCATCGGTAATTAGGATTCCGACGGTTCGTCCTGCAAAGCTCTTGGGTCCGTTCTTGATAATACTCAGCGATGCAAGGGGCTTTAGATCCGTCAGCGTAGGACGGGCCGCTTTTGCAGGGCTGGGCATCTCGGACAGTCGAAGCCCTGTCGCCACGGAGTTGGCTAAGCCGGTATCGATGTTGAGCAAATGCGCCACCATGCGGGACCGAATCTCCACTTTCTCAACTTTGCTCAGCTCAAAAACCAGCGCCTCGACGATGTGACTCTGTTCAATTGGTGACTGACTTATAAAGAACTGCCTGGCTTGACTGTAATGGTCGGCAAAAGTCTCTGAACGGACCCTTTCCTTTTTTCCAGCCTGGGGCTCAGCATAGGACTTGAATCCTTGTTCAGGTGATTCACGTCCGCCAACGCCGAACGAGTTTGGCTCATAATTCACATGTCCCTTGGGAACATTCATCGCCATATGCCCATCCTGCTGAAAGTTGTGAATTGGGCATCGCGGAGCATTAATCGGAAGATTGGTAAAATTGGGACTTCCCAACCGTTTCAGTTGCGTGTCCAAGTAGGAAAAATTTCTCCCCTGTAAAAGGGGATCGTTACTGAAGTCGATGCCTGGGACGATATTCTGCGTGCAAAATGCAACCTGCTCTGTCTCCGCAAAAAAGTTGTCCACATTGCGGTCGAGTACCAGCCTACCGACCTTGCGGATCGGGACTAACTCTTCGGGAATCATTTTTGTTGCATCGAGAACATCGAATGGGAATTCCTTTGCAAACTTTTCATCGAACAACTGTAGGCCCAACTCCCACTCTGGGAAATTGCCTTGCGCGATTGAGGTCCATAAATCGCGTCGGTGATAATCTGGGTCGGCGCCGTTGATCTTCACCGCTTCGTTCCAAACCACGGACTGAAGACCTTGCTTGGGCTTCCAATGAAATTTCACAAAGGTAGATTCGCCTGCGGCATTCACAAGTCGGAACGTATGAACCCCAAAACCTTCCATAAATCGCAAGGATCGTGGAATAGTTCGGTCACTCATCGTCCACATGATCATATTCATGCTCTCTGGAGTCAGCGTGATAAAGTCCCAAAAGTTGTTGTGTGCAGTTGCAGCCTGGGGAAACCCCTGATCAGGTTCGGGCTTGGCAGCGTGAACTAGATCGGGGAACTTCATGGCGTCTTGAATAAAGAAGACCGGAATATTGTTTCCGACGATATCCCAATTTCCTTCCTTGCTATAGAGCTTTACAGCGAAACCTCGGACATCGCGGGCCACATCAGCCGAACCTTTGCTGCCCGCTACTGTCGAGAAGCGAACAAAAGCAGGAGTCTTCTCTCCAGCCCTCTGAAAGATATCGGCCTTTGTAATGGACGAGAGGCTCTCGTAGTTTTCAAAATATCCATGAGCTCCCGAACCGCGGGCATGAACTACGCGTTCAGGTATCCGTTCATGGTCAAAGTGAAAGAGCTTTTCACGAAGTTGAAAATCTTCCAGCAAGGTCGGTCCACGCGCACCAGCCTTAAGCGAGTTTTGATTATCCGAAGTCGGGATGCCTTGCTGAGTCGTCATAACGGGCTGGCGATTCTCTTGGCCTTGAAGACTTGCTGCAACGTCACCGACTAGCAGTAAGCCGACAAGAGCCCAGCGTAGATTGATCATGGAAATTCCTTTACCTTTGGAAACAAGCGAGTAAAAATGCCGTTCCTTAAGCCACTCTAAAGGCAAGGATCGGCGATGATTTTGCGAACTAGAGCTTGACGGGATTTCGTCGGTTGTAAGCCAAGTAGATGCTGAGAACGATCACTGCTCCGACGGTGGACATAATCAAACCGGAGGTTTGAAGACCACTATCGCGCGGATCTGTTCCAAACAATGTGGCTGAGATGAAGCCACCAATGACGGAACCAGTTAGGCCCAGTGAGATCGTGTACAACCAACCCATGCTCTGGCGACCCGGAACTAACGCACGAGCTAGCAGTCCAGCTACACAACCGATGATGATCCACCCTAGAAATGCAAGCATGATGACCACTTCAACTTTGGAGAACGGGAACGAACATAAAGGCAACGTCAAGCGAATCAACATCGAATGAATGTCAATGCGAGTCGCGGTTCGCCTGAGGCGAAACAGTGAAGTAGGTAGCAGGTCACTTAAAGCTGCATATACCAATTTTGGGTTGCTAAAAACAACAAATCCCAAAAGTCAAATAAAATTGCGATTTGTTTTTTAGCTCATCCGGAATCATTTTCGTCTACGGTCGCAAGTCGTTGGCTTATCGTGGAAGGTACGTAGCATTGCAACCGCTTTGAGCATCTGCGAGCTAGGGACTTACAGATGCGTAAATGTTTCGTTAATTGGCGGCTGTTATGCCTTCGCAGCTGTATTCGCTGCCCTGCTCAAGCTAGTAAGCAGCTTGTCAGCTTTCTCTTCGTCGTTCATGTTGACACCCAGCTGCTTCTTGGCTGCGGCGTATCCGAGCTTGTCGGCCCATGTGCACAAGGTACCGTAAGTGGCGATCTCGTAATGCTCAACCTTTTGCGCTAGTCCGATGAGGATGGCATCCATGACATCGGGTTCAGCGTCTTCTTCCATCATGGCTTCGGCTTCCTTGATAAGCCCCGCCATAGCCTCGCACTTTTTGGCTTTGGGTGGCTTGCCAGTGTCTGCGAAAGCACTTTCAACGCGAGTCACATGCTCTTTGGTCTGCACTAGATGATCGCTAAACGCCTTGGAAAGCTGTTCGCAGGCCGCTTTCTTCACCATCTTGGGCAGTGCTGCTACGAGTTGCTTTTCAGCACTGTACATGTCCTGGAGCTCGTCGTAAAACGCGTCGGCTAGGTTTGCTAGTTTTGCCATCGTTGGCCTCTTTCGGTTGAATTGAAGTAAGTAACAAAGTGACGTTAAAGACGTCGACTAGAGACGGATTCTGGTATCCGTTAACGCGATGCTTCACATCATGAAGCATCTGGATTTAACTTGATCAACCTTAGCGATGGCGACGCATGCCGCGGTGATGACAACCATGTTTAGTACGCTGAGGTGCGCAACGCTGCGTGCTTCCATAGTTGTAACCAGCGGATGACGCATTGTAGCTATCAACATTCTGAACATCGCCGCATCCACAACCAGCTTGTGAGTTTCCACCGCTTGAGTATCCGCCCTGTGAATATCCGCCCTGTGAATATCCGCCGTTTGAGTATCCGCCGTTTGAGTATCCACCGTTTGAATATCCACCGTTTGAGTATCCACCTGGATAGCCATTGGTGTATCCACCCTGGGTTCCATAGGCGTCAACATGACTGTTCACGCCAGCCGAGCCCTGCTGGAGCCCCTGCGTTGCGCCTGTTACACCGTTAATCTGACTAGCGTTATTCAATAGTGCCTGTCCATTGACGGCTGAATTCACGCTACCACTGTTTAGGTTAGCGCCCGCTTGCGCTCCAAGGTTTTGTTGTGAACCTTGTCCAGCGGCAGCCAAATTAGCACCTGCATTCTGCCCTTGCAGATTGGACGACGCATTGGCACCTACGCCTAACGCGTTGGACAGGCCCTGAGCTTGAGCACCAGCGATGCCCGAAACAACGGTGACCAACATCGCAATACCAGCTAGCTGCATTACTTTTCTCATCTTCATCCCTTTACTAACATCAACTTGTAATTCGCAATCCGCAGGCATAAACATCCCTTAAACGATTGCGTACAATCCTGGCGAATGCACGGTTTGTACCAAAGTGCCATAATCTGGTAAGAATGAGTCTTCAGTAGGTAAATGAGCGTTTTCTGGTGCCATATGCCACCACCATGAACTTCTTGACACCAGTCTGTTACTACAGCGTTCATTGATTCGACTTTGTAACGCACCGAATCTCGAGTCCGAATCGTAGAACTTCCACCCCTTTTGCATCTCGTCAGAATTACACGTTTCTTGTCTTTGATGGAGTTCTGATTTGTCTGGTTCGACTAAACTTAGAGGCGTTCTATTTCGAGTCTTCTACGAGCCAAATCGGGAGTACCAGAGTGCCCTGCAAATTCCTTCAACTGCTATTCGCTGTTTTTTGCCTTGTATGCGAAAGCCATTCCTTCGCCCAATCGAACGAAAACCTGACGGCGGACAAACGGCTTGAAGAGTTTTTCAAGGCTCATTTGGAAGAGACCTTTGCGCTCCGTCCGTTCGATGCGACTCTACTGGGCGATCACCGCTTTGATCACTTGCTTGACGACATCTCCGCTCAAGCTCGTAAACGTTGGTTGACGCAACTTCGCGAGAAGCTTGCGGCACTGACGAAGGAGTTTGAGCAAGCCGATCTGTCGGCGGATGGAAAAGTGGATTACACGATCCTGCGCGACGATCTAGTGCGTTCGATTTGGCTGGCCGAAAACACTCAGCCCTTTGAAGAAGACCCTCGTACCTACGGCAACTATATCAATGACAGCGTTTACTCGCTGCTGACACAATCAACGTTGCCAAAAGAAAAGAACGTCGAGAACGCGATCGCGCGCATGACGCAGATTCCACGCATTGTGGCGACTGCGCGAGAAACCATCAGCAATCCACCGAAGCCGATTTTAGAAACGGCGATTCTGCAGAACAAAGGTGCGATCAACTTTTACGAATCGGGGATTTTTGAACTCATTGGTCCAACTTCGCAAATCGCTTCGCTGAAGAAGGCCGCCGCCGATGTCGTGGTCGAACTTAAGAAGCACCAATTGTTTCTTGAAAAAGAGGTGCTTCCCAAAGCACGCGGCGATTGGCGGCTTGGCAAAGATAAGTTCTCTCGCAAGTTGGAGATGGTGCTGGATGTGGGCTGGGATGCGGATCGCGTCTTGCAAGAAGCGGAAACGGAGTTCATTCGAGTTCAACGCGACATGTACGTGGTGGCTCGACAACTTTGGAGTCGGTACTTCCCAAACAAACCGTTGCCCCCCGATGATGAGGCTGGTCGCCGCGCAACCATTGCACTTGTCACTGGCGCTGTGAGTCAAGAGCACGGCCAGCCCGAGGCATTGATTCTTGATGCGCGGGCTACCGTTCGCAGTATTCAAGACTTCATTCGTGAGAAAGATATCCTGCGGTTACCGGAGACCGATCGCTGTCAAGTCATTGAGATGCCCGAGTTTCGTCGTGGTAACTCTTTGGCGTATCTAGATTCCGCATTGCCGCTCGATCCGAACGGTTCAAGCTACTATGCCGTAAGCCCACCACCGGCAATCTGGGGTGAAGAAAAGGTCCGCAGCTTTCTTGAAGAATACAATCGACACATGCTTCAGATCTTGACCATCCATGAGGCTTATCCTGGTCACTATGTGCAACTCGAATACTCCAATCGTTCGCCGTCGTTGATTCGTCGTGTGCTGCAATCTGGTGTGTTTATTGAAGGCTGGGCTGTGTACACCGAGCAGATGATGCTCGATCAAGGTTACGGCAACGGCGAGCTGGCGCTGAGGTTGAATCAACTGAAGTTCTACTTGCGAGCGGTGGCGAACGCAATTCTCGATCACAAAATGCACTGTACGGAGATGACAGACGATGAGGCTTTGAAGTTCCTCGTCAACGATGCTTATCAGTCGGAAGGTGAGGCGCGTTTGAAGATCGTTCGTGCAAAGCAAAGCTCTGTGCAGTTGAGCACCTACTTCGTTGGACGTATGGCACATTATCGCTTGCGACAAGAGATTCAACGCGAAATGGGGGATGCGTTTGAACTCGGCAGGTTCCATGAAGCGGTGCTTGATCACGGCTCCGTACCCGTCAAGCTTTTGCCGCAGTTGGTGCGTACACGTCTGAAGCAACCAAGGTAAGCGCTTGTAGCGCAGGCTTTCTCGCCGTCAAAGCCAAATACTCAAACGAGTTGTGCTGGGATAAGCGGCGGGTTCAGCGGACGAGGACGTCCGCGCTCCAGAAAGTCGGACCAGCGGACTGTGATGTCGAGAGAGAGACGTCGAAGTCCTCGCCCGCCATTGAACTCCGATTAAAGAACTGGACTCCCGAAAAAAGCGTTTTTGCAAAACGTTGAATCCAGAACTCTCACTCAGCTCGTATGGGTGAGGGTTCAAGATTCAATTCGGGAGATAAATCGATGTTCGTTTCATTGCAAAAAAGTATCGGGCTTGCGGCCTGCGTCGCCGTTTTGACAACCGTGGCCGTTCCAAGTCGACTGGCGCAGGCGGGGTTAGTGTTCCGCGAGGTCAATGTGACGTTGGATGCCTCTTTGGTGTCGAATTATGATCTCGCAGTCCCGGCAACGCAGCAAGTTTATCGATGCGACAAACGGAACTTGTAAAGAGCTCTCAACGGCAGATTCGCCCGAACACCGCGCGATGAGCGATGAAAATGCCGAAGAAGTTCAACATGCCCTCGGCCAGCTATC
>JANRMD010000606.1:0-4770 GCA_033761895.1 Pirellulaceae bacterium | reverse complement strand
TCGAGTGCGTTAATTCAAGTTGTCTACCCCAATGCCGAGTCAGCCGGCCTGGATACTGTCTCCAATGGCCCTGATACCGTTCGTGGACAATCTCGACTGGACGAGTCGAAGATTATCATGAGCGAACGGGTGATTGATATGGCCATCCAGTTGAACGATCTGACTGCACATCCAAAGCTCTCGTCTATGTCCGCGGCCGCGCTGCGACGTTGGATAAAATCGCCAGCTCATCTTTCGGTAGCCCCGGCTGGTCGAGATGCGAGCACTGCTTTGATTGAAATTCGATTCACAGGAACGGATGCTGAAGTTTGCCAAGTAGTGGTGGACGCAGTTATAGCCGGTTACGACCGTTACCTGACAGAAGCCTACCGAAAGTTAGGCAACGAAGTTGTCGAAGTGGTAACTAAGGCACAAGATCAATTGCAAAAGAAGTACGAAGAAATCGCAAAGAAGAATGCGGATTTTCGACAGAATGCGCCTTTGGTTTGGTTGGGCGATGAAGGCAACAATCACTTTTCCGAACATTGCATTGAGATCAAGAAATCAATCAACGAAATTGAAATTGAAGACCTCAAGCTGCAATCGTTGGTATCTCACATTCAAGCGGTAGAGCAGAATGGCCGCCCTGTCGAGTCCATTCTGCAAATGCTCAGTTCGGACCCACAACTAAACAACATCCTCTTTCGGCAGAAAGATTCTGACTTAAACGCTAACGGTACTGGCGGTCGCTCCATGGGTGCTGCGACGGCTGATCGGCGTGCGGCTTTGGTTGACCTTCAAATCAAGGAACAGGAGTTATTGAATTCTGTCGGCGAAGGGCACCCAGCGGTTGCTTCGACCCGACTGCGGATCGAATTGCTTAACAAGCAGATCGCCGCCATGACTGATGCAGAAAAGCATGAAATCAACATCAACCAAGTCGAGCAGGAGGATGCGTCCACGAAGCTTGCGTTCTGGAAGTCCGCCATGCAGGATCGCATCGCGGCACTCAAAATTCAACGAGCCTCATTGCAAGAATTAGCGGATGAAAACGAGCGGAAGTCCAAAGAATTGGGAGAGTATCTGAGCCAGCACAGTTTGCTGAACAAAGAGCTCGCTTCCGCACAACTGTTGCTAGACAACTACACGAACACGCTCAATCGTATACAAATCCTTCCACAAGGTAGTCAACTTACGCTGCAAACCTTGGATCCACCAGCTTTGGGTGAGTTCGTAAGTCCGACCCTTCCACCCTACTTGTTGGGCGGCGGAGCCGGCGGATTTCTCCTGCTCGCTGGTCTAGCAATTCTGCTCGATTTTGCAGATAAGAACTTCCGTAGCCCTGATGATATCACCAAAGCGCTCGGCTTTCCCGTTCTGGGCCATGTCCCTCAGATGAAGGCAAAGGTTCGCAAGTCGCTCGGCGCGGCTGACGCTACTCTGTGCACTTTGGGCGGGCCGAATTCGTTTGGAAGCGAAGCCTTTCGCTCCATTCGAACCAGTTTGTATTTCCGTGAATCGGAAGCGGAGAACCGGGTCATTCAAATCACTAGTCCAGTACCTGGCGATGGCAAGTCTACCGTCGCTACTAACTTGGCTGTTAGCATTGCTCAATCAGGTCGAACTGTGTTGCTAATTGATGCCGATATGCGGCGCCCTCGCATCAGCAGTTTGTTTGGACAACATAATGAATTGGGTTTGGCCGATTTGCTACGGAACAAATGCGAGTTGAGCGATGTTATGCTTGATGGACCGATTCGAAATCTTAGCTTGATTGCCAGCAGTATTCCCGCTAAAGATCCTGCGGAGTTGCTAAGTGGCGTGGCCTTCAGTTCGCTGATTGAAGTCCTGCGAAGCAAGTTCGAATACATCATCATTGACACCCCACCACTGCTAGCTGTCTCTGATGCTGCATCGGTTGCCGCTCGTGCCGATGCGGTGTTGTTGACCGTTCGGCTCCGACGCAATTCGAGACCGCTCGCCCTTCAGGCATCTCAAATGCTTCTGGATATGGGAGTACGACCGATGGGAATTGTCGTTAACGGCATAACCAACTCGCGTAGCTACGGGTATCGCTATGGAGAATACGGTTACCAAGAAGCGGTAGTAGAGTAACCGCTGCCGCCTATCTCGTCATGCAGGGAAGCTCGACTTTGCTCGATCAGCTCAATATCGTTCAATGCCTGCTGTTGATTATTGCCGCGTTTGGAATTGGATTTTCCAAAAGCGGCTTTCAAGGGGTGGGGATGATTCATGTGATCATCTTTGCCTTCATCTTTGGAGCCCGTGATGCAACAGGCGTACTACTCCCGCTGTTGGTCGTAGGTGATATCTGTGCCGTGTGTTACTTCGGCAAGCAAGCTCAATGGAACCACATCCAGCGTCTCTTGCCCCCAACGGCCATCGGCGTCGTCCTGGGTTGGTTAATGATGAAGCAATTGCCAGAAGCCACCTTTAAGCCGCTGGTTGGCTCCATTATCCTGTCGCTGATCGCGCTCCAAATCACGCGTATGTGGCGACCGCAATGGTTTGAAAATACTCCGCACCAAAAGTGGTTTGCGACCAGTCTTGGAATACTGGTTGGCATCACCACGATGCTGGCGAATGCCGCTGGTCCGGTGATGGCGCTGTACTTACTGGCTGTCAGCCTACCGAAATGGGAATTGGTTGGAACCAGCGCTTGGTTCTTTCTTGTGATCAATCTTTTCAAAGTTCCTTTCAGCTTCAACATGGGCTTAATCAACTTGGAAACCCTAGCGGTCAATGCCGTTTTTGCTCCCGCAGTCCTGCCAGGTATGTGGCTCGGAAGGTGGTTGATCCAGCGAATTTCACAGCGAGTTTTCGACAGTTTGCTGCTCGCTCTGACCGGGGTCTTTGCGCTCCGACTTGTGGGTTTGTTTTAATCTGTCGTCGAGTCCATCGGCCGCGATGATTCTCGAGTGTGTCTTTCGAAACTCAAAGAAAAACTATGTTTGCATCAGCCATCATTGCCAACAAACGCGACTCACAGATACTCTCGCGTGAAGAAATTGAATTCATGATCAATGGCTATGTTTCGGAGGCGGTACCCGACTACCAAATGTCGGCTTGGGCCATGGCGGTGCTTTGTCGTGGGATGAATAAACAAGAAATCGCTGACTTGACGGAATGCATGCTGAACAGTGGGATCCGATTGCAGCGCGCGACCGAACGTCCGCGAGTCGATAAACATTCTACGGGTGGTTTGGGAGACAAGACCTCCTTGATCTTAGCCCCATTGCTGGCGTGTTACGATCTGGACGTGCCGATGCTGAGTGGTCGTGGTTTGGGCATTACCGGCGGGACCTTGGATAAGCTGGAATCACTTGCGGGTTATCGCTGCAATTTGAGCGCTGCCGAGATTGAGTTGCAACTGCAGGCCATCGGTTGTGTCATCACTGGGACGACACCCGAGATTACGCCGGCAGACCGTAAGCTCTATGGATTGCGGGACGTAACCGGAACAGTGCCTTCGATTGCATTGATCACAGCGAGCATTATGAGCAAGAAATTGGCAGAGTCACTGGATGCTCTTGTGTTAGACGTCAAGTTTGGCTCTGGTGCATTCATGCGTGTTCGAGAAGACGCGGAACAGCTGGCTGAGTCGCTGGTTGATACTGGCAACCGCATGCATGTGCCCACTCAAGCAATTTTGAGCGATATGAATCAACCCTTGGGACGCATGGTTGGAAATGCTTGTGAGGTCAATGAATCGCTCGACATCCTGCGCGGTGGCGGCCCGTCCGATACTCGCGAACTGACACTCAAACTATGCGCGCCATTGTTGGTCGCAGCTGGCAAGTTCACTCGAGATGAAGATGCACTTCAGTCCCTTAGTAAAACGCTCGACAGTGGTGCAGCGCTTCAGCGGTTTCAGCAGATGGTTGAATACCAATCCGGGAAATTCGTTGACAGCCTACCACTCGGAAAGGAATCGATCTTAGAAAGCCCGCTTAATGGCCGCCTCAAGCAACTCGATGGCCAGCGCGTCGGACAAGCAGTCATCGCTCTCGGCGGCGGGCGACGCAAGCTTAGCGATCAGGTTGATCATCAAGTAGGCCTTGAAATGCTTGTGCGACTAGGGGAAACAGTTTCGATTGGCCAACCACTCATGCGTATCTTCTCCAGAGATAGCAGTACGCGACAAACGGCTGAACAATGGCTGCGGAGCGCATTGACGATCGAAAACTAAGCCGTTCGCAGTTCATTACTGTCGGCGCAGCTTTTCAGCGGTCGCTCGCAGGCGTGCTTTGACTTTTTCGATCACTCGCTTTGCGACCACCGCGTCTTCTGGATTGTCAAAAGCAATTGGGGATGCGGTAAGCAATGCAGCCTCTTGATCTAGATAACAGGCTGCAATCAGTTTGGCGATCGCAATTCGTTTGGGTTGTGCTGCCGGATTTCGATCTTCGTCCCAGTCTTCCGGCTCCATCTTCATGTAGTTGCTCATATTACAACGACTCACTTGTAATAGGTTTTGTTTTTGGCCGCTTCTCGCTGAACGTACCGTGTGAACGTACCGTGTTTGTTCGCTGGAATCATGAGCCCCTTTCAATTCGCTCACGGGACAAAGCCCAAATCAACCGCAGGTCGACCGTAAAGTCGATTGGCCCATTTGATGAAATGTTCAACGTTGGGCTCGTCAGTGTGCCCGCCATCATGTTGACGCCAAGCCAGTTCGCCGTCTAGCATATCCACGTTGACGGCTGGCATCTTCTCAGATTTGTAATCATCGCTGCGTCCCAAGTCTTTCGCGCCCAGCAAGCGGAACAC
>JANRMD010000605.1:0-10378 GCA_033761895.1 Pirellulaceae bacterium | reverse complement strand
CGCCGGTTTCTTTGGCGGGAAAACCACAGTAATCACAGATCATCCTACGTGGGTTATCGTTGACGTAGAAGCGAAGTCGTTGGGCAAGAATGGAGAGATTGCAATCGCCGTACGAGCCAAGGGGGAGGAGCCGTTTTTTCCGACGCCGAAGGAACGAAAGAAGAAGATAGCACAAATAACGAAAGGGGGAGGCCCTGTAGACATTAGTGGTTCGATTACCGCAGATGCAAATGGATTTGCACGAGCGAACGAGAAGATCATTCAAGAATATGTCAATCCGTCAGGCGGCTACGAGTTGAGCTGCCTAAACCAGACCTCACCTGAAGTCGTCGAAGCGGGACAAACCAGCAAGACCATTACGTTTAGTTTTGAAGGGAAGCCTGTTGTAGAGACGTTGTCCGCACCCGGACCTCTGACGTTTGCCGTCAAAGTCAGCGTTCGCGGATCAGAGTAAGTGAGGAGCAGAATATGACTCAACAACACATTACACTGCGTGCACTGACGGTATTACTTGTGTGGATAGCTAGTACCATGACGGGTTGTAGCGGATGCACACGTAAAGAACAAATCCGGTCGGACGGTTCCCCGGAATCTAAGGCGTCCAATGACCACTCCAAGAAGAACGACTACGTAACAGATGCGAAGGAGGAAATAGAGCGTGAGCTGGATAGCAAGGGAATTGGAGTGTTCGAGCTTAACGTGCACTCCATCTCGGAGAACGAGCCTGCGCATGTAGTCTTTGACGCAAGTGTCACGTGCAAACTTGGGTGGAAGCTGACTGACGATGGATTCCGTCTTGCTGGCGTGGGTAATGACGGACCGTTGTTTGAACTGGCGACGGAAAATGGTCAGATAATAGGAGCCGCTGGCCTCGATGGGCAAGACTTAACTCAAATCTCATTGAAAGGCCGCTTTGTGCGCCAGACTGACGAAGAAGGAAAAGTGTTATTAGAAGGGGATGAGCGTTTGCTTGACTTTGTCGGGTGGCCGAACGGGATGAGCGTGAGTTCATTCAGTAGTGACAGCCAACAGCTGATGATTCGCTCACCGACGTACCGAATGACGTGGCAAAAGTCGGCAGAGAAGTTAGAGGATGGATTTTATTGGCAGCTAATGAGCGCTGAACCAACAGAAATTCACAACTGACGACTTTACAGGCGGCGACGTGCTGCGGTCACCCCACGCAGGATAAACAATGCAAACGTCAGGGCGGCAATTGAGTAGCCGACGAGATTCGATGCAATTGTCCGCGATTGGAGCGATTGTGTAGCGTCGTCATTAATGAGCAGTATCGGAATCTCGGTGGAGTCGCTCCGCAAGTTGTCGTCCGATACCTCTCGCGTTTTTACTCGGAAGGCAGCTTCGATAATCAATGTCCAGACAGCAAGCATGCGCTCATTGGGTTGATCAGTTGCTGCGTCAAATAGCATTGATTGCGTCTGAAAATCGAAGCCAATGAAAAAGCTCTGATCTGAATCAACGGTAGTTGAACCGATCACGGGCGCTTGAAGAAGTTTGTGCGTCGGCGACGGTAAGGGGATTGAGCAACTCACCAACGACGGTCCCATGAACTCGATGTTTCCAACAGGCTGCCCAAAGAGCCTCGCATCGGGCGTGGACAACGTTGAGTTTCGGCGAAATTGCAGCTTATTTAGGGAGTAGACTCCAGGTGCTGCTCCGCGAACACTTTGACCTCGGTAAGGCCGGTGCTCGGCAAGTTCGTGCGCAACCAAAGATCCGGGAACCATTGCCTTCCCAATTGCAACAAATCCTTCCTCGCAAACGATAACGACGTCGGCTGACGAAGCTGCCATCACAAAGCGAGTGGGATTGGCATCCAGTCCAAAGTCAAGCATTCGCTCGCGCCATTCCAAAACGTCATGAGAAGACGTATCGGTGAGCAAACGTTGGAATGTTGATTCGAAGCTACTCGCCCTGCTCCCAGAGAAACGAATCTGAATCGGCGGCAGACTCTTCGGATCACGTGGCACGGATCGCACGACCGTTGGATCATCGGTGAGATTCGCAACGGACTCGAGCAGAATATCGTTCGAGATCGGAGGGGCAAATTGGAATTGCTGAACACTAAATCCTCGTGGAAGGCTTGGTGCCAATGTTGCCGATTCAACTTGCTTGTTATTCCCTGAGATTTCGAGGATGAGTGTTTCAGATCTGGGGATATCGGAGAACAGCATTGCGTCGATGGCCGTACCTCCAGCATTGCTTCGAACGGCCAGGATCGATGATAATTCGACTTCGCTCTGCCTGGGAGCGACAACGATGTTCTCGACATCGATTGGCCTATGCCGCCTACAGTCCTGAGCAAGAAACTCGCGAAGCGAAGAAGCTGGAAAGGCCCCACCCGAGGAATCGGAGAATCGCGATGCTATGCGAGCCACATTGTATTGCTCAGTCAAGAGTTTTAGCACGGTGATCTCAACCGATTGAACCACCCATACCGGCAATAGCTTGGCGGACCCATTGCTTGCGACTGTGGACGCGAAATCCGCGCGATCGACCCTATGGAGTTGCGGAGCACGACCCAACAAGTGCTCCGAAACAACTCGCCGGATGTCTGCAACCGCCTGTGGATTGGTGTGATCGAAATGAAGCGTATCTTTCTTTGAAACTAGTTCCGCGCACACCTCATCAACCACAGCCCCTGCGTCATAGGCATGCATGCCCGGCAATACGGCTCGTTCAAACTGTGTTTTCCATTCCTCTGTCCAGGAATCTGTTTCAGGACGCACCCGCGAAGAGAGGACAAGAATGCGTGGAGGGGTGACCGGAAAAAGCAAATATGCAATGCCAACCGCCATAAATGTTGGACATGCAATTGTTCCCAGAAATGCGAACGCGCTGTGTGAGATACTTCGACGGGTCGAGCGCTCGGCAGGATGGACTCCTCCTGGAATCCGAATCCACCAAAATGCCGCCACACCAAAGAGGATGGCTGCGCAACAAATTGCATAAGACCACAATGAAAGGCTTTCGGGATAGAGCCGTTGTAGCCAGTCGATGGAATCCATCTGCCTATTCCGCTACTTGAAAAAGTCCTTCGAGAACAACTCAGCCGCAGTATCGCTTATTGACCTCTCCGTGAAGACGCATTGAAAGCGGAAATCAGAGCGGCTCGCCTGATTTCGAAGATCGTTTGCCAATGCCTGATAGAGTTGGCGAAGGTATTGTTCTGACCAGTCGTTGCGATCTGAAAATGTCCCGATCGCATCATTAAAACACAAGCCGGACATACGAAATACCTGAGTATCGACCAGTTGTATCAGTCTGAGACTTACCCCCGCGACAACACACTGAAGCATAAACTGCTTTATTGCCGCTTCCGAGAACCCAATCAATCCCGAAACGAGGTACACTGCTTGGCCGCTGTCGCAACTCGATGGAATCGTTAATTGACTGTCGCTCGCATCTTGTCTGGCACATTCGAAAAGGAATTCAGTTAGTTGGGGTGCACTGTCGACATTGTAAGCCGGTCCAAATACCCTCTCGGGATGCTGGGGGGTTGCGACGGACACACTTCCCGCCTGGAGCCAAGTTGCTCTCGCGACAATCGAGCACAGCTTGACGAGGTAGTCGGTTCGCTTTCGCACCTCTGACGTAACAGGCAATCTGAGGTTGGGCCCGACATCCGGCATTATCCAAGCGTGCATTGTCCGGCTTGCGTGACGAAGTCGAACCGTTGGGTTTCTTGCCGGAAGATCGAGCCCTTCGTTGACGCTGGTAAATGGAATCAACCCTTCAGGACGACAAACTGCAAGGGCGTCGCCCGACTGAAAGACCCGTTGCCCCACCTTCTCGCCAGCGTGACGCTGCGCGTCCGGCATACCTGCATGTCGCCCCCATTTAGTCATGACTCCTTCGACTTCAGTGACGACCGCTTTCATTTCGGGCGGGTAATCATCCGCCGGTTTTGCTGCCCATATCTTCCCAATAAACACGTAAAGGCCGTTCCAAGATCTGCAAATCGGACTCAACAGCAGGAGTGAAAGCAGTGGGATGCAAACAGCTGCAATAACCCAAGTATGCCCGAGGTGCCTTGGCAAAGAGTGGTTGATCTCATCCGCTCTTCGAAGCTCGCCTCCACCTGTGAAGGAAGAAACAGAGCGAAGAAAATCTAGTAATGTAGATCCAAACGCCGATGGCTGAAGTGTCAGCGGACAATGGATAGGCACCTTCTCAGTTCCCAACAACAAGTCTGCACCATCCACTTGAATGGGCTCATTAGTTGCCTGAAGCTTGAACGTGATATTGCGTGACATAGAGTCAATAGAAGAAATGGCACAGGGGAACTCCTTAGGAGGCGAGTCGCGTGTGACGAGTACCGGATTCTGAAAGGATGTCTTGTCCTTGGCGAGGACGAGCCAACATTGAAAAAGCAAGGCGTCCCCGGCTGGTGTCTCCTGTACGGCGCTCAATACTGGTTCATTTGCACGAACTTCGCCAGCTCGATTCAACTCTGTTAAGTCCAGAAACCTTTGAATTCCGAGGCCACGGAGTTCAGGGGAAGTCTGCCCTGCCCGCGCAATGAAATCGCCTCCTGCACCCACACTTCCCCGAACAAGCTCGCGCGGGAAAGTCGCGTCGTCGCGCAACGTATCGAAACTGACAGGTGAATAGTGAAGAACTGTGATTCGACCCTCTCCGATTAGTCGCGACTCAATCAATGGCAGCTTCTTGCCGTCAACATTGGTGTAGGCGAATACTCTCGAACGATCTGGATTCTCATCTACTAGATATCGCTTCCAGGGTGCCATTTCCGCACTCGTGCGATCGTCAATTACTCGACCAAGCGTATCAGCGTATTCAATCTTCAATGGCTCGGCCCATGCCTCGATCTGTTTCATGATTGCCGAGGCCACTGTCTTAGGAGAACTAGGTTCGCTGCAATCGAGGACTAATTCCTTCCACTTGTTAGGATCATTGTCATGAATATCAGCCAACTCAACCAGTCCTGCAGCGCCGTCATACGTGTCGAGTATGGATGAATTTGGTTTGACCTTGACGAGAATAAACCGCACACCTATTTCCTGCAGTGTCTCGATGGTCGCGGCGGGATTTGAGGCGGGCACCTGATAGTCCTGGCCAGCAATCGGCAATGGGGGTGGTGACAGATACACCTTATCTCCATTAATCGCCGGCACGAACAATACTACAACGGTTCTGTTGTGCGTCGAATCGCGAGCGAGAGGTCTGAATGATGCGACATCTGACTCGTCGAACAGTTTCTCAAGCCGAGGCGAGATCGCGCTCAAAGCAAGGTCGTAGGAAAACCGCAGCAAGTTGTCGGTCCCATCCTGACCTGCCAGTTCCAGTCGAACACCGCGTTGAAGTACAATCTGGTCTCCCGCACCGTTCTTATAGAAGTCGGGAATCCCAGGTATCGGACAAATAGAAAGCAACGGCTTGCCAAGCAGTTTCTCTGAGTACGCCATTTCAAGAACCCGCGGTTTGACAAACAATTCGTCCGTCAGCTTCCAGGGGTTTCGGAAAGCGCCGCCGTCAATTGTTTTTGCGTCAACACGAGTGAAGAACTCGTTAGCCGTATGAACCTGATAATCCACTCCCGTGATATGCGTGGTGTTATCGCTGGACGCTCGAACGGGATCAGAAAACAATTGCGAAACGAAGGAGTTGTCCGGACAGAAGTAGACCGTCAGATCATCACGCGCGAAACTTGTGGCACCTCGCTTTGCAAAACCTTTTGCCCACGTGGGGAGAGCCCCATCATCTACGGGCATTCCGACAATCGCAACGGATAGCCCGTTATTTATGTTCTTTTCGACTCCTATCTTCGCAAGGTTCTTGAGGTCCTCAACCCCCGGATGCACCAAAACCAGAGCGGAATGGTGCTTTAGGTGTTCTTGAAACTCCTTGCCAAAAGGCTGATCAACTTCATCCGCTGCCTTCTTACAGTCAGACCACTCAACGGAATGAACCGTACCTAGTGTCGCTTGGCGTTGGGGTTGGTCTGCTCGGGGCGAAGCTGCGTCTACAAGCGAGAAGCGTTTCAGTGTGTCGGAAACAGGGAATGTTCGAGTGGGCAAAAGCTCTTCGAGACCGAACGTGCTACTGCTCGATGCATTGGATATCTTGTCCTCGATAACAAGCAGCGATCGATGTCGTACACGAAAATAGACCGAACTGGAGAATGACTCTGGTTCCGTTCCGTCGGCCCTCGGCCAGCTAACTTGCACTGTAAGTCGGTGGATGCCTTCCTTTGCTGCTTCGGCACTCTCCGGTTCTAGGTCAGTAAGCTCTTTGAGGAACACAGAAAAGGTGTGGTCGCGCGCCCTCTTCTTTATCGCAGTGTTTAGCTGAACACCATTTATGCTGAGTACGCATTCAATGTCCGTATCGCCAGGAAGATCCGATCGGCCCTGGAGATTAGCGTCAATCGTAATCTGATCTAAGCTATTCCACGTAAGTCCGCTCGCAATTTCGAGATTAGACTGAGGCATTCGTAGGATCAGTGCGCCAGTATTGGCTTGGACGCCTGAAAGCACGAATAAAGAATTGCGGGGATCCACAAACAAGCCGAAAAGTCTGTCTGTTGAGGACTCCGCAGTTGGCAGGGAGAATCCACCAAACGATCCACCTTCGCTGCCTGCAACAAATATCAGCGTCGAGTTGCGGTATGGAAGGAGAGTCCAATGACACTGGTGAAGGTGCTGAGCCGCCCTAAAAAGCTTACGAATATCCGTAGCGTGCGCGACACGTAGCGGCACAGCAACGTCGATTTCCGCAGTTGTACTAGCCCTGCCGGCGGAAGCCTTGCAAGCTTCTGACCACTTCCAACTGTCGGCGGGTTGGGGAATTTGCAGAGCAAGGTCGTTTGACTGCACCGGGGCAGTCGCTGCCTGGTGATCGACTCGCAGCAACACGAGTCGGTCGTACGGACCGAACTCATCTATGCTTGCCCTTAATACTTCGATGTCGACAAATTCATCGAAGACGAGGATGCATGCGCGGCTACTCGGCAGAGAACCCTGAAACCATCCGACCACGATCAAGAGTGCGCTTATAACGACAAGCAATAAGGCAGTTCGAATGGATCTGCCACGAACACCAGCAGCAAAGGTAATCGCCAAGGCCAATGAGAGAATGCCGACTGCCGCGAGGACGACAGCCATTTGAGCTGCAGTTAAATGTGACACTTCGTGCATCGCCCATCTTAGGTATTTGACTCTTGAAGCGTCTTAATAGCCGCCTCAATGTACTCTTTGTTCCAACTGTAGGAGGTGTTGAGTGCGCCCAATAGCTCCGCAAGTGCGTACTTTACGCGCTTGCCCACCTCGGGCGCGAGATCGTCGCAAAGCGAATTCACATAGGCGACTAGAGCCGCAGAGGGAGTGTTGGCGTCCATTGCGTGAAGGAAGTCGAGTGCGCCGCAGAACAACTCAGCATGCAAGAGTACGGTATGGGTAGCGAGAATGTCCGCTACTCCGACGACCGATATGCGGCGTTCCCGAACCGGTTGTGAATCCGAAAGCACTACCTTATACGGTAATCTCGGTCGAGATACGTCTTTGAGCAACTCGCGACACGCGCGCGGTAATATACCGTCGAGATGACTGAGTTCGATGACTAGCTGCTCAAATAGTCGTGTGGAAAAACATTCCGGCCAGTCGGCTTTGCCCTTGACGAACACTGGCACATCATTTATCTCCAATGACGACAGCAGCCCGCTAAGCGTCTTGGAATCTGTCCCGCGCACCAACACCCTGACTACACTCTCAACCAATTCATTGTCAGTAACTCCGGCGCGCACAAACACCTTACTAATCCGCTCTGCAATCTTCGGCGTCTCGCAGCCATCGATCAACTCCCGAAATCGTCGGGCGAACACCTTTTCGTCGTCAATATCTCGCTCAATTAGTTCGTCAAATTGTCCTTTCATTACCAAGTCGCATACAGCAAAAACCGCTTTCTCCTTTCGCCGCACTTTCTCTGGCTCGCTCGCCGGGGAAAAGTCGTCGTAAATCTTGTGGGACAAAGATTCAAGCGCCGCATCCATGCAATGACGCCCTTTAACAACTATCTGCTTTCGACCGTCGCGCTCCTGAAGTGCACGAGCTGAGGCTGACGTCAGCCAATCCGCTGCCGCCCGACCATCCGGCCCAAAACGGCAAAGTTCCGACAACGTATCGAGATGTTCAACAAGTCGTACGTTGTCATTGGTAGCCTTTGCCACGCACTTCCTTAGCAATGCCAGTGTGGGACCAGTAAGATACTCCATCCCAGGGCGAGCAACTCCATCGGCTGGTATTGGGTTTCCCCACAAGAGTAATGAAGCCAGCGCAGCCCTTCGTCGGAGTATCGCGGGAACAAGCAAGCTGCCATCCTGATCGGCAACCTCCTCCGGACTTTGTGCCAAGCCCGCCGCGGCATCGCGGTGGACTTGCGACTCTAGGCCATCAATCTTTTCGGCAATGATTAAGTCCGTAAGTGTATCAAGATCTGGAGTCGACAGTTCGTAGCTTCTACTGATTCGAGCCGCAAGTGGAGGACTCAGTGACCGAGCAGTTGCGTCATACCCAGGTGGGTTCATCGTCATAAGTACAACCACGGGCAGCTTGTACTTCTTGCCGCGCAGAAACGCCTCCTTCTCTTCAAGCACGCTCAACAAGCCATCAAGCACGCCATCAGAAAAGCGGTTAATCTCATCCAAGAACAACGAGTATCTCTCTACTCGCTTTTGCAGCGTGCCGGATTTGATTACGCAAGGTACCACTCGACTCTCGCGGTCTGCTACAGGCTCGTCGTCCGGCCCTCTCAACGCAAATTGAAAAAGCGGTGCCGATCTCACCTCCGGATCAATCTTCCCACTGGCTTTGTTCTGCCGGAACACAACATCGTCTTCCATGAGGTAGTCGCGCGCGACTTCGCGATTCCCTTGGCATGTTAAATCCGAGCCGACTGTGAGTATGCCACGCCGCTGAGCTTCTCGAACCGCTGCCTTGATACAAAACGATTTCCCGCAACCTCGCGGACCGGACAGCAGAACTGACTGATTGAGTTCTATTGCCCTTACGATCCGATCAATCAACTCAGGTCCAGTTTGCCACACCCTATCCTGCGGAGTTCTCGCGGCACGATATGGCACCGTGCTAGATTTCCTTGGATCACCGTTTTCCCATTGAATTGGAATACTAGAAAATGCCCGAAGTATGTTCATGCCTAACCCCCTCCATCGGCTGGTATCTTTGCGAGAGCCTCGCGATGAGTTTCAAACGCAGCTGGATGGCGTAGCTCCAACAATTCAAGGATCTTGAGTTTCTCAGCCGGACTATAAAACTTATCCGCCTGAAGTATGTGACCCTTGATCTCCTTTAGTGAAAGGGAGGGATTCGTTTCTAGAGCCTTATCAAGTGCCTTCGCACGATCGGGAAGACTTGTGTGATACCCATCGATTACGCCCTTCTTGTGTTTTGCGACCTGCGCGAGGACCTCTTCATTCTTCGAGTCCGTTGCCACCTTCTCGAGGTACGTTAACAAGCGAAGTTTCACGACAGGGTCGTCGATTTCGGATAGAAGTGCGTCGAGATCAACTTTATGACCGCTATGGGTCGCAACAGCCGCAGCCTGAACCTCTTTTTTTAACTCTTCATCGTTAAACAATCCTAGAATCTCGCTCAGGCCGTGAGTCAATAGAAACGCTAGAATGCGCTCAACATCTGATGGGCCACCTTCGTCGTCCTTTGTCTTGCTAGAACTCCCGCCTTCACCATCAGATTGGCCGTTGCGTTGCCTCAGCTGTTCCTCAAGACGCTTCTTCTGCGCGAGCAGTTGGTCTCTTAAAGTTCTGAGGCGATCAGCAACCTCGGAAAGGCCAGCATTTGTTTGCACAAACGATGCGATCCGTTCATTTGCGTCGGTAATCCTAGCGTTCGTCGCATCGATTAGACGCTGAAGCTCGGCCTCTTGCTCCTTAAAGGCACGTACAAGCCCATCAACCGCAGACTGATCATTCGACTCAACTGCGCGAACAAGCTCATTTACAGTTGTGGCTCGTTTTTCGAGCAATCCTTCCAATTCACGATTCTGTTCCGTCAGTGTATCAGCCTCAGAGACAGTATCCCCAATTTGCTGAGACATCTGGATCCGCAATGTATTGGCTTGATCCACCGCCGTACTTGAGGCGGCTCGACTTCGTATCATAGGCACAACAGACAATATGGCACCCAGTATCGCAAGGGCCAATAGTGCGACAACCGCTTTGTAATTAATCCAAATATAGCTGGCAGCTTTCGTTACAGTTGTGAATAAAAGCCCCGACATTGACAAGAATAGTAGCAGCCCCACTCCGACGCGAACTAAGGCCGAGAATCCCATCAGGCCCGCGACAAAACTTCCCACTGCC
>JANRMD010000604.1:0-7849 GCA_033761895.1 Pirellulaceae bacterium | reverse complement strand
AGTCGTTATCAGCATCGATGTGGCGGAGAGAATTGCCGCAGCTCTCGATTTAACGCTACCTGAACTGTTTGCCCGCGCGGAACGATTGAAGCGGTGACCTATGAGTACCGCCGCTTTGGCAGAGGGGGCTTGGGAGCTTCGCCCATGATAAGCCTTGCGCGCGTATAGTACCTGCTCAAAGAATCGCGTGAAGCGAAGTAGAGAACTACGCTGAGCGCAAGCCAGCGAACTCCGTCGAGGCGTGTCAGTTGAGCGTCTTTCGAAAACGCGGTTAAGCCAAGTAGCAGCATTCCCATAAGCGTATTTCCATAGAACAGATAGAATCTGTAGTTGTTCTCCACCACAAGCATGAAGCTCGCTTGTTTGCGTTCCAGATTGCGGAAGTCGAGCGCAGGAGCCTGTATCCCAGTCGCATGATGCAGATGGTCCAGTATCAACCAGCGAACAGCACTAAGAATTATCCCTGTTGCTGTTGCTGCAATCAGGAGCAGTAACAGAGCTCCGAACTGGTCGAGGCGACTCTCCGTGAGTGGCCAAGCAGCTCCCATTGAGCCGTCCACATATGTCGTTCCCCATAGAAAAACAAACCCCGGGAGAACAAACGCAATTAGTAAACCGAAGTTTCTATTGAGCGACTCGAACATGTAGCCTCCAAATGAAGAAAGTTTTACAGCTACAACTTGAACGGCTTTCGCATGCATCTAGCGCAGATTTTTCTTGATTTCAAGTGGCGCTATGTTAAATATGCGCGCAAGTCCTATCCCCCGTTGAGTGGCCTGCGCTGTTCATACAGCTACTGACCGAGAGACCAGGTGGTGTGTGAGCGGTTGTAAGCAGTATCTCTCAATGCGAAAGCGAGGTGCCCCATGGCACAAGAACGTCCCGTACACGAAATTCGTTTGGGTAAGGTAAAGGCAGCAATCTGGCGAAATGAAACGGACTCCGGTCCAAGGCATAGCGTTACGATAAGCCGCATCTACAAGACCGAAACGGGCTGGGAATCCAGCTTCTCGTTTGGCAGGGATGAGCTTCCGTTGGTATCCAAAGTGGCTGATCAAGCGCATCTTTGGATTTATCAGCAGAGCGAACGTAATGAACCGGAAGAAAATCGTTCTGAAGACAGGTCCACGTCAAAGAACGGCTCGGGTTCACGGACACGAACCAATCGTTAGTCGCTAGCCTTTCTGAACGAGGCTAAATGCGAGTTAATGAAAGGCCATCCATGGGGTATTCGCGTCAACGCGCATTTGATCGAGTCCTTTGTCCATGCCCGTCCAGTCCGGTTCCGAAAAAGGGGGCCAGTCCCGTACTTGGCAGCTAATTTACTGACGATCGCCCGGGCCGAGGGAGTTAGATAAAGAACGCGTTGATACTCCTCGCCTTTACTTTCATTAGCATCAAAGATGATTACGTCTTCATGCAAATGTCTAGCTTCGAGGATGCGGGCCTCTTGCGGACGGCAACCGGTCGACCAGAGAAAGTCGAGCAAATCCACGATTGGTCCTTTGGCTGCATTACGAATCGTTTCCCATTGTTTAGCGGTGTAAAAAATATCGCGACGTTTGGCTGGTGGTTTTCTAACTCGGGCGATTGGGTTGTAGGTAAAGTAACCTTCCTCGGTAGCCCAGTTGAATGCACGTTTCACAACGCCCATGGCATCGTTCTTTGTCGTTGAGCACCAATTCTTGTCCTGGAACCATTTTGTCAGGTGCAGTTTGCGGACTTGCGAAACTTTCAGCCGCTTCCCGGTGGATTCGACGAAGGATTTTAGATAGTGGAGATGTTTGGAGTAGGTGCTTGGCTTTTTGTTGTTCTGGCACCAATCTAGATAGGTCTGCGTGAGCTGATACACGGTTGTAGAATCGGAACGGACATCGTCCTTCCGGCCCATCAGTTCGTAGAACTTATCGAAGGCTTCTAACTTCTTTTTTCCGAGCGCAATTTGCTTTCGGTTGATGGAGCAATACCAGCTCTTTGTCTGTTTTCGGAAATAGGGCTTACTCTGCCGTGACATGGCTTGTTCCGCGATACGTGCATTGATTCGTGCATTTGTCTGAATCAATAGTCGCGGGGAAAAGCCAAAAAGCAAAAAAACCCTGCAATTCCATTGGAAATTGCAGGGTTTACTGGAGTCGGGCTGGCGGGATTTGAACCCACGACCTCTACCACCCCAAGGTAGCACGCTAGCCAGGCTGCGCTACAGCCCGAATGATTGAATTGTAACCAGGATCTCCACAACTACAACGCCTCCTCCGGCGTTCAGTGGCTGCGGACATCCTGGGCAGCAAGCAAAATGGGACAGAACCAGTCGGTCAGTCGAGTACTTTGGCAGCCGAAATCAAGCGAATGAACTCCTTGTTCGATGGGAATCGAGCGAGTTGTTTGGTCAACTGCTCCATGGCTTCGACCGGATGCATGGTGTTGAGGGTTCGTCGCAGTGCGTGCACGGCGTTCAAGGTCTCTTCATCGTGCAGCAGCTCTTCGCGTCGCGTTCCAGATTGCGTGATATCGATGGCAGGGAAAACTCGACGGTCTGACAAGCGTCGGTCGAGAACAATTTCCATGTTACCGGTTCCTTTGAACTCTTGAAAAATCAAGTCGTCCATGCGGCTGCCGGTATCGACCAGTGCAGTACCAACGATGGTTAGTGAACCACCTTCAGCGAACGCGCGGGCAGAGGCGAAAAGTTTCTTGGGGATGTCCATCGCTTTGATATTCACACCACCGGTCATGGTTGGGCCGTTGTTTCCAACCCACTTATTGAACGCCCGTGCGAGTCGGGTGATGGAGTCCATGAGTAGGAACACGTCTTTACCCATTTCGGCCAACCGCTTGCAGCGATCGATCACCAACTGACTCAAGCGAACATGACTGTCGACGTCCATATCCAGACTGCTGGCAATAACTTGGCCGTTGATAATGTTACGACGGATGTCGGTGACTTCTTCTGGGCGTTCATCGATCAGCAAGACGATCAAATGGACATCAGGGTGGTTTATCGAGATACCTTTGCTGATGTTCTGCAACATCAGAGTCTTTCCGCTGCGTGGCGGAGAGACGATCAAAGCCCGTTGGCCTTTTCCGAGCGGCGTGAGCAAATCGATGACTCGATTGGTCAGCGGCTGGGCGCCGATCTCAAGGCGCAACCATTGCTCCGGATTGATCGGAGTGAGGGCTTTGTCATCGTCAAAGCATTTGACATTGATGTATTCTTCGGGCTTGAGGCCATCCACATCTAGGATCTCGCGAACTCGCGGACCTTGTTGACGGCGACCGGGTTGCATCATCGATTTGATGCAGACGCCCTGACGCAAACCGAATTTTTCGATCATCGTGCCAGGCACAAATGGATCGGTTCGCTCGCGGGAATAGTTGCTGTCGCTGCTGCGGAGGAAACCGTAGCCGTTGGGGTGCATTTCCAAGATACCAGTGAATTCCACTAGTACAATTTCGCCGTTTTCATCCAACTCGGGTTCCGGCAGATTCTCGTTAGACTGACTGCCAGAGTTGGGACCAGCACTGCGATTGCGTCGGAATGGTCGTCGGCGAGCGCCTGACGAACCTGAATTTGATGAGTAGCCAGCTGAGCTGCCACCCGAAGAACGCCCACCTGAAGAATACCCTTGGGGACGATCAGAATAACCTGATGAATCGTTACCCGGAGAGCGTGGGCGAAACCTCTTTTTCTTTGCCATGAAAAGCAGATCCAGAAAGTGTGAGGCTGAACCGCATGAGCGTCTTGATGTTCAAAGCATATTGCGAGAAACACAAGCACTACAGTTCAGCAAATCATGAACAAACAATGTGCGTCGAAGTCTTGCGTGGTGCAGAATCGCCGCAATTCTGTGCTAATGCCCCAAGAGACCGGACTGGGAGTAGTCCTCGCAAACCGAACTAATGTGAAAGCCAACTAGTCGCTGTAGTACTAGGTGCCCAAATTAGTGTCATCTCTTTAAGACACGCGGATGCATCCAAATCCGAGGATGCGTTCGTAAACAGTCCTACCGTACGTAATTCGAACTATGAACTATCGGCCAAACCCAGTGAGATTAACCCTAGTTAGGTTAACCCCAGTGAGATTAACCAGTGCACCTGTCAGCAAACAAATCCAGGGCAAAACACAGGCGATCTAGCTTAACTCACCAAAGGCGCGAAGCCGTAATGCAATACAGTCGATAACTTTTGGAAGCCTGCCAACCAGCGCGATGACCATTGGCGATCACATCCGGGACACTCTTAGAAGCACAATCGCTCATAAGGTTCCAGCCGAGGTGCTAGCAAGCTACCTCTCACGAAATCGGGTTTAACTCGTTCATTAAGGCATCTTACCTCTGAACAAACACCCGGGGAGCGGCTGGAAAGGATCCCGCTGAAGACTCCTAAAACGCTTCAACCGACGAGAATATTACGCCAATAAAAGGGTGTTGTCAAGCTCGCCAATTTGTTTTAGCTACCATTTTGCCAATAATTTCAGGACAATCGGAACAACTTGTTCAAGTGGAACATTCCGGCAGGTCGATTCAAACCGAAAGAGGGTGATGCCCTAAAGTTTGATTGCATGGAAGTTAGTAAGGAATCCAATCTATGAGCCGACTCGCAAAGATCCTTTGGCTCGCATTTGCCATCGTCAGCGGACCAGCTTTCGCCCAAAGCGAAATTCGCTGGCAACCCGATTTGGCAACCGCCCGACGCTCTGCGGCTCAATTCCAAGTCCCGATGCTGATTCACTTCTACGGCGACAACTGCCTTCCCTGCAAAACACTCGAGCAACGGGTGCTTAACCAAGATGCCGTAATCAAGACCCTGAATAAGTACTTCATTTGCGTACGCGTTAATGCCTCTCAAGACCGAGCCACTGCCGCCGAGTATCAGGTGCATAGCTGGCCGACGGATGTGTTTGTGAGCGCCGATGGCCAAGTGCTCTATCAGGGCGTTTGCAAGCAAGACATTCCAGGCTACATGGAAGTGCTCCAAAACGTTGCCATCTCGAATCGCGATCGCAACACGCAGATTGCGGCAAGTCGCGCTGGCCAACCGCTGGGCCAATCCCAGGGCCAATTTGCCGGCTCTGCGATGCCTGCGCAATCAACGCCTGCGCAAATGAATGCGGCACCGGGAAACCCGAACATGGCGAACGCGACCATGGCTCCATCGTCGGCGATTACCGCCAGCACACCAGCGACGCAATTTCAAGTCGCGCCTCCAACTCGGCCAGGCATGATGGACAACGGTGGCTTGCCTCCCCTGCCAGGGCACCTAGCATCCAGACCGCTCGGCAACAATGTAACTGGCCAAATGAATACGCAAGCGAACCTTCCCAGCGTAGCTGCCGGGGCCAACACCCAGAAACCGGTTGCCAACAACCCTAACTCTTCACTGGTCAGCAATCCTTATTTTCCAGAATCAGAACCGATGGTGTGCACGCCTGATGGAAAGTGTGGTCCCGCGTCAAGCATGGCTCAACATGCAGGGCAGACTTACAACGGAACACCTACATCGAATCAGCACCTGGCAGGCAGCGATGTCCAGAACAGATCTATGCAACAAACTTCCGGCGCTGCTTTAAACGGAGGCCCACAGTTCCCGCCTCTGTCCGCCACAGCGACCACTGCTGGGACTTTGGCTGAACCTACATTCCAACCAAAGTCGGCGATGCTAGTCGCCAACAGCAAGATTCTGTCCGACGATGCACCAGCAGAAACTACTGGCGACACTAAACTTGGCTTGATCGAAGCTGCACCACCAGAGATGGAACCAGCTGCCTTCAACGGATACTGCCCTATCTCGCTGGTAAAGACTGGACTCAAGGTTCAAGGCAAGACTGAACATGCGGTCCGTCATCGCGGCCGAACCTACCTGATGGAAAACCCTGAAGCGGTCCGAGAATTCATGCAAGCCCCAGATCGCTTCAGCCCAGTGCTTTCGGGTTACGATCCGATGGTCTTTCTGGAATCTGGCAAGCTGGTTGACGGTACACTCGAGAACGCGCTCTATGATCCGAACAGCGGCATGATCATCCTGTTTTCGAGTGCCAGTTCGCAGAACAAATTCAAAGCCGATCCAGTTCGCAACACCAAAGCTCTCGGGTATATCCTCAACGCGGCTACCAAGAAGTAGCCGTAGGCGGCGTCAGTAAGCTTAGGCCTGTGAGCTTATTTCAGAGAGCTTATTTCAGAGAGCTTATTTTAGGGAGCTGCGGGGGGACTTTCCAGTTCTGTAGCTTGCTCTTGCCTGCGCCCATTCATTGCTGGCACCGCGTGAACTATCATGCTGGACTGAGGTTTTCACTTACCAATGTCCAGTAGCTCGTTCACGCAGGCAGTTTGATGGCTTTCTCCGCTCTTCGTTCCGTTTTTACCGCAGTCAGTCTGTGCCTTGCCGCGTCAGCCTTGGCTGACGACCTGCGTGTACCTGCTTTCACGGCTTATATGCTGCCCGATGCCGACTCGGCCAGAATCTCCGAACAACGTGGCGTGACTCGCTGGACAGATCCCAAGCAGTCGGTGAACTGGTACGGCAAATTCGCTCAATCGGGCAGTCTCACGGCCAGTGTTGATCTACGACTGCCGGTCGACGCAGTCTCGAAATTGAAGCTGACGATCGATGGACAATCTCGCTCAGCAACGATCACCGGTAAAGGCAAAGACGCTGCGGTTCAGGCTGCGTTCGGTGAATTCAATATCTTGGAACCAGGGCATCATCGCATTTCCTTAGAGTCGCTGAACGCAGCCGAACAACCCACCGGCGATCTGGAAGCTTTAGTGCTCAGCGGTCCAGCATTGAAGGATGCGCATTTCAACATGAAAGAACGTCGCAACGCGGCATCGGTTCATTTAATGTACCCAGTTCCTAAAGAAACCGAGATTGAAGCCTTCTATTGCGAAGTAACCGCCATCGAAGATCCAACCACCACTTTCTACATGGCCTGCGGATGGCACCGTGGCTACTTCGGCATGCAAGTCAATAGTCCCACGGAACGGCGCATCATTTTCAGTGTGTGGGACAGTGGCGATGAAGCAGTCGATCGCAAGAAGGTTGACGAAGTCAATCGCGTGAAACTCATGGGTAAAGGTCAAGGCGTTTACACAGGCGACTTTGGCAACGAAGGGACCGGTGGCCATAGTCACCTGAAGGTAATGTGGAAGACGGGTGAAAAGCAGCGGTTTATCGTGACGGCCAAGCCGGTCGAAGAAACGTTCACCATTTACAGCGGCTATTGGTTCCATCCAGAACAAGGCAAATGGATGTTGATCTCGTCTTGGAAAGCGCCGAAAGAAGGCGGCTGGATGCGCGGCACCCATAGCTTCAGCGAGAATTTCGGTGGTAGTAACGGTCACCTGCTTCGAAAAGCCCTCTACGGCAACCAATGGATTCGAACCTCCAAAGGCGAGTGGATCGAACTGACAACCGCTAGCTTCAGCCACGATCCGACGGGTCGCAAAGACCGCTTCGACCGCTACATGGGTGTCGAAGGTGGCCAGTTCTTTTTGAGTCATGGTGGGTTCGTCGATGGCTTTACAAAGTACGGCGAAAAATTCACCCGAGAGCCCAAACGGCAGCCGCCTCAGGGGCTCGATTTACCCGCGGTGACCACAGAACCTGCCAAGTAACCCGACCAACCCAACCTGATCGAGGTGGCGGATTATTGGGTAGCGGAAGCCGTCAAGGCTTGAGGGGGCCACCGCAGTACTTTCGAATACTTGAAGGGTTAGCGGCGGTTACCAGAGCAAAAACCGGGGCTAACGCCCATCGGTTAATCCCGCTGATTTACTCTGCGGATCGTTCGGTTTCTCACTAATCTTCAAAGGCGGCGACGATTGGCGACGAGAGCTGAGGTTGTTAGCAGCCT
>JANRMD010000603.1:0-10848 GCA_033761895.1 Pirellulaceae bacterium | reverse complement strand
GATTGCGATCCCAAACGACGATTGAACGATACGATCAAGGGACTAAACCATCATCAAGAAAATGCGTTGATTCGATTTCGTGGTGATGGAACGGGAGAAGCGGTGATTTGGGAATTGACGGCAGGTTGCAAGTCGAATCCAACGATCTTGGAAGGCTTGTTCCGCTGACCTTCCGTAGCGAACCACCTGACACTTGCTACCTTTAAGCCAAATTCGACTCGATGCTACCCTAGATTGGCTGAAGCGATGCGAGTATTCCTACCACGGCATCTTTGCTGGCGTCCAGATCTTCCAGACTTTCGAGATCTCGTCCCTACCAGCCCAGAGATTCGGCGACTGCTGCCCGTAACGGAGTCGACCTCTGCTCCCGTTCCAGAGGCGGCCGACTTGCGCGCCTACTTGCTTTCGTACCCAACCTCTTCGCTGTCCGCCGCTTGCCCCTCTTCGATAGTATGCGCGAAACTGGTGGAGTACTTCAATTATCGTTGTCTGGGCAGAATCGAACCCCTGAACGCACGATTTGTGATGCACGCGGTCAACACACTTGCGCAAGGGGACCGCTCACAAGGGGACTGCTCAGGTATTCGAACAAACCTCAAGGCAATTCGAAGATTTGGCATATCTTCTCTATCAAGTTGTGAATGCCACTGCGCAGTTGAAGAAGGGGAAGTTGAGGCAAACGCCGCTCGGCAGTGTGGTTTGCACAGCAGCGATGAATACCGATCCCTGCAGTACTTTCGACTGGGCGAGCCGAGTTCGACCTCAAAGCCCGTGGAGTCTCTGAAGGCTTGGTTGGCCAGCGGCTTTCCAATAGCCTTTGGCTTTTCCGTCCCAAGCTCATTGGACTATGAAGGCTTCATCGATTTTCGTCCAACCTACGACTCAATCCAAGGAGGGCATGCAGCCCTGATGATGGGCTTCGACGACAAGCAGCTCTCTGCGTCTCGCGGTGCGTTTCGAATTTATTGCCCATGGGGAGACGAATGGGGCGACCAAGGATTCGGATGGTTGCCCTACACATTTGTCGAACACCGCATCGCCGTAGATTTCTGGACGATCGTCAAACCGGACTGGGTAGCGGGGGGCGATCTATTTTGGTGAACTGGGTTGGACCGAAGCTTGGGACCATTGTCCCGAGCGTTCATTGAACCTGTAGATACTTGAAGGACGGGAAAGGTACCATCCTACGCTACACAATCGAGACAATTGTGCGGCACGCGGCAGTAGCTGCCACAATCGAGACAATTGTGCGGCACTCGGCAGTAGCTGCCACAATTGGGACAATTGTGCGACACTCAAAGCACCACAATTGAGACAATTGTGCGACACTGGGCGTAGCCACCGTCGCCAGACGGTGGCCAACGCACTTGCCAGTTCATGAAAAAGTCGTTTGTGAATCTTGGTGAGTGCTTACTTCAAATCACCAGCTCGCAGCACAGTCAACTTTTCGGGGTCGATGTACTTCTTGAACGCCTCTTTGATGTCGGACGTCTTGAGAGCCAGCACGCGTTTCTCACGTTCAGCGGTATAAGCGAACGTGCGACCGAGATGCAGATTCGACACCAGTTGGCCAGCGATGGAGCTATCTCCGGTTCGTGAGACCTTTTCCGATTCCAGGAACGCCTTTTGCGCATCTGCCAACTCTTGTTCAGTTGGCCCATCATTAATGAAGCGTTTCAGCTCTTCGAAAGCCGCCTTCTCAACCGCATCCATGTTGCCCGGATTGGTAATGGCGTTGATCGTAAAGCGAGCGTCATTGCCCCGGGATGGAATTGAAATGGAACTTGTCACACCGTAGGACAAACCTTCTTTCTGTCGAATGCGATCGCCCAGTCGCGAAGAGAGCGTGCCTCCGCCAAGAATGAAGTTCCCGATTTGCAACGCAGTGCTCGGAGCATCATTCTCGGTCATCGCAAAACTAAGTCCTGCCAGGAAGACCGCGTTCGCTTTATCTGGCGTGACAATGTTCTCCTTGGAACCAGAAACATTCTGAATAGCCTCACGATCGATGGATCGGTAGGGCACATCGGATTTCCAGTTTTTCAGAATCTCTTTGATTGCGGTTACGGCTTCATCAGGATCGAAATCGCCCACGATCGAAATCTCGCCGACGGATGTGGATAGCTGATCCTTGTAGATGCTGATGACCTGTTCGAGTGTCAGTGTCTCCATCATCTGGATGCTTTCGGCAGTGGTGGGCACAAACCGCGGATCGCTAGCGGGATAAGGCGAGAGTGCCCGGCCAAGTTTGTCGCCTGCCAAAGCCGCTGGATCGGTCTGCATGGACTGCATACGATTCACGGTGCGCAGTTTCATCTGTTCAAATTCACTTTCAGGGAATGCTGGATCGCGCAAAATATCCCCCAGCAAGTAGATCCCTTGGACCAAAGACTCACGTTTGGCATCGATTGAGAACGATAGTGCTCCGGGGCGACCTCCGCCTCCGCCACCACCGCGTCCGCCTCGCCCACGACCACCGCCTGCTCCAGCCGAAATGGATACGCCCATGGCATCCATGCGTTCTTGCAACACTTGGCGATCCATAGTCTTTGTGCCTGCCATTAGCATGGAGCCGAGAATACCAGCGGCCGTTGTTTTACCGCTCAGTGAATCTTCGTTGCCATAGTGCAAGGTCATCGCCATCGAGACTCGCGAGCCGCGGTTCTTCTTTTGAAGCAAAGCGATCTTCAGTCCCTCATGTTCGATGATCTTGGTGCGAGCGTCGATATTCTCGGGGCTTGGGTCAAAGGCTTCGCCAGCGGCAATAGCGTCTCCGCCGCGATAATCCTTGACGACATCCGCGATCGATTCAACGGTCGGAATCGTCGAGCGTTGCGGAGTTTCACTCGGAATGAACAGACCTACCGTGCGGTTGTGAGCCGGGAAGTATTGCTTCGCGACGCGATTTAGATCTTCGGCTGTGACTGCAGCGATACGATCCCGCTGAATGAAGAACAGCCGCCAATCGCCGAGCGCCGATGAACTGCTGAGCACTTGGCTCATGCTCGAAGCACTGGACAACATCATTTCCGACATGCGGTTGTAACGTACCTTAGCGCGCTTGACCTCGTCTTCACCAAAAGGAGTGGAGCCCAAGTTATCCATGATGCTTAGCAGTTCATCGCGGAGCTGTTCCAATGTGGCTTCCGCCGGTTCGGCGCTCACGAAGAACAATCCCGGGTCATGCGATTCATCGGCTCGAGCGGAAACACCGGTGGCCTTCTTGGTTTCAACCAGTGCCGAAGTCAGCCGCCCAACTTTGGCTTCTGACAGCACACTTCCTAGAATCTCAAGCGGCGCCCAATCGGGATGCGCTGCAGCAGGCATGTGATAGGCAACGGCGATTGAACCGATCTTGCCTACCCGACGCAACGTAACGTTTCGCTCGCCATCTTGCGGCGGCTCTTCGGTGTAAGTTGGATCGAGTCGACGCGCTGGTTTGGGAATTGCCCCCAAGTACTTTTGAACGAGCGATAAGGCTTTCTTTTCCTCGAAAGCACCGGTGACAATCAGTACCACGTTGTCAGGTTGATAGAACTTGCGGTAGAAATCTTGCAGGTTGTCGATGGGCACACGTTCAATGTCAGAACGATTGCCGATGGTGGACTTGCCGTAGTTATGCCACTCAAACGCCACCGCTTGAACACGTTGTGACAAAACACCTTGCGGGCTATTTTCACCGCGCTCGAACTCGTTCCGAACCACTGTAAATTCTGAGATTAGGTCTTCGCGACGCACGAAGCTGTTGACTAAGCGATCCGACTCTAGATGAATGGCGAACTCGAGATTCTCGTCGCTGGCAGGCAATGTTTCAAAGTAGTTTGTGCGGTCAGAGTTGGTCGTGCCATTGAAGTTCGCTCCGTGATCCCGCAGTGCTTTGGGGACGTCGGGGAAAGTTGGTGTGCCCTTGAACACCATGTGTTCGAGCAAATGTGCCATGCCGGCTTCGCCGTAACCCTCATGTCGCGATCCCACCAAGACCGTCATATTGACCGTGATCGTTGGCCGCGAAGCATCTGGGAACAACAACACTCGAGCCCCGTTGCTCAACCTGTATTCGGAAACACCTTCGACAGTCGCTACAGGCTTTAGGTCTTCAGCCGGGCAAATTCCCGCTGCCGCGACCCACAAGCCCGCGAACGCAATCAGCAAACGCATAAACACGCTCCTCAGAATAGAATAAGACAACAACCGCACACGCCCGCCAATCGTGCAGCCATTATAGGGAACTTCAAGAGGGGCGTGAAAGCTCCCCATGCATCTGAGCCTGCGAACGTAAGTAAATTCGGTCCAAGTAACCTGCAGTTGGGCGTTGGCAAACGCTGGAGGTAAGCGCTGCACCTGTCTATAAACCCGAAAACACCATTGTTTCCACCGTCTGGCGACGGTGGCTACTACGGTTTGGCATCTGTTGTTTCCACCGTCTGGCGAGTGTGGCTACGTTTTGCGCACGACTTTAAATTGCCTCCTAGGCAAGCTTACTGGGAAACTCGCCGCGCTACTCGCATTTTAGCGCTGCGCGAGCGCGAGTTGCGATCGGTTTCGGCATCGGTGGCTTGCACCGGGCGGCGAGTGATAATCTCCAACCGCGTGTCGTTGCGGAATGCGTACTTTACTAGGCGATCTTCCAATGAATGGAAACTGATGATCAGCAGAGCTCCGCCAGGCTTCAAACAATCGGGGAGGCGGACAAGAGCCCGCTCTAAAATGCCCAGTTCGTCGTTCACTGCAATTCGCAGGGCTTGAAATGTCCGCGTGGCCGGATCGATGCGACCATGCTTTTTGCCCGGAACCGAACGGTAAATTAACTCACGCAGTTCGGATGCATTACGAATCGGATTCTCTTTGCGAGTCTCCACAATGCGTTTGGCAATGCGACGGCTGAAGCGTTCTTCACCAAACTGGTAAATCGTATCCGCGAGCGTCTTCTCGTCGACGCGTTGCAGCCATTCCCAAGCCGCTTCGCCTTGGGTCATGTCGAAGCGCATGTCGAGCGGCCCGTCGGCGGTAAAGCTGAACCCACGTTCGCGATCCGCCAATTGATCGCTGCTCAGGCCCAGGTCCAGTAAGATACCATCCACGCCTGCTATACCTAACTCGGTTAGCGTTTCGGGGATGTCGTCGTATGAAGAATGTTTCGCGACGCAGTTTTCTGGCAACAGGCCTGATAGGCGTTCAATCACCAACGGGTCGCGATCGACGGCAATCAGTTTCCCAGATGCACCGAGTTGTTCGGCGATCAAACGGGAATGACCACCGCCACCCGCAGTGCCATCCACCCAGACTTGCCCCGGTTTGGGTTCGCCAAGTGTCAGGACCTCAGCAGGCAAGACGGGGACATGAACGGTTTCAGACATTAAGAGATTCCGACTGGCAATTGGATGCCTTCGTTTGTCAGGTGAGTGGCATCGAGCCAGCCTTGTTGGATTGATAACCACACCAACAAGCCCTTTTGAGCGTGCATGCGATTGCCGGCTTGTGCGACGACGACACTGGACTTGCTGTCCATAACTTCGTCGGTGATCTCTTCACCGCGTCGAGCCGGTAAGCAATGCAGAACGCGGCAATGCGACGGCGCGAGGGCCATCAATTTGGAATTGACTTGGAAGGGTGCGAAAGCTGCGCGGCGTTCGGCGGCTTCGGCCTCTTGTCCCATACTGGTCCACACGTCGGTGTAGACGAAATCAGCGTCAGCGAGCAATTCTTTGGCGGAATCGCACTGCACAATGTCCGCGTTGGGGTACCGCTTCAGCAGGTTGGCAATCGACGTTTCGCTGATCCGATAGTTGGCTGGTCCTAGCAAGCGGAAACGCATCCCAACCATAGCAGAAGCTACCGCCAATGAGCGCGCGACGTTGTTGCCATCACCGACGAAGGTGACTGTCTTGCCCGACAGCGATCCGCAAACTTGCTGCATGGTTAGCACATCTGCCATGGCTTGGCAGGGATGGGACAGGTCGGTCAAGCCGTTGATAATGGGTACGCTGCTGAACTTTGCCAGTTCTTCGACGGAGGCATGGGATTTTGCGCGGCAGACGATGAAGTCAGCGTATTGCGAAAGTACATGTACGAAATCAGCCGTCGATTCGCGACTCTTCCAACCGACTTCGGCACCGAGGAACATCGCAGCGCCGCCAAGTTGTTGGATACCGGCTTCGAAACTGACTCGGGTCCGCAAACTGGGTTTTTCGAACAACATGGCCAGCACGCGTCGTTGCAGCCAAGGCGGACGGCATCCACGCTCGAGCAACTGCTTCATTTGCTCGGAGAGACTCAGTATGGTCTGTAATTCTTGTCGACTAATGTCAAATAACGAAACTAAATGCCTCACGACATACCTCAAATCAGGAGCCGACGGAGGGCTCGCTAGAACATTGAATCGCCGGGCCTTGGGAGCAACAGCCTTAGGTGCTCGGCGCCAGCGACTCGGGTTGCGTTATCGCTGAGATTCGCTCAGACAACGCGTCCGCCAAAATGGAAATGCCTCGATCAATTTGCTCTGCACTGATATTCATCGCAGGCAATAAACGTATTACTGTCGAATGGGTGCAATTGACCAGCAGGCCGCGATCCAAGCACGCTTCGACAACTTCGCTACCATCAAAATCTAATTCAATTCCGATCATCAATCCAGCCTGACGGACTTCGCGAATGTGCGGAAACTGTTTTGCCAAGTCGCTCAATCCCTCAGCAAAATGAGCCGCATTGGCTTTGGTTTGAGCCAATAAGCCGTCGGCTTCGATCGTTTCCAAAGTCGCAATGCCGGCCGCCGCGGCAATCGGATTACCGCCAAAAGTACTAGCGTGCATGCCTGCCCGGAGACTGGGGGCGATTTCGCGCCCAGCGATCATGGCGCCGCCCGCGATCCCACCACACAGCGATTTTGCGAGTGTCATGATATCAGGTTGAACGCCAAAATACTGGTGTCCAAACCACTCGCCCGTTCGTCCGCAGCCAGTTTGCACTTCGTCAAAGATCAGCAGCAAGCCATTTTCATCCGCCAGTTTGCGTAAACCTTGCAGATATTCTTGCGTCGGAATCTTAACGCCTCCTTCACCTTGGATTGGTTCCAGCATGATGGCGGCGGTCGAGTCTTCGATGCGCTTTTCAACTTCGCTTAGATCAAAAGCGGGCGCGTACACAAATCCGGCCACCATCGGCCCCAAGCCCGCATGGTATTTCGGTTGTGCCGTCGCAGCGAGCGCGCCCATCGTCCGCCCGTGGAAACCGCCTTGCATCGTGATGATCTTGTAACGCTCGGGACCTTGATGCAGCCGAGCCAACTTGATGGCCGCTTCGTTCGCTTCGGCGCCGCTGTTGCAGAAGAACGCTTGGCCATCGAAGCTTCGCTCCACCAGCATCTGTGCCCACTGGCCTTGCAATTCCATGTGCCAAGTGTTCGGTACATGGATTAGCGTTGCGACCTGGCGCTGGACCGCTTCGACAACCCTGGGTGGACAGTGACCGAGTAGATTGCAGCCCCACCCGGGAAAGAAATCCAGATACTCATTTCCCTCACTATCCCAAACTACCGACCCTTCGCCGCGAACAAGGTTCACCGGGTAACGTCGATAGTTTGGAATGACATACTTCGCAAATAGTTTTTCTGTATCCTGCGAACTCAGGCTTGAAGGAATCTTCATGTTTCCACTCCAGTGAAGTTGCTACGTTCCCTCGTAGCGGACACAACTGCCAGTCATTACTTGCGTTGCTGAACAATCTCGGTTCCGACTCCGCTGGTTGTATAGATTTCCAGCAACAGTGAATGCCTCAACCGTCCATCAATGATGTGAACTTTTCGAACGCCACGTTTCAGCGTTGACAAACACGCTTCAATTTTCGGAATCATACCCGCGTCGATGACTTTATCCGTAATCAACTGCTGCGCTTCGGCAGCCGTCAATGAATGGATAATCGTTTCTGGTTTATGTTTGTCGCGGCGAACGCCATTTACATCGCTGAGGAAGACCAACTTCTCGGCCCCCAGCGCTTCAGCAACTGCCATTGCGGCCGTGTCGGCGTTGACGTTGAATTTCTGTCCATGTTCATCGATGCACATCGTCGGGATCACGGGCACCTGGTTGGCATGTGCCAGGTTCTCGATAACTGCGCGGTCGACTCGCGTCACTTGGCCCACATACCCCAGATCCAGCGGCGTGCCGTCATCGTCAGCCAGCAGCAGCTTCTCTCCATAGAGCACGTTGGTGCCGTTCGCAAAATTCAAGTTGACCGCCCGCCCACCGAGTCGCTCGATTTCGTCGGCCAAGTACTGATTTACTTCGCCAGCCAGCGTTTTTTCGACGATCTTCAATGTCGCTTCGTCCGTCATGCGGCGACCTTTGACCCACACAGGCGTAATCTTCGCCTCGTCCATCGCACGGTTAATGCTTGGCCCGCCTCCGTGGACAATCACCGGCTTCATGCCTACGGTTTCCATGAAAATCACGTCGAGCAAGAGGTGGTGGATCGCTGACTGGTCTTCCAGCAAACTTCCTCCCAGCTTGATAACGGTGGTTTTGCCTCGAAAACTGCGTATCCAGCCCATGGCTTCGATGAGCGTATCCGCTTTTGCAATCGCATCGTCCACTTGTTGTCGGCCTTCCGTTAGCTGCCAAGCGTCTATAATGGTGCGGCTGGAGGAATGTTGGACCTCCGAAAAATGCGCCTAATTCCAAGCTGCAAACCGCTTTACGGTTCTTCAGTTTGAAAACGCGTAATGCTAACGCAATGCAAGGACGAGTGTCAATCTGACTGGAGTTGAGGAATGCTGAGAGAAATTGCAGACAAGTTTGCAAATATTGCGAATCACAGTTGGTCAGCCTCTCGATCGTTAACTGGAATTCCTTACGTTGCCTTCCTATTGCTCCTATCTGTCCTATTTCACCCAACGCTAACGCGCGCGTCCGAGCCTCTTAAGTCGAGCGCGGCCTTTCGCGGTCCGGTCGACCTCGCCATTGCTCCCACAGAAGCCTGGGCCGCCACCGCAAACGAACTGTCGGGCACAGCATCTCTGGTCGACCTAAAGCAGAATCTAATCGTTGACGAAGTTGCACTCGATGGTCACCCAGTAGCCATCGCCCGCCTGGATGATACACACCTTGCAATCAGTTGCCCGGATTCAGGCGAAGTTCTCTTGGCTGAAGTTGTCGACCAGCGACTGGCCATTCAGCAGCGTATTCAGGTCGGTTTTCTGCCACATGGCTTAGCAGTCGGTAAAGCAACCACTTCAAATGAGTTGCCACCGATCTTCGTTGGTCTGCAAGCCACCGGTGAAATCGCTGAGATCAACTTGAATCAGCGCAAGGTTGTGCGTCGATTCGCAGTTGGTCATTGGCCGCGTTACTTGGCCGCATCGCTCGATGGCAAACGCCTCGCGGTTGGCCTAAGCGGCGAAGGGGCGATCGCTGTAGTCGATATCGCCACTGGCGAGGTGCTCTATCGCGAACCACTCAGCGGCGGCATCAATCTCGGTCACCTTCAGGCCTCTGCGGATGGTGTCAACGTTTACTTCCCATGGATGATTTATCGCAGCAACCCCATCAATGCACGCAACATCCGTCGCGGCTGGATCCTGGCTAGCCGAGCGGCTCGTGTGCGTCTGGATGGCCCGGCTGACCGTGAAGCGATCTCGTTGGATGTGCCGGGGCTAGCGGTTTCGGATCCGCATGGAATCGCTTTGACGCCCAATGAACATCGGCTGGTGGTGAGTTCCTCGGGGACACACGAGTTGCTGGTGTATCGACTTGGTGACTTGCCGTTTATCGGTGCGGGTGGTCCGGGCGACTTGATCGACGACAAGCTGTTGCGCGATAAAGATCTGTTTTATCGTATTCCGGTGGGTGGACGCCCCATGGCCGTTCGAGCGTTTGCCGATAACCGTCGCGTACTGGTCGCCAACCATACGTTGGATGAACTCCAAATCGTGGATGTTGAAAGCAAGCACAAACTCAATTACATCAGTCTCGGAAAGACACCCGACGATGCACCATTGCAACAGCTTGTGCATCGCGGCATGGAGATTTTTTATGATGGTCAACGAAGTCTGGATCAATGGTACAGTTGCCAATCGTGCCATCTCGATGGCGGCAGCAACGCGCGTCCTATGGACACTTGGAACGATGGTACAGCACTAACGGTCAAGACTGTCCTGCCATTGCATGGCGTGACCGAGACCGCTCCTTGGACTTGGCACGGTTGGCAAAAGGAGCTCGACGAATCGATCCAGAATTCGTTCACCGACACCATGCAAGGCAAAGAAGCGACTGCAGAAGACGTGCGTGCCCTACGAGCTTACATGGCGACCGTTAGCTTGCCGCCCAATCCGTTCCTCACTGCCGACGGGAAACTCAGCGAAGCTGCGGAAGCGGGGCGAAAGTTATTCGAGAGCCCTGAGACCGCATGCTCGACTTGTCACAGTGGTCCAACGTACTCCGATGGATTGAATCACGACGTGGGACTTGGCTCCGACAGTGACAAGTATCCCACGCACAATACTCCGACCCTGTTAGGTACTTATCGCAAGGTCCGGTGGTTGCACGATGGCCGCGCCAAGTCGCTAGAAACGCTGCTGACGCAGTATCACTCGCCCGAAAAAGTTTCTGGGACCGCACCGCTGACCGACGAGCAAGTTCAAGCGCTCATCGCCTATCTGAAATCGCTCTAACTGTGCCGCATTGAGATTCTTACGTAGCGGAATGCGTCAAGCATTTCGGATAACCTCGTAGCGGAATGCGTCAAGGGCTTGTCGATCCTTGGGTAGCGGAAGCCATCAAGGCTTTCGAGGGCCACCAGTACTCGCGGAATGCTTGAAGGGTTAGCGGCGGTTACCAGAGCAAAAACCGGGGCTAA